>JANNFX010000025.1:0-33058 GCA_031380225.1 Hyphomicrobium sp.
CCGCAGTCCAGTGACGTCAGCTAAAAAACGCCCAGAAACTTTGGATAAATGCGCCAATCATTTCCGTTTCGGTCAGGTCAAGGTCCCGGATAGCCGCGACTGATAATCCACTGGTCACAATTGCAAATTGCGATACGCGGCTTCCGGGAAGACGACGTGGTGAGGTCATAGCTGCTCAACCGGACAGCCGTGCATTTATTGCCGGGACCCCTCGTGCAACGGTCGAGGAACGATGTTGAATGCGGTGTTAAGGCTGCGCGCCATTTTTAGCGTCAGAGATTGTTGTTGAATGGGTCCCGGGCACAAGGCCCGGGATGACAAGTGTGGGTGTGTTGCGCTCTGCAATTTTGCATCGTCGTGCCCCGCGCTTTCGCCTCTCCACAATTGTCATCCCGGCAATTATTGCCGGGACCTATTGGGCAACGGTCGCGGGCAGAAATTGAATGCACTGCGCACAGCCGTTCAGCCGAACGTAGGCCGTCGCCGAGCGTCTTCGCGAAGCCCGACATGTCACCACGTTTCGGAATGTTGGGCTCCGCGAAGTCGCTCAGCACCAATCTACATTCAATCACATGCGGCGGCGGGATTTGATGGCGGCGGCCAAAGTGCCTTCATCCAAGTAGTCAAGCTCGCCGCCGACCGGGACGCCTTGCGCCAGTTTTGAAACAACGACGCCTGTGGCCGCCAATTGCTCCGTCAGATAATGCGCCGTCGATTGACCTTCGACCGTTGAATTCAACGCCAGCAAAACTTCTTTCACGCCGCCGGCTGAAACGCGTTCGATGAGGCGTGGGATGTTGAGTTCGCCCGGCCCAATTCCGTCAAGCGGCGACAAATGTCCGCCGAGCACATGATAAAGCGCGTTAACAACGCCGGCCCGTTCAAGCGCCCACAAGTCGCCGACTTCTTCGACAGCAACAATGAGCGACTGATCGCGGCGGCGATCCTGACAGATCGTGCACGGCTGCACGGTGTCGATGTTCCCGCAGGTCCGGCACTCGACGATCTTTTCAACAGCGATACTCATGGCCTCGGCCAACGGCGCCAACAACTCCTGCCGCTTCTTGAGCAAGGCCAATGCTGCCTTCCTGGCCGAGCGTGGACCAAGCCCGGGCACGCGCGACAGCAACGCGATCAAGCGCTCAATTTCAGGACCTGCGATGGATTTTGACATGTTTGGTGCATAGCTTTGGCAGCGGCAATGGCCAAGTGCCCTGACTCAACAAGCGGAGGTTATCTGCACCCTTATTTCTCGCAAACGACCGACCTAAAGCCGGTGCAGAAGGGTTTGTCACAAACAACTTCATCGCCGAGGATAAAAGTCGGCGGAATGCCTGATTCAAACTCGTGATCAAAGGACCGTTTGAACCCCTTCCAACGGCACCATGATGTGGCGGCGGGTTCGCCGCATTCCCGCCCCCAGTGCAGGCAGTTGTCGACCCGCATACCGTTGCTAAAAACCGGCGCCGCGAAGGACTGCCGGCTCGAGTATTGGGGAACAAGTGCAAGACCTGCCAAGCCCACACTCAGCACCGACAGCGTGCCCAACGCATGGCGTGATCCGAGTTTCCGGTACCACGGCCTGGGTACAAGTTCGGCGACCTTGTTTTCAATCGCAGCCTCAATCAGTTCGATGTCTGCTGCACTATTGCTGAGCGGCAGCGTATGCAAATCACCGAACCCAAACGGCGGTGCTGCACCATCAATCGACGTCGGGATCAACTTGTTCAGATTGCGCGCAGTCGACACTTCATCGATCACAAACGACGACGAGTTCGAATTTTCGGACCAAATAACGATGGCCTTGTCTGCACTGCTGAGTTGGTCCCGGATCACTTGCCGGAAATTTTCACCGGCGACAAGGTTCCAATCCCACCAGACATTGTAGCCACGCGCTGTTAGCGCCCGAGCCAAATCTTCGGCGTGGTCTCTATCTTCCCGGGCGTACGAAATAAAAATGGTCTTCATATCGAAGCTGCTCCAGCAAAATAGGGGCGGGAACAACAGTTTTTAGCATCAACGAGATATTTGCGGCAACTCAATTTCCGCGCGCAGGCCCGGCAAGCCGCGGGTTTTGCTGAAATTACGACACCGGCTTTTCGCCCTTGCACGCCGCATCACCGGTGCGGGCCAGCGTCGCCTGGAGCGGGTAGGACCGGCGCATCAGCAGCATGTCGCCACCGGTATCGCCGATCAGGCGCAGCTGCGGCTGCTTTGTGGCTTCTGAGGTCCAATAGTACGCTTCAATCTCGAACGGCTGAGAATTGGCGGCCAGTTCCAGTTTGCCAGTATAGGACGGCGTCACGGCTTGATCGTCGCCAGCATCCGCCTCGCGCTTTTTCTGGGTCATGCGCATGGCGACACCGGTGCTGCACTGGCCGCCTTTTTCAACTCTGACACCGCACCAGCCGTCGTTGCAGGCACTGATATCGATGGTCAGCGAGCAACCCTCAGGCCCGCAATTCTTGACCGCTTCGGCATATCCGTTCGGGCGTCCATTCCAGCGCCCGGAGATATCGGGCATGGCCGCGACGGCGGGCGACGGCATGGCGGCATTGGCGCGTGAGGCCGCGCCGCCCATGCTGAACAGGGCGATCGACAAACCAAAGCCACAGGCCGCTGCCATCAACAGCGCCATGGAGACACTTCTGCCCAACCGGTTGGATCCGAGGAACGCGGCCTCAGGCAGCGCGTGGCCTCGCATTGCGTGGTGGGTTGCCGAAGCGCTGATGGTGCTGGTGATCGCTTGCGTCGGGGTGGTGGCAATCGGCTCGGGAACGGGTGTCATTTTACTGCCCTTTGAAATGCATCTCTTGAATGAGCGGCTGAACCTGTCGGCGCCTGGACTATTCCAGACTCATATGGTTGCATCCGCCGCGGCCCTGCTCCTGTTACCGCCCGTAATATGGCTCAGGCACCGGCCGCGTATTCATCGAGTCATAGGCCGTGTGTTGGGCGGATTCGTGGTGGTTGGAGGGCTAACGGCCCTCCCAGTCGCCATTTTTAGCCATTCTATTGCCATGGCCCGGGCGGGGTTCTTCGTCCAAGGACTGGTTTGGCTTGGTTTATTCACAGCGGGATTTATGGCCATCCGGCGCCGCGATAGGGCCACGCACGCACGCTTCATGATTGCGATGGCCGCTGTCTCCACTGGCGCGATCTGGTTTCGTATTTTGACGGGCACGGCGATATGGCTGCAACTGCCATTCGAGCCGATTTATGGCGCGGCTGCCTGGCTCGGCTGGATAGTGCCGTTGGCGATTGTCACGCGCTGGCCCGGCGTCGTGCCAGCATTGCGCGTGTAGGTTACGGCGCCGGGAACAGTTTTATTTCGCGATCAATTTCAGCATAAAGTTTGGGCAGCCACGACGGGCCATCTTTCGCGGCGGCCGGCGCGGACTTGCGGAAATCTGTTGGCATAATAATCGCCGTTACGTTCTTGATGTTGATCGTTGCGGCCAAAACGAACAACTCTTCAGAGGCTTCATCGCCCATCGCTAAGCAGCCGACTGATGCCGCCTTGCCGTGGATCATGATATCGCCGCCAAGATCGGTGCGGCCGTCCTTGGCCCCCATCTCGCGATCGAACGCGTTCGGGTAGTCGAGTTTGAGCGACACATGAAAACGGCTGTTGGGATTAAGATATTCTATTCTGTATATGCCTTCCGGAACTTGCTGGTCGCCAAAGCGCAACTTAGGTCCGGAGACGCCGCTGGCCCGCAGCACGGGGTAGCGGTGCACCAGTTTCCAACGCGCACCAAGTGAGCGGGCATAAAGGTCAAGCATACCCTGATCTTTAATTGCCACAAACGCGGCCTCTGCCGGTGGCCACCTGACGCCGGCGGCCTTGAACCGATCAGCCAACCGGTTGCGGGCGGCCGGTCCAATTTCGTCGATCCGTTCTTGCAAGGTAAAGATGCGCGGCGGCGGAGGCTCAGGAATTGCTGGCAACTCTGGAAACGTAAACTCTGGGACGCGGCTTATAATTTCAGGCGAGCTGGCATCGGGTAGCCGGACGGCGTCTGCCGGCGGACGCTGGATCTCGCGCGGTGGCAGGACAAACGTCATTGCCAGCCCGATGCCCAATAGCGCGGCGACGGCGATCAGAATGTAAGTTGGTCTCTTCACGCCATTCAGTTCCGTCCACGAAATTCCACAATCCCGCCGCGGGCCACAACTACTTCGCTAATTCAGTGGCCAATTTTTCGAACATATAGGACCATTTTGCGCTCTGAGTTTCGACCAGCACCTTGAGCTTGGCGCGCAACTCTAATAGCAACGCACAATCTGGCGCTTTAGCGGCGGCGGCTTCCTGTTCGCCACCGCCTGAAATTTCAGCGAGCAGCCCATTCGACTTGGTGTCGAAAACATCGATGGCGTCATCCTTCACGAATGGTGCGGCCTGGGTCAGGAACTCGTCGTTCGACCAGCCACGCTTGTCTTTCAACTCGCGCAACTTTTCTTGAAACACCGGCTTGTGGTTCTGATTGAGCGCGCGCAGTGCTGCGCCGGCCTCATCTACGACCACTTCGTATTGCGATTTATCGCACGCACCACCTGCGTCTTGCGCAACGGCCGTGGACAAAGACAAAATAGGCATGGCTGTCACAGCCGCGAAAAGCACGCGCCAGCAAATTCGGATTGTCATGCGGGGAGACACCATAACGCTGAACTTAACGGCCATAGACTTTCCAAGCAAGCACACCAAAGACGGCCTTAGAACGACGGTCCGAATTTATTAGAGCGTGGGAAGCCTTTCGGCGCCACTTTGCCCGACTGCGACCGTTCACCCGCCCAATCAGAGACTTCGCTCCACGGCAAGGTAAATGTCCGCCCGGCGCTATCGAGCCAAGACAGGCCTTCCTTTTTGACGAACACGCGGGCGTCCGACAGCACGCCGTCCTTGAAGCGCTGTAGAATTGTGCCTTTGCCGCGCGTCATTTCATTGACCTCGTCAAGCTTGAACACCAGCATCTTACGATTTTCGCCAATGGTCGCGACATAGTCACCAACTGCCGGGACGCAGACACAGGCTTCTTCACCGTCGCTGACATTCAGCACCTGCTTGCCCTTACGGGTCGAGGCGACAATTTCTTCTTCAGCGACAACAAATCCGTAACCTCCGGTCGACCCCACCAAAAGCTTGCGCCCCGGCTCGTGAACGAAGCATTCAACGAAATCCTGGTTCTCTTCGAGGTCGACCATCAATCGAACTGGCTCCCCGTGACCGCGGCCGCCGGGCAATTGCGACGCGTCAAGCGTGAAGAATTTTCCGTTGGTTGCAAACACGATCAACTTGTCGGTCGTTTGCGCATGGACAGCGCGCTTTAGTTCGTCGCCCTGTTTAAATTCAAGCTTGGAGGTGTCATCCATGTGCCCCTTCATGGTCCGGATCCAACCCTTGCCGGACAGAATGACGGTAATCGGCTCTTTCTCGGTCAAGGCATCATCGAGATCGGCATCGATTTCGGGCGCGTCTGCGAACGACGTACGGCGCTTGCCGAGATCGGTCCTTTTCGAATAGCGCTCGCGGGTCGCTTTTACTTCTTCGGTGATCTGCTCCCACTGCAAGTCTTCTGACTTCAACAGCGCTTTGAGCTGGCGCCGTTCCTTCGACAGCTTGTCGTGCTCGGCCTTGAGCTCGACTTCCTCAAGCCGTGACAAGCTCTTTAAGCGCAAGTTGAGAATAGCTTCGGCTTGCACTTCGGTGAGCGTGAACTTGCTCATCAATTTGCGCTTTGGATCGTCTTCGAAGCGGACGATGCGGATCACTTCATCGATATTGAGAAAAGCGATCAAATAGCCGTCGAGCACTTCGAGCCGGTGCTCAATCTTTTTCAGCCGGAAGCCGGTGCGCCGGACAAGCACTTCGACGCGATGCTCAAGCCACTGCTTCAAGACATCCTTGATCGACAGCACATTTGGTATTTGGCCCGCCGACAGCACGTTCATATTCATGCTGAAGCGCAGTTCCAATTCGGTCAGCCGGAACAGACTCTCCATCAGCAGCGCCGGATCAACGGTGCGCGCCTTGGGCTCCAGCACTAAGCGGATTTCTTCAGCGCTTTCGTCGCGCACATCGCCAAGCAGGGGAACTTTCTTATCCATCAGCAGCTCGGCCAGCTTTTCAACCAGCTTCGACTTCTGCACCTGATAGGGAATTTCAGTGACGATGATCTGATAGCCGCCGCGCGTCAGTTCCTCTTTGTGCCACTTAGCGCGCAGACGGAACCCGCCACGCCCCGTTTTGTAGGCTTCAAGAATTTCGGCCTTTGGTTCAACAATCACGCCGCCGGTCGGGAAATCTGGACCAGGGACGAATTCGACGATTTTTTCAATGCTGGCATTCGGGTGCTTGATCAGATGCAACGTCGCTGCGCACAACTCATCGAGATTGTGCGGCGGGATGTTGGTCGCCATGCCAACCGCAATGCCCGACGATCCATTAGCGAGCAGGTTCGGGAACGACGCCGGCAGCACCGACGGTTCTTGTTCACGGCCATCATAGTTGGGCCGGAAATCGACGGTGTCGTCGTCGATGCCTTCCAGTAAATCAGCAGCAGCAGCCGTCAGCCGCGCTTCGGTATAACGATCGGCGGCGGCGTTATCGCCGTCGATATTGCCGAAGTTGCCTTGACCATCGACGAGCGGATAGCGCTGCGCAAATTCCTGCGCCAAGCGCACGAGAGAATCGTAAATCGCCAAGTTGCCGTGCGGATGGTAGTTACCCATCGTGTCGCCGACGATTTTCGCGCACTTACGAAAGCCGCCTTCCGGATCGAGCTTCAACTCTCTCATCGCAAATAAAATGCGGCGATGAACCGGCTTCAGGCCATCGCGCACATCAGGCAGCGCCCGGTGCATAATGGTCGACAGGGCATAAGCCAAGTAACGCTCTTCAATAGCGTCCCTGAGATTGATAGGCTCAATCGGGCCTTCGCCCGTTGGTGGAATCGATTGCTTGGTCATGGGGTTGGACTACCGGCTGCTGCCCCGCACCTCAAGTGCACCGGCGCCACAGTCCATACAACACACAGGGGTTTTTTTGGAACCAGCGCGCACACTTCTGTATTGACAATGTATTTACAAATAATGCAATCTGATTCTAAAGTTCCTTGAGACATGATCATGCCGCCCACTCCATCCCGCCGGGATACAAATATCCCCATTCGCGCGCGCGCCGAAGACCGCGATTTGATAGATCGCGCCGCGCGAGTGGTCGGCAAATCGCGCTCGGAATTCATGCTCGATACCGCGCGCCGCGAGGCCCAGACTGTTCTGGCCGATCAAACGCATTTTGTCATCGATGCCAAGCAATGGGCAGCCTTCATCAAAGAACTCGACAAACCACCAAAGGATAATCCAAGGTTGCGGGAACTGATGTTGCGGAAAGCGCCGTGGGAAAAGTGAAGCTCCCGGCGCCAGAATTGCTAACAGAATCTCACAACACCGCGGATTTTGACTGCGGTACAGAGTTGTTGAACGCATGGCTTAAGAACCACGCAACTGCCAATCAACAAAAGCGTGTATCGCGCTCATACGTGGTGCAACTTAGCGGCGTTGTGAAGGGATACTATTCACTCGCTGCAGGTTCCATTTCACATGCTCAGGCGGCCGGTAAGCTCCGGCGAAATATGCCCGATCCAATTCCGATGGCCTTGCTGGGGCGGCTGGCCGTGGACAAGTCCATCAAGGGCCAGGGATACGGGCACGGGCTTTTGAAGGACGCGCTGACCAGGGTCTATGCAGCCTCAGAGCTGATTGGCCTCAGAGGCGTGCTTGTCGATGCGATTGATGACCAGGCCAGTGCCTTCTACCAGCGGTTTGGATTCCGTACGACACCCATGCTGCCGCTCAAACTTATGATTTCGCTTGAGGACATCGAGCGTTCGATCAAATCGCAGCATTGAGTGCGCCTACTTTTGTTTAAACCACAGTAGTCTCGTAGGTTGGGTTAGCGGCGCGTAAGCCGCGTAACCCAACATTTCTCATAGCCCGCGCGAAGTGTTGGGTTACGGCGCTGAAGTGCGCCTAGCCCAACCTACGAAACTGACAGACCGTAGGTCGGAGTGAGCGCCTTCGCGAAGTCCGACAATTATTTCAGCGGGGAGTTGTCTGAGCGATGCGCCTCATCGGTCAAGCGCCGCGACGCACACTGTCGTCAGATTTACCCCGCCCACCACGCTTCGCGTGCCTCCGCACGGTGGGTCGCACGCTCACGGTCGACCTCGGCTCATGCGCCGGAGGCGCGCAAGGCCGCGGATCGACTCGTGCCCGTGCGATGACGATCCCCAACCCTTTGAGAAGGTCGGGCTAGCGCAATCGCCTTGGCGTCACAAACTAATGCCGAGTGCCAAAAGCACCCTAACAATCAAAAAAAAGGCCGCCAACAATATGACCGTTGCGTAGATCCATTTTTCAATACGCGAGCAAACCGCCCCACGCCGTCCCACAAAAACCAAGGCTGCAGCAATAACCAAAGTCAGGTACCCGAAAACTAATAGAAAAGAAACTTGTTGGTTGGAATTCGAAAGTTCCTTTGCAACTGGCGCTACCAATAAAAAAAGGCCTGCTACCGTCCCAACGAGAAAAAGCAGTGCCTGAGCAATAGGCTCATTTTGCACAGCTGGCTCAGAACGCTTCAGGGACGTGGCCGCAAGTTGTGCACCGCGTACCGTCTTATTTAACTCCGGCTCCGATTGATGCGTCTGCGCCGTCGGCTTTGCAGCCCCAAACCCACCGCCAAACCACCCCTTCTTCGGCGCAACCACCTTCGCTAGCGCACGCGTCAAGTCTTCGGCGTCTGATGAAAAGCGCTCGTGAAACAGCCGGACGGCGTTGCGCACTCTCAGTGGCTTGAGGGACGGAGGCAAATCCTATTCGCCCGGCATCTGTGCGCCATCGACCAACACCGGGATAACGCGGATGTCGCGCGCGAGCGCCGCTTCGATTTCAATGCGCACGAAGTCCCTGGCGTTGTCGAGTCGGCGGCTGCCGCCGGCATCTCGGCTATCGAGCCAGCCCGGCCCGATTACAGCCTGCAGCACATCGCAGGCCTGCACCTGCTCGGATAGCACTTTTACAAAATCGAGCCCGGGTTCGATGTTGTCGATGTCGAGAAATAGCTGATCTTTCGCGAATGTTTGCCCGAGCCGGTCAACCAATCGTCCGGCCGCATGCTTGGCATCGTCCCTCCGGTACGAAATGAAAATCCCACCAGACATCGCTGGCCCCCCGAATTTGATCAATTGAATGCGGAAAAGCAGACTTAAAATAAGTTTCTAGCAAGCACCATGCCCCGACTCAAGCACTCACCTTCAGCTCTCGTCTCGCCCGCCACAGATCAAATCCGGCCTGCATACGCACCAACAGATCGGCCGATGTGCCAGTAGCCAATTCGAACTTGACAGCCATTTCGGCTGAGACGGCCGAGCGTTGCTCAATGACGTTGTAGAGAGCCGCGCGCGTGACGCCCAGCCGTCGCGCCATTTCCGCTTTGCTAACATCCAGATTTTCAATGACGTCCGCCACCAACGCGCCAGGATGAGCGGGAGCGATTGAGGCGTTGCGGAGTGTTCGGGCCATAGTTGCCATCCATTCAATGGTAATCTTCATAATCGACGTCAATAGCATCCGGTCCATTCGCGTCCCAAGCAAACGTCAAGCGCCAATTGCCAGTTATGCGAACGGAGTAGCGGCCTTTCATGTTGCCCGCCAGGGCATGATAATGCCAACCTGGTACATTCATTTGCTCAAGTAGCACAGCTTCATCGAGTGCCGTTAAACGCAGATTCAGCCGGTCAACGTGATCGACTGGCAAACCGCGAGCGTCTCCCCGCAGCCAATAACGCTCCAACCGCTTCGATTTAAAACTTCGAATCAACGGTTGGCTCCGTCGCCAAGAAACTAGATTTTTCATCTGTATAGCATTACTATTCACATGTCAAGTTACACTATGCAGAAAGCCTTGAAAATTCAGGGAACCAGCGCTCCAAGCCGCGTCCTGCATAGGCTTTGAGATTGTCGTGTTTGGTGGCGGCAGCGAGAAGTGGCGTATCGAATTCCGGGCACAGGCAGCCCGCCACAGTTGACCACACGGCCGCGTCGGCACCGCAAGGCTCGGTTCCCATCAGCCAGGGCTTGTCGCCCAAATGATCAGAAATCGCATTCAAGTCGGCGGCGGCCAGCTTCCAGATCTCATCGGCCGTATGCCGGCCCATCCCGTGGCCAACAATGTTGGCACGAGCCTTCTTTTTGATGATGGGAATCAAGACCGGGCGCAACAATGGCGGCATATCTTCAAAGATGACCTTAGAGACTTTGACGAAATTGGCCGGCTCCGTCCATCGCGCGTACACGATGGCCCAATAAAGATGTTCGTCGGACATTTTTTCAAAAGCCCATGCGACGGCTTTTTCAGCCGCCGTCAGCCCGTCGTCGAAATCGATGCCGTATTTCTTTTCGAGGTGCCATCGAATGAAGGTTGAATCACCCAGCAACTGGCCGGCGTCTTCGATGTAGGGAATCTTGCCTTTTGGCGCCTTGCGGAAGTCGGCCTTGGCTAGCGTATGCGGCAACCCTGACATTTTGAGCAGAATGCGGGCCTTTTGACACGAACGAACTCATTTCTGGCAGGCCGAAGGCAGGGAGGGAGCCATAGAGCGTGATCATGGGTGACCTGTAGGTTGGGTTAGCGGCGGCCCGTGTTGTCCCAATGATGTTCTGCATCGGTCCGCCGCGTAACCCAACACTTTCTCGGGGCTTGAGCAACTCTGTGGAAGTGTTGGGTTATCCCGCACGGGGACTCCCAAGTGGTCGCGCGGCGGTACCGAGTGTCATAGCGAATTTTCGAAAGCGCGGCCGCCGCTAACCCAACCTACGGCGAAGCACATGCCGATTCGCACACCGCAAACGAATTCTGGCCCGGCTGTGCATAACGAGGATGACTTAGCCTTGACGCGGCTGCGGGCCGCCCGCGAGGCCCGAATCTCTCTAAGCCTCGACCCATGGCACAAACTGCAAATCTCCCGGCCGCATTCCTCCCGGCCGATCAACTCCGCAACGCGGCTTCGTCGACCGAGGCGATGACGTTCCGGCAGGTCCCGCACAACATTGAAGCCGAGCAGGCGTTGCTTGGCGCAATGCTGATCAATAACGAGGCACTCGACCGGGTGTCGATGTTCCTTGAAGCTCAGCATTTCTACGATCCGTTGCATCAGCAGATCTTCGAGACCGCGTCCAAGCTCATCCAAGCTGGCAAGCAGGCGACGCCGGTGACGCTCAAGACATTTTTCGAGACGGCAGAGCCGATCGAAGGCGGCTTGACGGTCTGGCAGTATCTCGGCCGCCTAGCTGCGGGTGCGACCACGATTATCAACGCCTATGATTATGGCCGCACCGTCTATGATCTCGCCGTCAGACGCCAACTCATTGTCGTCGGTGAAGATCTGGTCAACGTCGCCTATGACAGCGCTGTCGACAATTCACCCGAAGAGCAAATCCAGACTGCCGAAAGCCGGCTTTATGACTTGGCCGAGCGCGGCAAGTACGGCCAGGGTTTCCAAAGCTTCGGACAAGCACTGACGTCGGCGATCGATCTCGCCAACAATGCCTATCAACGCGCCGGACATTTGTCCGGTTTGGCGACCGGTCTCACAGATCTCGACAGCAAGATGGGCGGATTGCAATCGTCCGACTTGATCATCCTCGCCGGCCGTCCATCGATGGGCAAGACTGCACTAGTGACCAACATCGCCTATAACGTCGCCAAGAATTTCAAGAGTGAACGCCAGCCCGACGGCTCCGACAAGGCCGTCGATGGCGGCATGGTCGGTTTCTTTTCGCTTGAAATGTCGGCCGAACAGTTAGCGACACGTATTTTGTCGGAACAGTCCGAGATTGGATCGGAAAAAATCCGCCGCGGCATGATCTCGGAAGACGAATTCCGCAAGCTGGTTGGCGTCAGCCAGGAAATGAGCCGCATTCCGCTCTATATCGACCAGACCGGTGGCATCACCATCGCCCAGCTCTCAGCCCGTGCTCGCAAACTGAAGCGCCAGAAGGGCCTCGGTTTGTTGATCGTCGACTACTTGCAGCTGTTGGCTGGGTCTGGAAAATCCAGTCAGGCGAACCGCGTCCAGGAAATTACTGAAATTACGACCGGCTTGAAAGCGCTGGCCAAGGAATTAGCCGTGCCGATTATTGCGCTGTCGCAGCTGTCGCGTGCCGTTGAACAGCGCGAGGACAAACGTCCGCAGCTTTCAGACTTACGTGAATCAGGCTCGATCGAGCAAGACGCCGACGTCGTCATGTTTGTCTACCGCGAGGAATACTACGTCGAGCGTCTGAAGCCTTCGGAAGGCACGCCAGAATTTGCCGAGTGGCAAACAAAGATGATGGCAGTGTCGGGCAAAGCCGAAGTCATCATCGGCAAGCAGCGTCATGGTCCGGTCGGATCGGTGCCGCTGGCGTTTGAAGCTCAGTTCACACGCTTCAGCAATCTAGCGCGCGACCAGTGGATGCCGGAACGATTGGAGTAAGGGTGGACGCGCGCGTTTAAGCGCTTTGGTCTTTGCCGAGCGCTTTGGAGAGCGCAGCTTCTTCTTTTGCCGTCAGCTTAGCGGCTGCCGGCGTTCGATCCTGCTGTTGCGCGCGATACGACGATAAGACCGTCCACAGGGCTGCGCTGAAAATCAACAATGGCATCAGCCACAGCAACAGCGTCGAGCGGCGCAGCGGTGGTTTCAGCAAAACGAAATCGCCAAAGCGCGAGACGACGAATTGAATGACGGCTTCGTCGCTGTCACCGGCCGTCAAGCGTTCGCGGACCAAGAGCCGGAGATCGCGGGCCAGCGGCGCATCTGAATCATCAATCGATTGATTCTGGCAAACAAGGCATCGGAGGCCGTGCGATAACGACCGCGCGCGCGCCTCCAGCGTTGCATCCTTCAAAATCTCGTCCGGCTGCACCGCGAGGGCTGGAGTGGCAATCACCATCGCAACAGTCAGCACAACAACAGAAATAGCCCGAGCCCTCAGCCCCCCACAGCCGTCATCCCGGCGCGACCACTTGGGAGTCCCCTTGCGGGAAAGGCCGGGACCCGGCGTGCCACCGAAGGGGTTCGATGCTAAACACAACCACCTGCCCAATGCTGATCGCACGCGTGACACCAGGCTCTGGACACTGGATGCTTGCCGGATCCCCGCCTGCGCGAGAATGACGTCTCTGGTTGGATGTGCATGCGTGGTCATGCGGCTCGATCACTCCGCCGGAACAGAAATGGCGCGATTGCGCGAGCGTTGGGGTGCGCCGACACGCAAGCGCCGGTCTGACAACGACAGCCCGCCACCAATGAACATGATCAGTGCGCCAATCCAGATGAAGCGCACAAGGGGATTGAAATAGAGCCGCACCGCATAGCCACCGTCGGGCTGTGGATCGCCGAGCACCGCGTATAAGTCACCGCTCCAGGCGTTATAGATGCCGGCTTCAGTCGTTGGCTGAGGCGGCGCATCGTAAAGCCGCTTAGCAGGATGGAGCGTCGTTAGGGCTTTGCCATCCACCATGAGGTCGAACGTACCGTACTGCTCCTGATAGTTCGGACCCTTCTGAGGCTCGACGCCTTTGAACGTAAGCTGGAAGCCAGCCACATCAATTATGGCGCCCGGCTTCATCACGACGATGCGCTCGGTCTGATAAACACTGGTTGCAACAATTCCAGACACCATCAAGCCGATGCCAAAGTGCGCCAAGGTGGTGCCATAGGACGAGCGCGGCATGTTACGCAACCGCCGCATCACTTCTTCGCGCGGTGCTGTGCCAAGTTTTGCGCGCAACAGCGGCTCCGAGATCGCGCCGCCCATAATCCAAACTGCCAGTGCCAACCCGAACGGCGCCAGCCACGGGCCGCGTTCTGTGATCGCAAATGCAATAACAAGCGCGACGAACGCTAACGCCGCAGCAACGAACAAGCGTTGCCCGGCAGCCAGCAGATCGCCACGCTTCCAAGCCAACAGTGGCCCAATCGGCATCGCGAATAACAGCGGCAGCATCAACGGCCCGAAGGTCATGTTGAAGTAGGGTGCACCGACCGAAATCTTTTCGGCTGTTAGAGTTTCATGCATCAGTGGATAGAGCGTACCGAATAGAACCGTCGCTGCAGCGACCGTCAGCAGGATGTTGTTCAACACCAGCGCACCTTCGCGCGAGATCGGCTCGAATAATCCGCCCTTGCGCAGATCACCTGAACGGGCCGCAAACAATGCCAGCCCGCCACCAGTAAACAGAGCCATGATCGCGAGCACGAATATCCCTCGTTGCGGATCAACGGCGAACGCATGCACTGACGAGAGTATGCCAGAGCGAACCAGGAACGTGCCGAGCAGGCTGAGTGAGAATGCGAGGATCGCAAGCAAAACCGTCCACACCCGCAGCGCCTCGCGCTTTTCCATGACAAGCGCCGAATGCAACAAAGCGGTGCCTGCGAGCCATGGCATGAACGACGCGTTCTCGACCGGGTCCCAGAACCACCAGCCGCCCCAGCCCAATTCGTAATAAGCCCACCACGATCCCATGGCGATGCCGAGCGTCAGGCACATCCAGGCCAACAGCGTCCACGGTCTGACCCAGCGCGCCCAGGCAGCATCGATGCGGCCCTCGATCAGGGCGGCGATGGCAAACGAAAACGCCATCGAGAACCCAACATAACCCATGTAGAGAAACGGCGGATGGAACGCGAGGGCTGGATCTTGCAGAATAGGATTGAGACCTTGGCCGTCAAAGGGCGCCGGTGAAAGCCGGGTAAAAGGGTTCGACGTCAGCAAAATAAATGTCATGAACGCGACGCCAATCGACGCTTGAACGGCGAGCACATTGGCCTTGAGCGTGCGCGGCAAATTTTGTCCGAATGCGGCAACGGCGGCGCCGAAAATTGCCAGGATCAGAACCCACAACACCATCGATCCTTCGTGGTTTCCCCACACGCCGGAGATGCGATACAGGAGCGGCTTGGTTGAGTGCGAATTCTCATAAACATTGGCGACCGAGAAGTCAGACGTGACATGGGCGTGCATGAGCGCCAGGAACGCAGCGATCACAAGACCCAATTGCGTGAGAGCAGCCGGCTCCGCTACCGCCATCAAGCGGCGGTCGCCAACACGCGCGCCCCAAAACGGCAGCACCATTTGCGCGATGGCGACCATCAGCGCGAGAATGAGTGCAAAATGTCCAAGCTCGATGATCATGATGGTCCGCAATCGCTTGTGGGGCAGAAGTGGAAGTAGGCAGTAGGCAGTTGCGGCATTAGGCCGAGTTGTTTTCAAGTGACCTGATTAAGCTACGAAGCATTTTTCCAACACTTTCTGAATTTTCTAATAGCGGTGCGACGAACGATTGGTCGAGAAGTGAAACGCGTGCACCCAAAAGCAAGTGTGTCTCCAATTCTTTCAGTGACCCCTGGGCGATCTTTAAATGCTGAATGTAGTTTCCGCGATTGTCCCGGCCGTATCCTTCGGCGATATTGGCTGCGACGGAAGCACCTGACCGGCGAATTTGGGACGACAAACCATACATCTCTTCTCGCGGCAGCTTGAGAGTTAGCCGGTAGCAGGCTTCGGCGAGGTTCATCGATTCTTGCCATACGACTAAGTCCTGATAGGACTGGATAGGCGGGTTTGCCAAAACGTCCTCCCCTACTGCCTACTGCCTACTGCCTACTGCCTCAACTTCGCGCCTTCGCCCAACTTCACACCACGTTCTTTAAGCGATTTCGCGACTTCGGGGGGCATGTAATTTTCGTCATGCTTGGCCAGCACGCTGTCAGCTTGAAAAACACCGCTTGAAGTCAATTTGCCTTCTGCGACCACGCCTTGCCCTTCGCGGAATAAATCCGGCAGAATGCCGTCATAGACGACAGGAATAGTTTTCAACGTATCGGTGACAACGAACTCGACTTTGGTGCCGTCGCCGCGCTTGACCGAACCACTCTCTACCAAACCGCCGAGCCGGAAGCGCTGACCGTCTTTAACGTTCTTTTCCGCAATGTCGCTCGGTGTGTGGAAGAATACGATTGCATCTTTGAACGCGAACAGCACCAGCACGGCCGCCAGCGACAACACCGCCACCGCCGACCCAATCATCACACCTCGTTTTTGCTTTCGCGTCATAGGTTGGCACCCCGACTTGGGGTCAGACCCCTTGCATTGGCCAAAGCGATTGGGTTGTGCCGGCTCGGGCAAGGGGTCTGACCCCACCACATTGAGCCACTTTGCTTTCGCGTCATCGTCCGTTCCTTATTGCAATCCCAACGAAGAGGCGAGGCTATTGATCTCGGTGAGCGCTTTCGCATCGGCCGAAAATTGCGTGCGCGCCATTTGCAGAGCGTTCACTGCATCATCTTTGCGGCCTAACACTTGATATGAGCGGATCAATCTCTGCCAGCCGCCCAAGTCATCGCCATTCTCTTTCAACCGCGCCGCGAGTTTTTCAACCATACCCGCAATCATCTTTTGTTGCTCTGCTGGTGGCAGCGCAGAGATAGCTTCAGGGCCACTCGGGTCTGGAGCTGTTACGGCTGGTGCGGGCAAATTGGATGACGGCGCGGCCGGAGCTGATGACGGCGCGACCAGAGTACCGGGGTTCACCGGTCCCAAACGTTGGAGCTTGGTGATTTGTTGCTGGACCGGTTCCCGCCACGGCGCATCGGCGGGCGCTGATGCGAGAAGTTTTTCATAATCAACAATGGCACCATTGATATCGCCGCCCTGCTCCTTGCTGAGCGCAAGCCAGATTTTAGGTTCAACACGCGCCGGTTCAAGAGTGATAATTCGTTCGGCCGCTTTCTTGACCGCGTCGCTGACAATGCCCTTATTGCTCAGCATGTCGGCTTCGGCAAACCCCATGAGGCGTTGCGGTGTCTCACCATTGAGACGAATAGATTGAGAAAAAGCGTAAGCAGCCGGATCGTAACGCTTCATACGCAGATAAATCGGCGCGATCACTTCCCAGCCGCGGCCGTCATTCGGCGTGGTTTTCAATTGCGCTTCGACTCTAGAAATCAAATCGGTGATTTGCGCGTCCTCGGCCGGAGGCGGCGTGCGTGTTGCGATCGGCTGCGACGGTAAATTCGGCGACCCAAGCCAAACATAAAGCGCCATGGCAGCGACCGGAACGATCAACAGCCCACGCTCGAATAAGCTGGCTGATTTTGGTTCAGCGGATACCGGTTCCTTTGCGGCATCGTGAGTGGCCGAGCCAGCTTGTTGCAACAGTCGCCGGGCTATTTCCGTCCGCGCGGCGTCAGCTTCGTCAGGGCCAATCAAACCGCGATCGCGGTCAACTTCAATTTCTGCGAGTTGATCTTTATAGACAGCGATGCCGGCCGCATGATCGGCAGCGCCAAGCCAATCATCTGACGAGCTATTGCGCGCCCGTGTCAACGGCTGCGACAGAACAAAGACGACGGCCGCCGCCAGCACTGCCAACACAATCCAAAGCATAGCCGCCCATAACCCTTTCGGCCTTTAGTTTACGCGCCAATTCGGCCCGAAATTGGATTATGGCTCCCCAGCCGGTGTGACAAGCCTCGCCTCTGTCGCGGGTTCGAGACTAAAGTCGAGTTCCAAACAGATGATTTCGACTAGCTCTTCCCCCTCCCCGCTAGTGTTGCGTTCCAAACGGATGATTCCGGAGTGGGTGGTTTACTTTGGCATGCAGGCTTCCCCCTCCCCAGAGGGGAGGGGCTGGGGTGGGGAGAAGAGACAACCGGAATCCAGCAGTTTTGCTTGATCATCGAGCCATTCTTCAGCATCACGCATTACGCTTCTCCCCGCCCCTAACCCCTCCCCGCTGGGGAGGGGGATTCATTTGCGATTGAGTTGGGAACCAATCGTTAGTGTCAGAACACTAGGGAGGGGGATTCAGTTTTGTGGGAAGAGACTGGTGCCAATTTTCAAAGTTTCAAACTCTAGCGTCCTTCCGGCTCAAATTCAGGATCCATTTCTAATGCCGGATCGAGTCGAGGCTGAATTCACCTTGCTGGATGCGGGTTTCAAGCCCTTTGGCGAGCTTTAGGACGGCGTCTTCGCCAAACAGCGCGACAAGGTCGGTCAGCGCCGTAAACAGGGCAGCGTAGGCCATTTGTTCGGGCTTCACGCCGCTTTCGGCGCCCTGGTCCCAAGCCTCGAGGATGAGGTTCAGGGCCTGGACATTGCCAGTATCTTCGCCTTCATCTATGTCAAAAAAACTCATCAATTCCCCCAAAACGCAGCACCCAATTTGACTGCCGCATGCAAGTCCCCACTTGCCAACGGCCGTCGATTTTCAGCTTCAAGCCACACCGCCTAGCACGGCAAAACCCGAAAAGATGCCGCAGCAACAATTAACGGTAAATCACCGTCACCGCCCGATCCCTGCGGAGGATTTCGGGTGGCGTCGATCAAGGCGCGGATTTCGCCAGCCCATCAGCGAGTTGCGCGCCTTCTGTCAAAAACCGCGATATCGTTTCTTGCGCTGATGGCGTGCACGATAAATAGGTGCGGCTGTAACTGCGATAGCCCTGATTGAATTTGCGCGACAGCCGGGCTTTTCGAAGCGCCGACGTGCCCTCCGACGATACAAGCTCGGCCATCCGTTCCCGCCACAACTGCCCGTCATTGGCACTGCAGAGTTCACGCAGGTAATGCACAGCGCCCATCAATTCAGCCAGCCGCATCAGGCGCTCGTCATAGGGCTTTGCATCGCCCTCAGCCCAAACCGGAGTGGAAGGAATTGCCAAACTGACGGCAATAGCGGTCGCGACCAGCCAGGAGGACCCGATTTTGCGCATCGACCGAAGTGCCGTCATTTCAAAGTCCCAAAAATCTGCAGTCTGCTGTGCCATGGGCTCGCGTTAAGTCAAGGGGATGGCAAGTGCCAACAGCCGCGCTACAATCTGTTTCACCCGTCTGGTGCTAACGCTCCAAAACGGCAGAAGCATGGGCCAAACCGGACGACGATGAGTAACTGCGATGTGCTCAAGATATAGTCTGACATCGCCGCACGAGGCGGTTCGATCGTACTTCAAGTATGAAGGCGACCACGATTTTCCGCCACGGCCAACAATTGCGCCGACCGAGCCTATCGCCATTGTCCGGCGTTCACAAAAGGGACCTCGCGAGCTAACGCTTGTCCGCTGGGGATTATTGCCGCCATGGGTCAAGGACCCGCGCGAATTCGCGACTTTGATCAATGCTCGCTCCGAGACTGTCACTGAAACGCCGTCGTTTCGAGGCGCCATCCGTCACAAGCGCTGCTTAGTGCCAGCCGACGGGTTTTACGAGTGGATGGGCGAAAAGGGCGCCAAACGGCCGTTTCGCTTCAGCCTCAATGGCGGAGGCCCTTTCGCCATGGCTGGCCTCTACGAGCACTGGCTCGGCGCGGACGGCAGCGAGTTGGAGACCATGGCGATCCTGACAACGGACGCCAACGACTTCATGGCTCCGATTCATTACCGGATGCCGGTCATTCTAGCGCCGGATGCCTTCGATTTTTGGCTCGACTGCCGCCCCGGCACTGCCGAAGACGTGCTGCACTTGTTGCGCGCGCCGCCAAATGACCTCCTTGAAGCTGTCGAAATCCAAGGAAAACTGCCTTCAAACAGAGCGAAACCGGCCACCAGCGCAGATGGCGACACCGGAAAACTTATTTAACACTTTGATTGTAAACGTTTCATTCAGGGAAATTATAAGGTGAGTCGGGCCATGCAAGGCGCGGAACATCGACTTTTCCCGTGCTTATTCAGTGCGTTGCAGAAAACACTGCAGTGTGCAGGCCGTCTGTTCACCAAACTTTGCTGCTGGCCCTGTCAGCCCCTCGCCGTAGACCGGCATTGGGTCTAGATTGCCACAGTCAAGAGATTGCTTAAATCGCCTGCCACTTATCCAGAGGCTGGTGAGAGGGCTCTGAGAGCGGACGCTGCGATCGAGATGACCCCGCCGCTTGCGGCACGAACACGGCAAGCCGCACTGCGGCTTTGGCAAGGAGACGGCCATGATGAACTACCGGGGCGAGGATCTGGACCTCCGAACGCCCCAGACCTGGAGTGCAACGCCGGTTGATCCTGGCGCTGACACACTGCGCGGGCGCCCGATGCTGCAACAGGGGATTGGCCGCAACGGGCCAATCTGGGTCGATGAGATCGTGCTCGCGGCTTGCAATCATGCGTTCGATGTTGCGCTCGCACACCGCTCGGCCGAAGTCCGGCTTGAGCACCTTCTGCACGCACTGACCCGCATTGATCCCGCCGCAGAAATTCTCGAAGCCAATGGCGTTCGCGTAGGACCACTGCGTCGCGACACAGCCACTGTGATCGCCAGCGAAATTCCAATCGGCCTGACGAATGGCAAATCCATGCCGCGCCGTTCGGAAGAACTCGAAGACGTGTTGCGCACGGCATCGGGTAACGCGTCACGCCAAAATGCACCGGCCAATGTCGAAGACGTGCTGATTGTTCTCGCCAACGCCATGCCAGAAATCCAAGCGCTGCAATCTGTCAATCGCCCGGCGGCACGCCCCGCCAACGGCTACGCCGAGGGAACCCCAACCATGGCCCGCACACCGTATACTTTTGATCCAACTGAACCACGCTATCGCAGCTACGCAGCTCCGCAACAGGAGCCGGCTCCGCGCTCGATGCGCTCAGATTATTCGGCAACACCTGTCGATAGTGTGCAGAATTCACGCCTGGATGCGTTAGAGCAAATGGTGCGCGCGCTTGGCAGCGACTTGCATACCGAACGCAAGGTGTTCACATCAGTCTTGAACGATCTGCAGCGCGAAGTTGGTGAGCATCGTAACGATACCTCGCGGTTGCTCTCGACCGGCATGCCGGAACGCCTGTCGGCATCTTTGAGCGAGCGTTTACAAAGCCTCGAGAACGCAGTCATCAACATTCGCCCCGCCCAAGGCGCGGATCTTGGTCCTATTTTCGACCGTCTCGCGACCCTGGAGCGCTCGCTGCAAACCGGGCTGCAGGCGTTGTCGGCACGCGCCGCCGCTGGTGGCGTCGATCTTTCTCCGGTGATCAGCCGCCTCGAAATGATTGAGGAAGCGGTATTGTCCGGCGACAACCACGCTCCGGCAAACCTCGAAGCCCGCTTCGCCGCTTTGACCGACCAACTTGCAGCCGAACGCAAGCGCTCGGCTGACGCTCAAGCCAGCTTGATCGCTGAAATGAAAGCGATCGCCACAGGCATGGCGACCGATGTCAGTTCGCGCTTCGAACGCCAAAAGAGTGAAATCGCTGTTGCCATTCTCACACCCATGACAGACCGCGTGAATACTTTGACCGCCGCTGTTGAGGGCCGCGATGCCGATGTGGCGCGCGATTTCGCAACTGTTGCCGACCGCATGGAGGCGCTTGAGAAAGCCTCATCCAGCGCAACTCAGGCCACAGCCGCCTTGCTGCAGCAGAATGCAAAAACGGCAACTGAAGTGCAGGCAAGCCACGCCCAAGAACTGGTCGAGGTTCACGACGCCCTGATGAAACTCAATTCCAACCAGCACACGTTGGCGGGTTCGATTGAACAGTGGCGCCGCGACGGTCAAAGCAGTCTGGTTCAGATTATCGAACGGATTGATGGTGTCGGCGGCAACGTCAACGGATTTTCGACACGGCTCGCCGGGCTCGAAAAGGCCGCCGTCCAACCCAACGAAGCCCTGGCCGCACTGTCGACGACCGTCGACAACATGCATCGCGTCACCGTGCAGCGCTACTTCCGCCGCAACCGGTTCTTCTACTGGCTGTTCGGCACCGATGACTGGGTCGCTGCCAGCTGGCCGTCACAAGCCAACCGCGTTGCCGAAGAACTGCGCGCCGTCAAAGGCACCCGGACTGCATAATCCGGTCTTCGATTTGCAAGCTTGGACGGCGGCCCTCAACAGCCGCCGTTTTTGATTGGCGCGCAACGCTATGAAATTTCATCAAGAAACCCGGTCATTGCTCGCCCCCGGCGCGTAACTGAAAGCTCGTCAACCCGGCGCAACCACTTGGGAGTCTCCCTGAGGGAAAGGCCGGGATCCGCGCAAGCTCCTAGTCCGCACCAAGTTTGCTGCTTGCGCAGGCCCCCGCCTTCGCGGGGGTGACGACAGTGGAGGTGTTCGCGATTGTTGCTGCCCGAATTCCTACGCGCAACCAACGGCCGGAACTCGAAATTTGTTGAAAGTAATGCCTCAACCGGCTTTGCCAAACAGCCCACTTCCACCGAGGCCGTTGAATAGCGATTGCACGGCAATTGCAGCCAGTAGAATTCCAAACACCCGGATCAGCACACGTTCCGCGGTGACGCCGAGCATTGTCGCCAGCCGGTTGGAAACAATGAGCAACAGCGCCGTGCCGGTCATCACAACCGTCAAAGCTGCCATCACGGCGCTAAGCGCCACTGGATCATTGTGCGCGTTGGCTGCCAGCAGAATGCCAGCACTCATCGAGCCTGGCCCCGCCAACAGTGGAGTCGCCAGCGGGAACACAGCGATATCATCGCGCCCTTGCGCTTCGGCACCTTCTGAAGCGGTTAGTTTGAACGCACTCGACGGCCTGGCAAAAATCATATCAAGCGAGATCATCAAAAGAATAATGCCACCCGCTGTTTGCAAGGCAGGGATCGAGACGCCGAGCTGACGCAACAGCGGACCGCCAAGCAAAATTGCGCCACTCAATAATATGAACGCAATCAGTGAGGCCCGGATCGCGATGCGGCGGCGGTCGCCGTCGTTCAGGTTAGGAGCAAGCGAGGCAAACATCACTGCCGCCTCCACCGGCCCGATGGTTGCGAGTAATGTCGTCAATGCTGTCAGTGCCGTTGAGAACATGAGTACGATCGATCACGACTGGGGCCGTTAGCAGCCATACACCAGTACTGCTAATACCGAATTTTAACCGAAGAAATTTCTGGTCTCTACATAAAGCTGAGGTAACATTTGAGTGTCACGCAGCGGGGTGATTCGACAAGGGTAGTCCCGAAGGATGGAGACATGGCCGACCGCGATTTTATGCGCATGCTCGAAGGCTATAGCCTAACGACGGCGGAGATCTTGTACCACATGCCGGATTACCCGGCGCTGATCCAGAGCTACGTCTGGCAGGACTACGACGTCCATCCACGCTTTCCGAAATTGAAAAGCTTCCTCGATTTCTGGACTGCAACGCTCGACGGCAAGCTCTATAAGGTGCGAGTCGCGCACTCGGGATTGATCAAGCCCGCGGAACTCAAAATAATCGGAACAGAGCTCAGATTGCATTGAGTTCTCAACACTACTCCCACTCAATCGTGCCTGGCGGCTTCGATGTCACATCGTAAACCACGCGGTTGACGCCGCGGACTTCGTTGATGATGCGTGTTGCGGCGCGGCCCAAGAAATTCATGTCAAACGGATAGAAGTCAGCGGTCATGCCGTCGACCGAGGTCACCGCGCGCAATGCCAAAACGTGATCGTAGGTGCGGCCGTCGCCCATAACGCCAACAGTTCTAACCGGCAGTAGCACTGCGAACGCCTGCCAGATGACATCATATAATCCAGCCTTGCGGATTTCATCGAGGTAGATTGCATCGGCTTTGCGCAGAATTTCGAGCTTCTCGACCGTGATCTCGCCTGGAATTCGGATCGCAAGACCTGGCCCGGGGAACGGATGGCGGCCAACAAATGCTGCCGGCAATCCGAGCTCGCGGCCCAGCGCCCGCACTTCGTCTTTGAACAATTCGCGCAACGGCTCCACGAGCTTCATATTCATGCGCGCCGGCAGTCCTCCGACATTGTGATGCGATTTGATGGTCACCGACGGGCCGCCCGTGAACGACACGCTCTCAATCACATCGGGATAGAGCGTGCCTTGCGCCAGGAACTCTGCGCCACCGATCTTTTTGGCCTCGGCCTCAAACACGTCAATGAAACTCTTGCCAATGATTTTTCGTTTGGTTTCAGGATCCGAGACACCCGCAAGCGCGCCGAGGAATTTTTCAGATGCATCAACGTGCACGAGTGGGATATTGTAGTGATCGCGAAACAGACCGACCACTTGCTCAGCTTCTGCGTGACGCATCAAACCGTGGTCAACGAATACGCATGTCAATTGCGCGCCGATAGCTTCGTGGATCAGCACGGCTGCGACCGAGCTATCGACTCCACCCGAAAGTCCGCAAATGACGCGGCCCTTGCCGACTTGCTTTTGGATTTTGGCGATCATCTCGCGCCGGTAAGCGTCCATCGTCCAATCGGACTTGAGACCGGCGATCTTGTGGACGAAATTGGTAATGAGTTTAGCGCCGTCCGGCGTGTGCACGACTTCGGGATGGAACATGGTCGTAAAGATGCGGCGCGCTTCGTCACTGGCGACCGCAAACGGCGCGTTTTCGCTCGTCGCTTTGACGGTGAAGCCGGCCGGCAATATGGTGACGCGATCGCCATGGCTCATCCATACTGGATAGCGCTTTCCGACCTCCCAGACGCCGTCGAACAGCGCGCTGGTGGCTTTGATTTCGACATCGGCACGGCCAAATTCCGCGGCGTGTCCGGCTTCAACGACGCCACCAAGTTGTACGGCAGTCGTCTGTTGACCGTAGCATATCGACAGGATCGGCAGACCACTCGTGAATATGTTGTCCGGCGCGCGCGGAGAACCATCATCAGTTACAGAAGCCGGGCCGCCTGACAGGATCACGGCCTCTGGCTTCATTTTTTGAAACGCCGCATCGGCCAACTGAAATGGATGGATTTCGCAATAGACACCCGCCTCGCGGACGCGCCGGGCGATGAGCTGCGTAACTTGGCTGCCGAAGTCGATAATCAGGACGGATTGGGTCATCACCTTCGATTAGTGGAGGCCGCGGGCCAGCGCAACGGTTGCAGAGGCAGAGCGGCAGTTGGTCCACAAAAGAAGACGGCAGTAGGCAGTAGGCAGTAGGCAGTAGGCAGTAGGCAGTAAGGATATTCGATTCTCACGCGACCGCTACTGCCTAAGCCCTACTGCCTAAGCCCTACTGCTACTGCCTACTGCCAGATTGGCAATCCTTCATGGATTGTTGAGCCAAATATTCAAATTCAAGGCGCCGGCATAGCTGACCCAAATAAGATATGGCACCATCAATAGGGCCGCCGTGCTGTCAATCGGACGGGCCAGCCAAATGAATGCGGCAATCGAAATCCACATCCCAATGAGATCAGCAAGCGCCAGGCCGATTTGATGCTCACCAAACATCAGCCACGACCACGCTGCATTGAGCACAAGTCCAATGCCCCAAACAACTAAAGCGGAATTGATGCCGCTGACGTTCCATACCCGCCAGCCAGCGATGGCGATCATCACGTAAAGAATTGTCCACGCAATCGGAAACACCCAGTTCGGCGGTGTCCAAACAGGCTTGGTCAGCGCGTCATACCAGGGGCCGGTCGGAAACAAGGCGCCGGTCACAGCGGCAAAGCAGACCAAACCGATAAAGATGAGCAGAGAAAGATATTGGCTCATGCGGACTCCATTGGGGTCTCAATCGCGTTGAGGTTACACGACGAGACTACCAAAGGGGAGTGTTCTTAATCGACGCTCCGGCTGATCAATCAAGCTCAATCAAACTCATAGCCAATGAAGGTCCGCAAAATCGCGTTTTCACTGTGATCTGTCAGACCGAATGCGCCCCCAATGCCAACTTCTATGCCGTTCGAGAACTCGCCTTTGAGGTTGATGCCGGCGTATTGCTCGGTCTCACTTGCACTGACTGTCAGACCTTCTTGGCTATCTCCAAGTCCTCCGAACAGTTCGGCGCCGAGCTTGACTTCCTTGATGCTCCAGCCACCGGCAGCCGTGCTGGCTTCCGTTTCAAACAGCACGTAATTCAAACCAGCGGCGTAACCAAATTCCCACTTCCCGGAATCAAGATTGACTTCGTTGATCCAATTGAAGGCGACGTCGAGCCGGTCTGTCACGTCTTGACCAAGCAACAACTTTGTTTCGAGTTCGTGTTCGGTCGCTTCTTCCTTGTCGCCCTCACCTGCTTCGACACGGCCCTTAACAGAGCGCTTGTATCGATGGTCGGGTTCGAGCTGCTCGTATTCGACATAGAGAACGGGGTTGAGGAAAACACTGCCTTTGAAGAGCTGCACGCGGTTTTCAAAACGCCAGCCGCCAAATTCGTAGTCTTCGCCGCTGGATTTCACGCCCTCAAAATATAAAGCTGCTGTCCAGCGATCGGTGACGCCGTACTCGAGTTCGACGAGCTGTGCGAAATAGTCCGATCCAGCCGGGCCGGCATCAGAAAAATCAGAATAGAGTTTGACCTCTTTCTCGCCCTGGTCAGCAAGGTGGTGATTGTAGACGACGAAGTTCGCTCCGCTTCCAGCCGAAGCCGGACTGAAAGGAGCAAGGAGACAGCAAAAACTTAGTGCGGCTCCAACACGATTGGAAGACCGCAACAGACTATCGATTGGCATTTTTCCTCCATCATCGAGAGTTAAAGTCTCGAGATCGACTGCTGAACTGAGGACCGGTTGTAATTCATAGGTCCGCATTTTTTTTAGAAGCGCGATTGCATGTAAAGCAACGGCTATGTTCTAGAATTGATCCAATTCAAAATTAGCTGCCCGGTTTTATTGGGCTGGAGCGCAGTCACGCGGCAGCAGTCGCGCTGATTCCAACGTTGATGTGGCGGAGGCGCAACGCTCAGCGCAGCTGTTACTAGATTAAATTTCAAAGGCGTTAAACCGCGAAGTTCCGGCGGCGGACGACAAACAAAAGCGGGGCTCAGCTTTCGCTGGCCCCGCTTGAAACAGGTCGAATTTGAAACCGCTCAGTTCAAGCGGCCCTTGAGATTGCGGATGCTCTCGTCGATGAGGCTAGTCGCCGTATCACCGGTCGCTTTGGCGCGCAGAACCTTCTCGGCTGCAGAAACAGCTGCGGACACAGCAGCCGAGCGGACTTCGCCTAAGGCCTGTGCTTCGGCGCGTCCGATCTTCTCTTCAGCAGCTTTGGTACGGCGCTCGACGCTGTCAGCCAGTGCCTTGCGAGATTCGACCGCGAAGGCCTCTGCTTCGCGCTTAGCCTGTTCGACAATGCTCTTGGCTTCTTCCTCGGCTTCGCGGCTCTTGCGCTTGTAGTCTTCAAGCAGCGCCTGCGCTTCCTCGCGCAATTTGCGGGCTTCGTCGAGTTCCTTGCGGATGCCATCGGCACGGTCGTCGAGAGACTTTCCGATTGCGCTCCAGACCTTGTTGTAGGTCAACAAGGCCATGAACAAAACAAACGACACCAAAACCCAAAAAACCGGATCCTGCGGATTGAACATGTTGCTTACTCCGCTGCGCCAGGCATCATGGCCCGTTTGATATCGTCGGCTGAAACGCTCTTACCGAGCAACTTTTCGATATTGCCGCCAGCTGTTTCAGTGGCGATCTCGCCAACGCTGGCGAGCGCCTTGTTCTTGGTCGCAAGAATGCGGGCTTCTGCCTCGCCAATTTTAGCGGCGAGCGCACTTTCGACCTTGGCCTTTTCGGCGCCGGTCTGGGCTGCAAGTTTTTCGCGCGCTTGGCGTCCGAGTGACGACGCATTCGTGCGGGCGTCCGACAATGATTTTTCGTAAGCGGCGAGAGCGGCGTCAGTCTCACCCTTGAGCTTGGCAGCCGCATCAAGATCGCGCTGAATACGGTCTTTGCGCTCTTGGAGAACGCTGCCAATGCGGGGCAACACCAAGCGCGACAGCAGGAAATATAAAGCCGCGAACGTGATCGCGAGCCATATCCATTGTGGTGCGAACACCGAAGGATCGAGTGGCGGGAACAATTTTTTCGCATGTTCCGCGTGGCCAGCAGCCTGTTGGCCAGCTTCAGCCGCAGCGGTGGCACCATCCGTCATGACGATATCCGAGCGTTAAGCGTTATAGAAAAGCGGCGAGCACGTCAGAGCTGAGATGCTCCGCGCCGCCCGCCGTTTGAGTCGTCACCCAAGTCTTAGGTGAACAGCAACAGGAACGCGATGAGGAGCGCAAAGATACCCAGCGCTTCCGTCACGGCGAAGCCGAAAATCAAGCGGCCGAACTGGCCATCAGCGGCCGATGGGTTGCGGAGCGCGCCCTGCAAGAACTGGCCGAAAAGGTTGCCAACGCCGATGGCGGCGGCGCCCGTACCGATGGCGGCGAGGCCGGCACCGATCATCTTTGCTGCTGCTGGATCCATTCTAGTCTCCTTTGAGTTAAGCTAATGGTTGAACGTGACGTGCGCGAGGTAATCTGGATTTAGTGGCCCGGATGCAGCGCATCGTTGAGGTACATGCAGGTCAACATCGTGAAGACGTAGGCCTGCAGGAAAGCGACAAGAAACTCGAGCGCTGTCAGGCCCGTCGCTGCAGCAAGCGGCAACAGCGCGAGACCCTTAACGGCGCCAGCAGCGCCGAGCAGCATGATGATGAAGCCAGCGAACACTTTTAGCGTGATGTGTCCGGCCAGCATGTTGGCGAACAAACGCACCGAATGGCTCAATGGCCGCGAGAAGAACGAGATGATTTCGATCAGCACAACAAGCGGTAGCACGAAAATCGGCACACCCGATGGCACAAACAATTTCAAGAAGCCGAGGCCATTTTTCCAGAAGCCAACCAGCAGCACCGTGATGAACACAAGTCCTGCGAGTGCGGCTGTAACAGCCAGGTGGCTGGTGACCGTAAATGCTCCCGGGATCATGCCGAGCATGTTGCAGGCGAAGATAAACATAAACAGTGTGAATACGAGCGGGAAGAACTTCATGCCCTGCTCGCCCATGCTGTCGCGAACCATATTGGCGACGAATTCATAGGCCTGCTCGGCGATGGATTGCAGGCGCGACGGAACCAGAGCGCGGCCCTTGATCGCGAACAATAAGAAGCCAACGACCGAAAGCACGGCCAGAACCATGTATAGCGCCGAGTTCGTGAACGCCGCGTCGTAGCCGAACAAATTGAAATCAAAATAGCGATGGATGTCGAACTGATGGATCGGGTCCGGCATTCCGCCGCCGCCACCATGACCTGCTTCTTCTGCTGCCACGTCAGTTCCCCTCAGTCGTCATCGTCATCAGCGGCAGACCGGCCGATATCGCCGTCCGTCTGCCGTTTAATCTCACCCTGCATTTGCGAAAACGCCCTCGTTACATTGAGAACGCCAGCCGCAAAGCCCGCAATAAAGAACGCCAGAAACAGCCAAGGCTTGGTGCCGAGCCACTGGTCCAGCAAGTAGCCAATCACGCCCCCGACCAGGATAGCGGCCACCAATTCCGACGACATTCGAAGCCCGTACGCCATGCCACGGTTTTGCATGGCCCGGTCTTGCTGCGCTTCAATCTCGTCCTGCTTCGTGCCTTGCACCTTGCCGAGCTTCGACCCGAGATCGCGTGAGCGGCGCTCGAATTCAGCCCGCTCCTCAGGAGATAGCTGACCCGTCGGAGGGTTCGACCCCTTGGGTGCTTCCGGCATTGGAGTACGCCTTGGCTGGAAAAGACCGAGCTGCTTGAACGCCCTCAATCGCGGCGGACCATATGGACGGGGGTATGGGGTGTCAAGCAAACCACCGGGCGTCACAGAGACCCCAGGGTACGGCGAAACCGCGCAGGCGCGGCGAGGTTTGCGCGCGATACCCTAGATACCGAGCGATGCCCGTCTGAATTGGAAAAAAGGCTTAGCGGGCGCCGATTTCAGAACTGTCACGATCACCGAAATCGCGACCGGTGTGTTCAGACAGATCGAACGATGTCATCCGTATGGCGATCGCACCAGCATTGGATGCGCGTACGGCTTCGAGCTTGGCAACGAGAGTATCATGTGCCCGCATTTCGCTAGACCGGACACGAGCCATTGTTGGTTGGCTATGCCCCTCCGGAATCAACACGATCAACGCCAGAAAGGCACCCCATCCGGCGGACCATCTGGCCCAATAGGCACCACTGCAAGTCAG
This sequence comes from Hyphomicrobium sp., assembly GCA_031380225.1. Classification (GTDB taxonomy): domain Bacteria; phylum Pseudomonadota; class Alphaproteobacteria; order Rhizobiales; family Hyphomicrobiaceae; genus JANNFX01. The sequence continues at coordinate 29,938 of JANNFX010000025.1, forward strand.
GATCGAACTGGACTTTGGCACGCCGCAAACCCTCCGCGACAGAATTACTCGGACGAGAGTAACGAGCAGAAGTTGCCAATTTCTTAATGGGTGACCCAAAATGGATCACCGGCTCTGAGTTAGAGCAACGAGTTCAGAACACCAAAGCTATTCTTCGCGGTAAACCCGTTCACGGCGCTCGTGGCGCTCCTGGGCTTCCAGCGACAAGGTTGCGATCGGCCGGGCATCCAGGCGGCGGATGCCAATCGGCTCGCCGGTTTCCTCACAATAGCCGTAGCTGCCGTCCTCAATCCGGGACAATGCGGCGTCGATTTTAGCGACTAACTTGCGCTGCCGGTCTCGCGCGCGAAGTTCCAGCGAGCGGTCGGTTTCCGACGTTGCCCGGTCTGCGAGATCGGCGTGTTGCACTGTCTCCTCGTGCAATCCGTTCAGCGTTTCCTTGGTTTCCTTGATAATGTCTTCTTTCCAAGACACCAATTTTTGCTTGAAGTACGCGCGCTGCATCTCATTCATGAACGGCTCGCCGTCTGACGGCCGGTAGTCCGGAGTAAGAATGACTGGCCCCGATCGAACTGATCCAGACTTGGCGCGTTGGGTCAACTTGCTGTCTGCTTTCTGGCTCGCCGCTCTGATTTGCGGCTTTTCGGGTAACTTCACGGCTGCAATGGCCGGCGTTTTTACAGCAACAGTCTTTGCTGCAGATTTGACAACCGCCGCCGATGCCTTCGGTGCACTAGGCTTGCTGGACAACTTAGGCGGGCCGGAGGCGACGGGCTTTCCGGCCACCTTCGATGATTGCTTGACCGCAGCTTTGATGGCTGGCTTCGCAACCGCCTGAACTGCGGCCTTGGATTTCACTGGCTTTGCCACTGCCGCCGGTGCCTTTGCTGCCGTTGCCTTGATTGCAGGAGCCTTGGCTGGCGGTGACTTAGCCACTAAAACCTGGACCGCCGTTTGCGCGGACTTAGCGTGCGGCTTCACTGCAGTCTTTGGTGCCGATGCTTTGGTCTGTTTGCTCATGTCGCCGTTTTAACCCTTTAGAGGCAGGACATTCAAAGTGGGTGCACACGCTAACTGCCAAACCGCCGCAGTTTACGGCGCGCCTCTCTTGTCGCGGGCGGTGGCTGCTGTCAAGTCAAACTGCCGCCGGATTGTTTGTCCGCCTGACAATTCCAGTATAAAATGCTGCATTGTCCGTGCCACTCTCCATTCACATCGTCCTGCGGGACTACAGGTCCCACACTGAACCAAATCTGAACAGCGTTTTATCCGGACTGAAACGCGGGTTCCGGCACAAATTCGATCCCCCCCAACTATCGTTAAGGATGTCTTCAATTTTTTAATGCAATCTATGCGTGTATTTAATTCGATTGCTCAGTTTAGAGGAGACACAATAACGGAAGGCCGCACGCCTCATCGAAATTGACGCCAACAGGCTTACTCCCAACTTTTGCCAGGCATGAATGGCGCCGCTCACGCTCCCCTTTAAGTGGACGCCATCTGCCGAGTCTGTCGACGTCGATCTGCTGGCATCTCCCACTGGTGCCAGCCTCCCGAAGCGCCACTCCCTGACCTCCCTGGGGGTGGCGCTTTTCGTTTTACGGCCTATGGTCCGGCGAAGTTCAACGCGGAGCCAACCGACCAAAATGACCAAGCCGACCCCTGTCAGCCAGCCCAAATTCGAGGGCACAATAAACTACGTCGCGACCCGCGATCTAAAAGTCGCCGTTAACGCCGCCATCACACTGCAGCGGCCGCTTCTTATAAAAGGTGAGCCGGGGACCGGCAAAAGCGTGCTGGCACATGAAGTTGCCAAGGCGCTCGGTGCACCGTTCATCGAGTGGCATATCAAATCGACGACAAAGGCGCAGCAAGGGCTCTACGAGTACGATGCCGTGTCACGGCTGCGCGACAGCCAACTTGGCGACGCGCGCGTGCAAAACATCGCCAATTATATCAAGCGCGGCAAACTGTGGGACGCATTTACCAATCCGGTCCGGTCCGTGCTTTTGATCGACGAAATCGACAAGGCCGATATCGAGTTCCCCAATGACTTGCTGCAGGAACTCGATCGCATGGAGTTCTTCGTTTACGAAACCGGCGAGACCATAAAGGCGACCACACGGCCGGTGGTTATCATCACCTCCAACAACGAAAAGGAATTGCCTGACGCATTCCTGCGCCGCTGCTTTTTCCATTTCATCAAATTCCCTGATCCCGAAACAATGCAATCCATTGTCGATGTGCATTTCCCGGGATTAAAAGGCCGCCTCGTCAATGAAGCGCTGCGCGTCTTCTACGACATTCGCGAAGTGCCCGGTTTGAAGAAGAAGCCTTCGACGTCAGAGCTTTTGGATTGGTTGAAGTTGCTTCTCAATGAAGACATCGACCCCGCTACGCTGCGTGAAACCGACGGCCGCAAACTGATCCCGCCACTCGCCGGCGCGCTATTGAAAAACGAGCAAGACGTCCATTTGTTCGAACGCATCGCGTTCATGAGCCGGCGGAAGGAGGAGTAAATAACCTTGCAAATTTGAATTTGCGTGTTAAATTTGCAAGGATGTTGAAACGCCGCCTCGAAGCCCAAATCCGCTCTGATCTCAAATCCCAAGCCGCCGTGGCGCTTCTCGGGCCGCGCCAAGTTGGCAAGACCACACTTGCGCTAGCCATCGCTGAAAGAGGTCGATCTGTTTATCTCGACCTCGAAAATTCAGCTGATCGGGACAAGCTTGCTGATCCCGAGCTTTATTTGACCGCTCACGACGACAAGCTCGTCATCTTGGACGAAATTCAGAATGCACCCGGCCTGTTCGCGACCTTGCGCGGATTGATCGACAAAGGCCGCCGCAACGGCCGCAAGGTAGGGCGGTTCCTGTTGCTCGGTTCTGCGTCGATGGAGTTGCTGCGTCAATCATCAGAAAGTTTGGCTGGCCGCATTGCATACCGCGAATTAGCTCCGCTCGATATCACTGAGACCGGAACGGCGAAACCCAATGCTTTATGGCTGCGCGGCGGATATCCGCAAAGCTTCCTGGCGCGCGGCGATGCCCGAAGCCTCGACTGGCGGCGCGATTTTCTGCGCACCTATCTAAGCCGCGATATCCCAGCGCTAAATCCCGGC
>JANNFX010000031.1:0-12883 GCA_031380225.1 Hyphomicrobium sp.
GTCCTCGGTTCAAGGGCTGCTTTCAAAAGCCACAACAGAATTGGAGAATGCGAAGAAAGCAGCGCAATCGCACACGGCAGATTTATCAAAGCTGCGGGCCGATCTCGATGCGGCCAAGAAAGCGGACGAGGCCAAGGTCGCTGACACCAACCGTCTCAAGGCCGAAATCGAGTCTGCGAAAAAAGCCGCTGCAGTGCATTCGGACGACGTGGCGAAACTGAGGCGCGATCTTCAAGCTGCTACTGCGAAGGACGCCGAGATATCGAAGCTGAAATCTGAACTCTTGTCTGCGAAAGTGACAGCTGACAGCAGTGCCGGTGCAGCGTCAGCCCATCCAGCTACTGCAACAGCGGCGGCGACATTGGGTTTTGTCACGCAACGAAAGGGTGTCGACGATTTGGAAATCATCGAGGGCATCGGTCCCAAGATTGCCGATCGCTTGCGCGAAAGTGGTATCACATCATTTGCGAAACTTGCGGCTGCATCGCTCGCGCACCTGCGAGAAATCCTCGACAAGGGTAGTCCGGCGTTCCGTATCGCTATTCCTAATTCGTGGCCAAAACAGGCGGATCTGGTTGTGAAAGGGCGTTGGGAAGATCTCCGCAAGTTTCAAGATGAACTTGAAGGCGGTGTCGTTCCAAAGTCTGACGCAGAATATTTAGCGGACGCAAAACCGTTTGGATTTGTTCCACGGGTCAAAGACAAAGAAGATCTGACAATTATTGAAGGTGTTGGTCCGAAGATCGCAGAGTTGCTGATTGCGGGCGGCATCGACACATTTGCAAAGCTCGCAGCCGCGGAACAGTCAGTACTTCAGTCCATCCTCGAAAACGGCGGTCGTAGTTTCCAAACGGCCAACCCAGAGACTTGGCCGGATCAGGCGAAGCTATGCGTCAAAGGTCAGTGGCAACAACTGAAGACACTGCAAGACCAATTGGTGGCAGGAAACCGGCCGGCGACATCGTAATCCGCCTATTGCTTGTCAACAAATTGTGTGAGGACATTCGGGAATGGACGGCCGTGCTCATCTGCGCACCAAAAATGGGTGGCTCAAGTTTGATCAGCTGGCCTTAACGCTAGCCGGTCTCGCCGTTCTCACGTTGGCGCTGCTGTCTCATCTGGGTTACGGGCCAAACGCGTACAAGTCTTGCCCGGACAAAAGTCTTGAAACGCAAGCGGAAGACATCAAGGCGGACTTGCCGAAAGTTGTTGTTGCGCCCACGCCACCGGTCCCAGCACCCGCTCCTGCACCAGCGACAAAGCCTGAACCAGTTCCAGAGCCGATGATCGAACCTGTTGGCAAATCAGCCGGTCCAATTACGCCCGCTTCAGTTGTAGTGAAATTGCCGCCAGTGCCCCCGTTCTCAAGTGTTCGTGCGGCAAAAACCGGCCAGCAAGTCTCCCTTTCTGGGGTGGTTCCTTCAGCACAAGCTAAGAGCAAGCTGGTGGCAGATGCGCAGAGGGCACTTGTTGAGGGCGTTGTAATTGATCGTTTGATTGTCGAGACGGCAGCAAGGCCTGCAGTGTGGCTGGATAAGGGCAATGATGTTGTCAAGTTGCTGCAATCGATCCGTCAGCGGCCGGCAGTCGATGTGTCGGGAGATTCGGTCAGGTTGACTGGTACAGTAACAGGCTCGACTGACCGTGAGGTCGCTGGCCTGAAGGCCGTCGAAATTTTTGGTCCCGACTCTAAATTGCACAATCTCATTGAAGTAAAACCGCTGCAGGACGCGCTGGTCGAATTCGAGACGCGCGGGAAGCACGCAATCCTGGCTGGGTATGTCAATTCTGAAGCCACCTACAACACGTTGATGCAGAACGCCTATGCTGTGTTCGGAAATGAAAACGTGACAGACCGGCTCGCTGTTGACGAAAATACGTCAGATATCTCGTGGCAGCCTGCATCTTCTGCGGTTGTGAAGGCACTGTCAGTTTTCAATGAGCCATCAGGTGTTCGCTTAAAAGGTGAGGTTGCCGTTCTCACTGGGATCGCCGGCACAGAAAACGAAAAATCAAATCGCGGTGTCACAATGCATAATCTGCTTGGTCCTTCGATCAAAATCGATAACCAGATTGTGGTGCGTCAGTTATTGCCGTCACTCGTAGACTTTGAAAACGCCGATGGTAAGCTCACATTGTCCGGCCAAGTCGGTAGCGATACGATCAGGTTATCGTTGTTAGAGGCAGCTGAGTCGGTATTTGGTGTGACATATGTGACTGACCGTCTGAGCGTCACGGAAGGTATTGCTCCAATCAGTTGGAGTACCAATATTGGCCGAGTGACTGAGCAGGTATTTAGTCTCAAGATGCCTGGCGGGCTTCGTGTCAGCGGTGACAACATCACGCTAACCGGAACGGTCTCGTTCGTAGGCGAACGCGAGGAACGGGCGGCCCAGGCTCAAGCACTATTCGGGACCAGCGCTAAAATAGATAATCAAATCCGAGTGCTTGAGCCCATCGCCGGTCCAGCGCCGGTTCCCGAACAGACGCTTATTCCAGAGCCGGTGACGCCGCCGCAGCCGGAGCCGCAAGTATCGGAGGTGCCGCCCCCAGTTACGGTGGTCGATTGCAAGCGGATTTCAACGGGAACGTTGGTCGGATTCGCGACCAACAAAGCTGAACTGACATTTGAGGGGCGGTCGGCACTCGATGACGTTTCGGTCTGTCTAAAGGACGGCCGCTACCAAGTGGCGGGACATACCGACAGTACAGGCAATAGAGTCTGGAATGACGAACTCTCGTTGCTTCGTGCCAAAGCGGCAGCTGCCTACCTGGTGTCCATAGGCATCGATAAATCACGGCTGGAGGCTAAGGGGCTGGGTTCAAGCCAGCCAGTTGGCAGCAATGCCTCGCCTGAGGGCCGGGCCAAGAACCGGCGCATCACGTTTACGGCCAAACCATAGCTGGACTGGGACGGAGGCCAGGCAACTGGTTGTCCGGCCTCTCTTTTTTCTTGTTCACGCGACAGTCCGCCATCACATTTCCCAGCCACAATGTAGCGTTAGCCAGGCGCCTAGCGGGCGCGCTATAGGATGAGCAATGGCGGGCCGAATCGTGGATTGCCAACGATCCGCGTCTTACCTGCAGCGATTTATGGCACAAGATGCATGACGAGACTTCAATTCTCTAGGCGCTCAATCTCGGTCTTAAGCGCGGCCTTTGTCGTGATTTTGGTCATTTTGGGATCGGCGCATGCGGGTGAAACGCCGCCGCCAACGGCTGATGGTTCGGCTGCGTTGGCACGCGGGGATGCCGCCGAAGCCGTTAAGGCGTTCGGCGCAGCGCTGGCTGACACCTCCCTTTCAAACGACCGCCGCGCATCAGTCCTCAATGATCGTGCGGTTGCTTACGGCAAGCTTGGACAGGTTAAGCTCTCGGTCGACGACTTCAATGCGGCTGCTCAATTATTCCCGGAATATGCGGCGATCTATAACAATCGCGGCTCGTTGCTGTTGACGCTTGGATTGCCCAAGGAAGCGCTGAAGGATTTCGATCGCGCCATTGTGCTGGCGCCGGGATATGCTGCCGCGTTTAATAATCGCGCCGGCGCTTACGTGAAACTGGCACAATATCAAGACGCGATCCGCGACTACACCAAGGCCGTTGCCCTGATGCCGGCCAGCCCTGCGCCATTGTCAAGCCGCGGCCGGGTTCATTTGTCGATGATGCGTCCGCACGCAGCAACGCGAGACTTCTCACGCGCGGTTGCTATTGATGCCCGCTATTCGCAAGGCTACCGGAACCGCGCGGAGGCCAAATTGGCAACCGGTAATATCGAAGAAGCAGTTGAAGACTTGTCGCGCGCGTTGGCGTTTGAAGCCGGGAACGCAGATTTCTACAGGGTGCGGGGGCAAGCCTATCTGGCACTGAAAAACATACCATCAGCCATAAAAGATTTTACTCAAGCTATCGAAATCGATCCGCAATTGGCAGAGGCCTACGAAGGCCGCGGGCTTTCACATGGTCTGGCCGAGGCTTACGATGATGCTAACGCGGATCTCAACAAGGCCATAGAAATTGATCCGCGTTCTGCCGTTGCGTTCGCCATCCGCTCCTATGTTTATAAACTCAATGGTCAAGTTGAAATCGCCGCCAAGGATGTCGAGACCGCACAGAAGCTTGGTCCCGATAAGCCGGAAGTTCTGTGGGCACTGGCCGAAGTGCAGGAGGCGCAGGGGCAAACAGCAGGTGCCATCCAGAACTTTAAAAAGGCGCTGGCACTGAGGCCAGGCTATCAAGATGCCTGGGATGGGTTGAGACGCCTTGCAGGCCCGGAGGTGGAACTCGAAGAGAGCGTTGTGCAGGGTGCCGGTGTCGCATTATGGCGGGTGGTCAACCGAGCCGGCCGTTACTTTGCGGTCGACGACGAGTTTGCCGGCCTCAGCGTGCCACTTGAAGTTCTCGGCGATGGAACGCCAAAACTTTTGAGTTGGGAAATCCAACCGCTGCCAGCTAAGGGTGTCGGCAAGCTGCGATTTTCGAGCAGCGGTCCATCAAAAGGCAAGCCCGCCGGAGAAGACTTGGAATTGGCCGCGCTTGTCGATTTTGAGGCAGGAAGGGTAATCGCGATTGTTCCCGATAAGCAGGGTAGCAAATCATCGTCGTGGACGTGGGAGGCAGACCGCGTGACCGTAGCAGCTATTGATGGCCTGACGGACGAGTACCAGATTCGGCGTGCACCATTGGATGGTGTGCCCGATTATCCAGCAGCAGCCGGTGGTGCGGGCTTTACAAGCGCTATCAATGGGCAGCGCGTTGGTGCCGGCCAAGCCGGGGGCAAATGGGCACCATGGAACGAACCGATGGCCGGCGGTCTCAGTGCTCAAGGACACCGTCCGCAGCAACGAACAGCGCAGCCTCGTAAGAAAGCAAAGACGCTGTTCGATCTATTATTCAACTAACGGAAAAGTCCGCCCTGTCTGCGAAGTTCCCTCGGATAGTGCGCTGAATTGATCTGGCAGGCACGTCCAGCCGTTCAAACATTGGACGAGCGTGCGGTCTTCAAACCGGTGCTCGTCCGAGTTCGCCAATCATGTTTTTCCAAACACAGCAAAGTTCTGAAATCATCAATGGCACTCGCCCCGATACTGCTCTGGTTTCGCCAGGATCTGCGGCTCTCAGATCATCGCGCCCTTACCGCCGCGCTTGAGACCGGCGCACCCATCCTGCCGGTTTATGTTCTCGATGATCACGCTCCGGGCGTGTGGCGCCGGGGGGCAGCGTCGCGGTGGTGGTTGCTCCACAGTTTGACGAGTTTGAAGAACGCATTATCGGCGCTCGGCGCCCCGCTCATTTTGAGGCGCGGGCATACGAATGAAGTTCTTGGTGCGCTGGCCGCTGAAACGGGTGCTGGGGCAGTATATTTCACGCGTGGATACGAGCCTTGGGCTAGCGCGCTTGAAACCCGGGTCAAGGACGCGCTTGAGCCGGCTGGCGTGACAGCCAAGCGTTTCTCAGGAAGCCTATTGAAAGAGCCGGAAGCGATCCGCACGTTGGCCGGTGAGCCTTACAAGGTTTACACGCCATTCTGGCGCGCCGTCGGCAATTCGGGTCCACCGGCCAAACCTCTAAGGGCGCCGGCCTCGGTGAAGCCGGTTAAATCCAAACTGGCGAGCGATAAACTTGCCGATTGGAAGCTGCTGCCAGCCAAACCGGATTGGGCCGGCGGACTGCGAGAGACGTGGCAGCCTGGAGAAGCCGGGGCTGCATCCCGTCTTGAGCGGTTTGTTACCGATGCACTTGCCTCCTACGCAGATGATCGCAATCGGCCCGACCTCGAGGGGACTTCGCGATTGTCACCCCACCTGCACTTCGGCGAGATTTCACCAAACCAGTGCTGGTATGCGGCGGCGGCCCAAGCGTCAGCGGTAGGCGGCAAAGCGGACCGGGGCTTGGAAACTTTTCACAAGGAACTGGTGTGGCGGGAATTCGCCTACACGCTTTTGGTGCATTGGCCCGATTTACCCGAAGCGCCGTTTAGGAAAGAATTTTCTGCCTATCCATGGCTCAGTGACAACGCCAATCTTAAAGCGTGGCAGACTGGGTGCACGGGGTATCCAATTGTCGACGCTGGTATGCGCCAATTATGGCACACGGGCTGGATGCACAATCGGGTGCGCATGATTGTCGCTTCGTTCTTGATCAAGCATCTCCAGATACCTTGGCAGCAGGGCGAGGCCTGGTTCTGGGATACGTTGGTGGACGCTGACTTGGCAAGTAACGCCGCAAGTTGGCAGTGGGTGGCAGGCTCTGGAGCCGATGCAGCGCCGTATTTCCGCATCTTCAATCCAATCACTCAGGGTGAAAAGTTTGACCCCGACGGCGCCTACATCCGGCGCTGGGTGCCCGAGATCGCAACGCTTCCCAACGAATATTTGAATTCGCCTTGGCTGGCGCCACCATTACTACTCGAAAACGCCCGAATAAGGCTCGGTGTGACATATCCCAAGCCGGTGGTTGTTCACGAAATCGCTCGATTGCGCGCACTCGAAGGTTACGAGCGCGTTAAAAAGGCGAACATGGCCAAAACATCGTAGGTCATTCTGGCTGTTCTGGACAGCCGGCGGCGTGTGACTTCAGCCGCGCTTCTGCCAAGAAAAATGAATTTTCAAAAAACGCTCTAACGCAGCTGGGCTGGCAACGATATTCTAACCAAGATGCTTCTCTATGAGAGACATTCATTCGGCGCTCTGAAGCGCTTCGTACATTGTTAGGAGTTTCAATCTCATGCGCCTTTGTGCTGCTGCCGCTACAATCTTAAGTCTCGTCGCATTCGTGGCCACACCCGCAATTGCTGATGTCAGAGTGAACATCAGCAAGTCGAGCCAGTCGATGCATGTCTATGTCGATGGGCAATTGCAGTATGTTTGGCCGGTATCAACCGGTCGAAAAGGCTATGGCACACCAAGTGGCAGCTACCGCCCACATCGTCTTGAAAAGCGTTGGTTCTCCCAGAAGTACGACAATGCGCCAATGCATAACGCCGTGTTCTTCCGCGGCGGGTATGCGATTCACGGCACCTCTTATGTCAGCCAGCTTGGCCGGCCGGCGTCGCACGGCTGCGTACGGCTGCATCCGAGCAACGCAGCAGAGCTCTACGCGCTGGTGCAACAACACGGCCGTAGCAAAACCCGCATTACACTGCGCTAGATTGATTGAAACGGGATCAGGAGACGATTGATGACGACGATCAAGTTTTTGGTGTTTGCGGCGGCGGCGTTCGCGACATTCGGCTCAGCCACCGCCGAGCCGAATACCATAAAAGCTCCGGCAGCGACCGTCCATTTGGCGCCAGATGGTGCCGGTGCTGTCGCAGGTAATATGCCCGTTCCAGTGCCGTCATCGTCGATAGCTTGGCCCGTCGTTTCGGGTGAGGCCGCCGAAAAAGCAGTTGCGGCTCAAAAGGCCGAAGCAGTGCGGCCCGTTCCGCCGCCAGTGCCGACACTCCTGATCAACATCGATCTAGCAACGCAACGCATGGTCGTCACAGAAAACGGCGCCGGAAAGTTTACTTGGGCAGTGTCATCGGCCCGTGCCGGCTACCGCACGCCGACGGGAACGTTCAAGCCGACTTGGATGTCTGCGATGTGGTACTCGCGCCAATACGATATGTCGCCGATGCCTCACTCGGTCTTCTTCTCTGGCGGCACTGCAATTCACGCGACCTATGCGACGGGCCAGTTGGGCACTCCGGCATCCCACGGGTGCGTGCGACTGTCTCCGAAGAATGCGAAAACGCTCTACAACATGGTTAGCAAGCACGGCAAAGAGCGCACGCGGATCACGGTTCACGGTCAACCGAAGAATGGATCCTGGAATGTTGCTAGTCAGAAGCAGCGAAATGTTCGCCGTTACGCCGCTATGCCTTATGGTTACGCCCCGCCAGGATGGTACTCGGGACAATACTATCGGCCAGCCCCGTCACGGTCCTACTATGTTCCGCGCCGTGCTGTGAAGCGCGGATACCGGGCGCCGGGATACGCCTACGGCTACGGCTATTGATCAAAACGGGTTCCAAGTTGGGCTCGACGTAAAGCGCACGTAACCAATGTTCGCGCCGAGCCTGAGCCCCAGTCCTGAGCGGATCGGAGCCATAATTATGTCGCCGCCTTTCATCAGGGTGACGCCGACACCGCCAATGAGGTAGGCCGAGCCATCAATGCCCGTGAAAGATCGGTATAAGGCTGCCTTGTTCTCCAGCTTGTAAATCAGGAACAGTGTTCGCGACCCCGAAGCACCGAAATCCGTGCCGATCGACGGGCCATGCCAGTAGATTTTTTCGACGCTGCCGCGGTTCAGATATAGTGTGCCTTCACCGTAGCGCAGACCTGCCAGCAGTGCGCCCCCGCCTTCGGTCCCTAGAATGTACCCGGTAGGCCGCCCTGACGTGCTGAATGTATGTTCGATGACACCTGCAAGCGAGGTCGACACGGCGCCAAAAAACCCTCGCGTTGCCGCCTGGATTTCTTCAATCGTGTAACCGGTCTCGGAACTGGCGGGTAGTGAATCTGGAATTGGCGGTTCAAGCGCCGCAACTTCAGCCGCTGGTGGTGAGGCGGGTGCTGGTGCTGGGGCGACGGGTATGGGGTTGGTCTTTGCCGTCCACTTCTGAAGTGGTTCTTTAGGCTGCGATTTGGGAGCAACCATCGGCTCAACTGGTTTCACAGCTGGTGCCGGTTCAACTGGCTTGGCAGCAGCGACGGCCGTTGGTGCTGGCGCTGTTGGGATCGCGCCGATTTCAAGATCAACTTTGCCGAGCAGGTAGACCGATTTTTCTTTCATCACGCCGAGGAGTGCGTCTGCGGCAGCCTTGAGTTCGCTCAACGCCGCGCAATCGGCAGAGCCGCCTTCGCCTTGGCGGCCGAGAGTGTCGATCTTGTCCAAAAGCTCATTCGAGCGCATATCAAATTCAGTGATCCGCCCGTCCTGCAAATAATCGTAGGCCTTGTCCTCGAAATCTTCGCCCCATTTTTTCTTATCGCTAAGAGTCCTGATACGCTGTTTGAGCTTCGGCTGCGCTTCGGCATTGAAGGCCCTGAGAGAGGCTCCGGACGCATCGACGGCGGCAGCGAATTTGTTTGGCGCGCAAGGCTCAGCGCGCGCGAAGGTCGCCGGCGCCGCCGCGGTCATCGCAATCATCGCCGCAATTTTCGATACCGTGGGGCCGGTCTTCCAAGCCATTCAAACGTCTCCAAACTTTATCGCCGTAAGCCGGCACGCTTCAACTGAGTATCATGTTGTCATAACGTGCGCTTTGTGGCCAATTTAGCTTCGAAGCGGGCTCGATCGACAATGACCCGGATATGGGTGCCATTGCCTATGGTGTCAAAGCCGTCATGGGCTGAGATGGTAAACACCAGTTTTCGGCCGTCTATGGCCTGTAATTCAGCGGTTGCTGTGACGGTGGCGCCGATCGGCGTCGGAGCGCTGTGCGTCACGTCAAGATGCATGCCGAGCGTGATGTAACCCGGTGGTAATAACTGTTCGACGCAGTCAATCGCCGCTGCTTCCATAAGCGCGATCATCATTGGGCTGGCAAACACAGCGACACGGCCGCTGCCAACCGTGGGCGCGAGGTGCGCCTCCATAACAGTGAGCGATGAGCGTCCTGTTCCGCCTGCCTTGAGACCTGAGAAATCGGGCATGAAATCCTTATGCATTTATAGCGGCAGTCGCGGTTTACACTGGCTGCCTTTGTAGTCCGGATAACCTGGCTAGACTTAGTGCAGCAACAGCCATAGTCGCATCCAGGCAGTTTCCGAGCCGGACTTTAGCCAAAATGTGCCGCGAACGGCTTTAAGTCAGCGATTTCGCCCGCGGTACACAGGGCTTTTCGTAAACATTTACTAATTTCTGGCACCACTGCCTATGCGCGCTCGATTCCGGGCGCTGCGCCGGGTCTTCGACCGAATCGAGTGAATACAATGGCAGCGACGGCTGAAAAATCAGGTCAGGCACTGGCGCTTGAAGGCACTTTCCTCGGCATTGATAGTTCGAGTTGGACGGCTTGGCTGTCGTACTTTATCGGCTTTCAACTTGGCGCTGTATTAAACCCTGTGGCAGCATCAGAACTCGCAGCTGGCCGCGGCGGCGCGATGATTATGATCGTGGCGGTGGTGGCGTTCTTCGCACTCATTATTCCGATCCAGCGCTTTATGGATTTTTCTCTGAAGTCGAACACCTATGGAGTGCCCGTAAAATTAGTGACTGGTGGTGTGTTTCAATATTCCCGCAATCCGATCTACGTTGCATTTTTGGTCCCTCTGTTGTCGATTAGCCAGATGTCTTGGATCGCCACTGCCGCAGCGGTTGCGATATATATCTTGGCCATGAACCGCTGGGTTATTTCACGGGAGGAGCGCGTCCTTGAGGAAAAATTTGGCGACGACTACCGTGCATACAAAGCCAGCGTGCGGCGCTGGGTGTAGGTCGGCGCGCGCTATTCCTCTTTGGTCCAGCTATCAAAATTCATATCGAGCAGTCCGGGAAACGCGCGCCCATCGGGGCCGATTTCAAGCCACGCCTCGCGGCAATTGATTAATTTCATTTTGCGGCAGCTTGTGGTGCGGCCAGTATTGGGATCGCGGTCAACGCACTTAAAAGCCTTGTCCCAACCCTCAGTCACTTTTAGGGCTTCGACTTCGAAGACTTTGGCATTTTCACTAGTGAAGCCACTCTTAAGCGTTTGAGCCTTCTCAGTGACGACACCTGCTGGGCAAATTTTGGCAGCAGCTACGGCTTGACCATAGCGCGCGCCTGCATCGGCAGCACTGATGTCGCCAGCGGCAGCTTGGAAACTGTTTGTTAACACTGCTGCATGGACTGCCAGGGTAATTAATGCCAGCCGACGGGCCGAGGCGGGGCATCGCCGAAACAATAAGATGCTCATGGCCGCCCGTCCTTTTTTCAATGTGTCCAGGTTACCCGGCGGCCAAACTTGAAGTTATCGGCGTACGATTTTCTGAGCGGCTTGCGCGGTGTTGGCTCGGAAACCGTATATGCGAGACCATTGCGCTGGCAGTAAGCCACCGCGTCGTCCTTGGATTGAAACTCAAGCCGAACTTGGGACGACGTATCAGGCGACGATGTCCATCCCATCAGCGGATCGATGCTCCGCGCGGCGGACGGCTCCATTTCGAGCACCCAGTCTGCCATCCTGGCTTCTCCCGATTGCATGGCGGTCTTAGCTGGCTTGAAAATGCGCGCGGACATGGGAGCCTCATCATGAGTAGCGACTGCAGTTGCTCGCAAAGCGATGGCTGCAAGTCAAGCGGTGTGCTGTCGCTGGCGAGTGATGCCTGTCTAAATGATCAGGAAATCAGCGTGCGTCAAGCCCAGATGCTTGCCGAGGATGGCAATTTGGAATGCTCCCCCGGCGGCACTGCCATTGCCATCATAAATCAGTGCTCCGGTGTTGGCATTGTATACGATGCGCCGCGCTCCGGTCTCTGCGAAAGTGCCTTCGACAAATGCCGCATCGTCGAGAGTGCCCGCGTGGCCGTCGAGTGCGCGAAACACTGCGCTGTCGAGCACGATGACGTCATTGCCAACCTGGAAGCCGGAAATTTGATCAATTCCTGATGTTGATGTCACAGCAGTATTGAACACGAATTGGTCAGCGCCAGCTTCGCCAAAAAGCGTGTCGGTCCCGGCTCCGATGTAGAAGGTGTCGTTGCCGTTGCCACCATGGAGTTGATCATTGCCGCTGTCGCCCCAGATCCGGTCGTTGCCATCGCCACCATTGACATAATCGTTGCCTATCCCGGCGTGCAGTTGATCTTTACCGTTCATGCCGTTGATGCTGTCATTGCCGGAGCCGGCGTAGATTGTGTCATTGCCGCCGTATGCGTAGATCCGGTCATCCCCGCCGCGTGAGAGTATGATATCGGCAAGGTTTGTTGGTTTGGGTTGTCCACGCACGGTTGCTGACGCAGCAATGGCGTCGTTCGCATTTGTGCCATTGATCGTCACACCAAAAATTTCATCGGCAAATATTGACTTGTCGTTGAAGCGGATTTCTTCGAAGCCGAATAGAATGTCGTATTTTTGGCCACTGTAGACCACGACGCCGAGGCTATTGTCGGTCGCATCCGCAATATAACTGGCGGACACATCGTTGATGACAAAAACGTCGCGATCGGTCGCGCCAGTCAATTCCTCGGTTGCTGCCACGTCGTCATAATAGAGCGTAGCGCTTGGTGTGATCAGCAGCTTGCCGATCGAGCCGGTGACGAGGTCAGCGTAATAGAGATAGCCATCCGGACCCTGCTTGAAATGGACGGGCGCAAATCCGCTTGTGGTGGTCGCAATATACGTGATGTCTTGCGGGTTGTGGATGTCCACCATGTAGATTTCGCCCTGGACGACATCGGCGAAAAAATACTTGCCCTGAAATTCGGTTCCGTATTGGCCCCCGTTGTAAACACTGTTCGCGCCGATGATGGCTTGGATCTGGAAGCCCGGATCAGCGTTGCCGTGGGAAAACGCGCGAACGGGAGGGGTTACAACGATGCTGCCATTGGCAACGCCAGCGTAGAAAGCCGCAGCACCGGCGGCGGTTTCGTAAATTGGAGTGCGCAAGAAAGTGCCATTGTCGCCGCCTTCATAGTAAGGCCAGCCGAAATTGGCGCCGGGTCCGCCGGTGTTGATCTCTTCGTAAGAAAACCAGCCGGTTTCACTGAGGATCAGATGCCCGTCCTGATCGAACGCGGCCGCAAACGGATTGCGGAGGCCGAGTTGATAGACTTTCGATTGATTGGAATTCAGATCTGCTTCCGCAAACGGGTTATCGGCGACGCCTTGGCCAGTCATGGGATCGATCCTCAGGACTTTGCCGCTGAGGCTGTCAAGTGATTGGACGTCTTTCGTGCGCGGGTCAGCATAG
>JANNFX010000060.1:0-14193 GCA_031380225.1 Hyphomicrobium sp.
CGTCCACAATGGCCAGCGCCTCCACGCTTTTTTGGCGCTTTGTTCCCCACACACTGTCATTCAAATTTCAGGCCTTTGTGAGTGTTGCGCTGGTCCTCGTGCAGCCACTGCTGACAGTCGCTTTGCTTTGGACCGGGAAGCAACTGGTCGATGATGTTTTGACGGCTGGCGAAACTGGTTCCTTGGCGATGCTGGGATCGCTCGCTGCCGCAATCATTGCCGCTCGCATTGCGGCTGAATACTGGACCGAAGTTGTCGAAGCCGGGGTCGTGCAAGGCATTACGCAAAGTCTGCGCGTGAGGCTCTATAATCATGTCATGTCAGTTTCGCCTGGTTCGCTTGGGTCTGAGACAACCGGCACCACGCTGTCCCGCTTGCAAAGCAACACCGAACAAACCGAATATCTGATTTTCACAGGACCAATCGCCATTGCCGCCGACGGGATGGCGGCGATTGCGTTTTGCATCACACTGTTTGTTTTAAGCTGGCAGCTGGCCTTAATCACACTATTGGCACTGCCAGGGATCATTTGGTTTACATGGCAGTTTGCGCCTTACGTCCGCCGTGCTGCGCGCCAATCCCGCCGCGCGGAAGCGCACTGGATGTCATTGGCTGAGGAACGTTTGGAAGCTCAGCCGATGGTTCAAGCGTTTCAGGGCGAAGGGCTTGAGACACAGGCCTTCGAACACCGGACCGGCCGCGCCCGCAATCGTGAAGTCAAAACCATAACTCTGATGGCCCGGCAGGCGCTGTTGATTGAAGCAGTTGGATCGATCGGCGGATTGGCCGTCATTGGCGCCGGTGCTCATCTTATTGCATCAGGCGCTATGACAACCGGAACTCTACTCGCCTTCTTTGGCGCGCTGGGATCGGCGTTTGCGCCGGTCAGAGCGTTGGCCAAAGCCTCGGGCCGCATTCAGCAAGCCGCAGCAGGAGCTCAGCGCGTCGCAGAAATTCTCGATTTGCCGAGCCGTGTGACTGAACGGCCCGGCGCCAAAGCCCTTGCGATGCCACGCGGCAAAATCGAATTCCGCAACGTCTCATTTGCCTACCCTGGCGCAGATCCGGTTTTGCTCGGGGTCTCGTTCGTGGTCGAACCGGGTGAGACGGTCGCGCTTGTTGGACCGAGCGGCAGCGGAAAATCATCGCTGATCCGCTTGCTGCTCCGGTTCTACGATCCAGACGACGGCCAAGTGCTTGTTGATGGCATTGATGTTCGCGATCTAACCCTTGCCAGCCTTCGTTCGACAGTCGCAGCCGTGTTTCAAGAACCCTACATTGTCTCCGGTTCGATCGTCGAAAACATCCGCCGCGTCACGCCCGGGGTTGCTGCTGGCAAAGTCGCTGCCGCCGCATCTGCTGCAGCAGTCGACGCTTTCACAGATCCATTGCCGGGTGGCTTGATGTCTGCAGCCGGACCTCGCGGCACCAATCTGTCAGGCGGGCAACGTCAGCGCATCGCGTTGGCGCGGGCTCTGGTCAAAGAAGCGCCAGTTCTTGTCCTTGACGAGGCCACTGCTGCGGTCGACGGTGAAACCGAAGATATTATCCACGCGGCCATTGCAAAGGCCGGACGCAAAATGACGACGTTGATTGTCGCCCATCGCCTGTCTTCGGTCAGACACGCAGACCGCGTCATCGTGCTCGATCAGGGCCGCATTGTCGAATGTGGCAGCCCGGCCGATCTGTTCGCTGGACCGTCGCGGGCGCGCGAATTGTTCGCGAGCCAAGTCAGCACGCCTAGATTAGCAGCATGACTGTGCGCCGCAAAGTGTCCGTCAAAGCCGGTACCAAGCTTTCTGAACACATCACCGTATTGGGTGACATCGATCCCGGCAGCGCAGAACCAGTTTACATCGTTTGGCACAATAAATCGTGGTGCCCGATGGCGTGTAAGGTTTTTAGCAACTTGGCACGTGCCTACGCCGAAGCTGCGGTCCTATCAAATATGGCCCATCCCAATATCGTGCGCGTGCTCGGTGTGGAACCACCCGGACTGCTGTTGATGCCATTTCTTGAAGGGAATTCCGTAGCGTCTTTGATTGACGCGGCGCCGGGTCATCGGCTGCCGGTCGCAGATTCGCTGCGTCTCGCCATTCACGTCGGCGCCGCCTTGCAGCATGTTCACGCGAACGGCTATCTCCATCTCGACGTAAAACCGGACAATGTCATTGTCGCTCGCGGCGGCGTGCCGGTGTTGTTCGATTTTGGATCGGCGCGGCGCATCGGCTCAAGGCGTCCGCCCGAGATCATCGGCACCGATCCCTACATCTCTCCTGAAGAATGCGAGATGGCTCGCACGGTTGGCCCCGCTGCAGATGTGTTCGCACTTGGTGTGACGCTTTTCGAAATGATCACCGGCGAACTGCCGTTTGGAAAAGCTTCAGCCAAACGGCCTTTTCCGCAACTTGACCGGCCGGCGGCGCCACCGAGTTCACTCCGGCCGCGGTTGCCTGCGGGCTTGGACACTCTGATCTTGGCTTGCTTCGCGAAAAATCCAGACGACCGGCCGCATTTGTCTAAGCTATTGCCGGACCTCAACGCGTCCATCACAGTCGGCGCTGCAATGTGGCCAGCGTCCTTCAAACCAGCATAGTTGTCCTCATCAGTTAAAATTCCACAGCCAGTTCAATGACTTGACCGGTGCGGATTGCGCCTGTCGTGCCACGCTGACCGAAGAATTTAAAAAAAAACCGGCGTTGCTCCAGCCGAGCATTCCCCGCTGCTGTGTCGCAAAAAGAAAAATCGGCGTCTTGTCCGGTTGAACTATAGCCGCCGGGACTCAGTATCTGTCGGACAGACTTTTTTGGGTTACTCTCGCCTGGCCGCATCACTGGTCTGGCTGTAACTTCTCAAACTCAGGCAAGCCCGTGCAAAAGGACTACTCCGTCTGGTCGCTTTTCAAACAGGGCCTTCGTCACAACGAAGGTTGGGATCCGGCATGGAAAAGCCCTGAGCCGAAGCCGTCCTATAATGTCATTATTGTCGGCGCGGGCGGGCACGGGCTGGCGACCGCTTATTACTTGGCCAAAGAACATAATGTGCGTGGCATCGCGGTCATCGAAAAAGGCTACCTCGGCGGCGGCAACACGGCGCGCAATACAACGATCGTTCGTTCCAACTATCTGTGGGACGAGTCGGCGATGCTTTACGAGCACTCCCTGAAGCTCTGGGAAGGGTTGACCGAAGACTTGAACTATAACGTCATGTTCAGCCAGCGCGGCGTCTTCAATCTCGGCCATACGTTGCAAGACATGCGCGACATCGAGCGGCGCGTGAATGCCAACAACCTGAACGGCATTGACGCGATGGTGCTGGATGGGGCCGAAGTCAAACGCCGCATTCCGTTGATTGATGCGTCGAAAAGCACGCGGTTTCCAATACTCGGTGCCAGCTTTCAGCCGCGCGCCGGTGTCGCCCGTCATGATGCCGTCGCCTGGGGTTTCGCCCGTGCGGCCAGCAAATACGGTGTCGACATTATCGAGAATTGCGAAGTCTCCAGCATGGACATCGCAGGCGGCCGCATCAAGGGCTTGCAAACCAGCCGGGGCTACATTGGCGCTGATCAGGTCGGCTGCGTCGCGGCCGGACATTCCTCGGTGTTGGCCAAGATGGCCGGCATCCGCCTGCCGCTCGAAAGTCATCCTTTGCAGGCGTTCGTCTCCGAAAGCCTGAAGCCGTGTCTCGATACGGTCGTGATGTCAAATGCTGTGCACGGCTATTTGAGCCAGTCGGACAAGGGCGAACTGGTGATTGGCGCCGGCATCGACCACTTCAACAGTTACGCGCAACGCGGCAGCCCACACGTCATTGAACACACGGCTGCGGCGATCATCGAACTGTTCCCAATGTTCTCGCGCGTGCGCATGAACCGCCAATGGGGCGGCATTGTAGACACCGCACCGGATGCATGCCCAATTATCTCGAAGACAACAGTCAAGGGGCTGTACTTCAACTGCGGTTGGGGCACGGGCGGCTTCAAAGCAACGCCAGGGTCCGGCAACGTCTTCGCTCATACTATCGCCAACGATGAACCGCATCCGCTGAATCGCGCCTTCGATCTCAATCGCTTCTCGACCGGCCACCTCATCGACGAGCACGGCGCGGCTGGCGTTGCGCACTGATCACTAGGACGACTGGGAATTTTAGGAAGTCTGGAACTAAAAAATGTTCGTAATCACGTGCCCGCATTGCCGGGAAAAGCGCGAAGAAGAAGAATTCAGCTACGGCGGCGAAGCCTTTATTGCGCGCCCGCTCTCGCCTGAAACTTTGGATGACGCTGCCTGGGGTGACTACCTGTTCATGCGCAAAAACACCAAGGGCTGGAATTGGGAAATGTGGGGCCACGCCACCGGCTGCCGCAAATGGTTCGTCGTCAAACGCCATACTGCCACTCACGCCCTCGAAGGCGCATGGACCTTGGCCGATGGCCGCAAGATCTATGATGCGGAAGGCGCTGGCGCATGAGCAGCTTTCGGGTCCAACATGCCAACGCTCGCGTTGATTTCGGCAAGCCGTTGAATTTCACATTCGACGGCCGCCGCTATGACGGCTTCGAAGGTGATACGCTGGCGTCTGCGCTTTTGGCTTACGACACACGCATGGTCGCGCGCAGTTTCAAGTATGGCCGCCCGCGCGGCATCGTCGGAGCCGGTGCCGAAGAGCCGAACGCGCTGGTACAAGTTGAGGCTGGGGCGATGACCATTCCCAACCTCAAAGCGACGCAAGTCGAGCTTTACGATGGCTTGGTCGCGCGGCGGACAACCGGCTGGCCGACACTGGAATTCGACGTCAAGAGTTTTGGCGGCCGCTTCGCGCGTTTCATGGCGGCGGGCTTTTACTACAAGACCTTTCAATCGCGGCGGCTGTGGCCAAAGTTTGAGCATCTGATCCGGCACGCGGCCGGATATGGTAACACGCCCGTCGATCCGGATCCCGAAACCTACGACCACCAGCATCATCATGCCGATGTGCTGGTGATTGGCGGCGGCGCGAGTGGCTTGCTGGCCGCGCTCGAAACTGGCCGCGCAGGTCTCGATGTTATTCTAATTGACGAGCAATCAGAGCCCGGCGGTTGGCTGCTGTCGTCGCCTAACAGCGTAATCGGCGGTAAATCGGCGCCGGTCTGGATTAAGGACTGTCTGGCCGAACTTCGCAGCCTGCCAAATGTGCGGCTGATGACGCGGACCAGCGCCTTTGCGTTGCACGACATGAATTTGGTGCAGGCCGCAGAGCAAATTCAAGATCACCTGCCGCCTTCGCAACGCATTACTGGCGTGCCGCGCCAGCGCCTGCATCGCATTCGCGCAGACCGCGTCGTGCTGGCGACCGGTGCCATCGAACGTCCGCTGGTATTCGGCAATAACGATATCCCCGGAATCCTGACCGCGTCGGCTCTGACAACATATCTCAACCGCTACGGCGTTGCGTGCGGCAGCCGGGTGTTGTTGATGACCAGCAATGATCAAGTCTATCAAGGCGCCTGTGATTTAGCCGATGCTGGATGCACCGTCACGGTCGCCGATACGCGCTATGCATCTAATACGGAGTGGGCCAAGCGAGCCGCGGCATCTGGCGTCGAAATCTTGAACGGCTTCGGTATCGCTCGCGCTGATGGCGGCCGTGCCGTTGCGGGCGCGAAACTTGTCAAATTGCATGCTGATAAGAATGAAGTTGCCGGTGATGGCCCCTACGTTGCGTGTGATGTCATCGGCAGTTCGGGCGGTTTGTCGCCGACCGTCCATCTCTATTGCCACGATGGCGGCCGTCCAATATGGGACGAATCCAAACTGGCATTTATAGCTACTGGAACGGGCCGCGCCAAAGCTGGCATCTATTGTGTTGGCGCTGTCACCGGTGAATTCGGATTGCAGGCCGGGCTTGAGCAAGCCTTTCGCACGATCACAGACCTCTTGACCAGTCTCGGCAAAACGCCGAGCCGCGTGGCAAGCGACGTTCGTACCAACGAGCCGGCGCCGGCGCCGCCGCGCCGTATTTTCCGGGTCCCCGATGGCAAGCGCGAAGGCCATGGCAAGAAGGCCTTTGTCGATTTCCAAAACGACGTTGCCGCGTCTGATATTCATTTGGCGGTGCGCGAGAACTACCGCTCGATCGAGCACATCAAGCGCTATACGGCGCTGGGCTTCGGCACCGATCAGGGCAAATTGTCGAACGTCAACGGATTCGCGATTGCAGCTGACGCATTGGGCAAATCAATCCCAGAAGTTGGCACCACGACCTATCGTCCGGCCTATTCGCCGGTGACATTTGGAACTCTTGCGGGCGCGCACGAAGGCGACACCTTCGAACCGCGGCGTTACACAGCGATGCACGGCTCACACGCCGCGCGGGGTGCTGAGTTCGAACCGGTCGGCCAATGGATGCGGCCGTGGTACTTCCCAAAAGCTGGCGAAGACTTGCACGGCGCCGTCCACCGAGAATGTCTGGCAGCACGCCGCAGCGTTGCCATCATGGACGCCTCAACGCTCGGCAAAATCGATATTCGCGGCAAAGACGTGCGCGATTTTTTAAACCGCGTCTACGCCAACGACTGGACCAAACTAGCGCCCGGCAAATGCCGTTACGGGCTGATGCTGGATGAGAACGGTATGGTCATGGATGACGGCGTCACGGCCTGCATCACGGATGATCATTTCGTCATGACCACGACGACGGGCGGCGCGGCTCGCGTGATGTCGTGGCTTGAAAAGTGGCATCAAACGGAATGGCCGGAACTTGAAGTCTATATGACCTCCGTCACCGATCATTGGGCGACAGCGGCCATTGTCGGTCCCAAGAGCCGCGCTGTGCTGGTCAAGTTATGCAGCGATATCGACCTGTCAGCCGCCGCCTTCAAGTTCATGGACTGGCGCGATGGAACCGTTGCCGGTGTTCCAGCCCGCGTGTTCCGCATCAGCTTCTCAGGTGAGTTATCGTTCGAAGTCAACGTCGATGCCAGCTACGGCCACCACGTCTGGGAAGCTTTGATGGAAGCCGGTGCCGAATTCAACATCACACCCTATGGCACCGAAACCATGCACGTCCTGCGTGCCGAAAAAGGTTTCATTATTGTCGGCCAAGACACCGACGGCTCGATGACGCCGTTCGATCTCGATATGGCCTGGGCGGTTGGCATGAAGAAGCCGTACAGCTTCCTCGGCAAGCGGTCGTTCACGCGCAGCGATACGGCGCGGTCAAATCGCAAGCAGCTTGTCGGCCTCTTGACCGACGATCCAAAAGTCGTTTTGAAGGAAGGCGCGCAGATTATTGAAACAAGCAATACCCGCCCGCCGGTTCCGATGCTGGGTCACGTCACGTCCAGCTATTTCAGCCCTGAACTGGGCCGCTCTATCGCCATGGCTGTGGTGCGCGACGGCATAGGGCGTCGCGGTGAGGCGGGTGTAAAAGACGGCCGCGACGTGGTCTATGCCTATGCCGGCGGCACGGCGCATCGCGTCAAGATCGTGTCGTCAATATTCATCGATCCCAAAGGAGAGCGCCAGAATGTCTAAACCGGCAACCGCTCCAATAATCCAGTCGCCGCTGCATGGCTTTGGCCTCGTGACTGTAGCCCGAGCGATGAATGACACGCGCGGGGTTTGGGCCAATGAAGTGCCATTCCTCGGCTACATCAGCCTGCGTGGTGCCTCTACAGATGCGGCCCTCACCGCCGCCGCAGCACAAGCGCTTGGATTGAGTTTGCCAACCGAGCCGTGCACATTTACGCGAGACGGCGCGATTAAAGTTATATGGGTGTCGCCTGACGAGTGGATGATCACCTGCCAGCGGGACCGGCGTGCCGCGTTGCTCAGCAGCCTTGCCAAAGGCCTCGAAGGAATTCGCAGTCAAGTCGCTGACAACTCTGGTGGCTTTACGCAGGTTTTGATCAAGGGCCGCAACGCCCGCGATGTCCTTTCCCATTGCACGGTCTACGATCTTGGTGCGCTTGGCGAAGGCCGTGTGGTTGGGACGACGTTCGGAAAATCGTCAGTCTATCTTCACCAAGCTAGCGACGGCTATTGCCTGCTGCTGCGCCGCAGTTTTGCCGATTACATCTGGCGCTATCTGGTTCGCGCGGCGTCGCCCTATGGAATTGGCGTGGCTGTTTTCGGCCCTGGCCATTCGGGAGCGGCCGAATGAATTACAGTGTTTTCGAAGTGTTCCGCATTGGTGTCGGGCCTTCGAGTTCGCACACCGTCGGCCCGATGAGTGCGGTGGCTAGTTTTTTGACCGAACTCAGAAAGAAAAATCTATTTGACCGCGTCGACCGCGTGGTGACGACGCTTTACGGATCACTGGCACTGACAGGTGTTGGTCACGCGACCGACTTTGCCGTGATCGCCGGGCTGTTCGGCGAAATTCCGGAAGACGTTGATCCCGCAACGTGCGGTGAACGCGTTTCCGCCGCCAAAAAAGAACGCCGCATAAAACTCGGTGGCACGCGCGATATAGCTTTTTCGCCTGAAGCGGATCTGATCATGCGCAAAGATCAGTTCTTGCCCGAACATCCGAACGGCATGTCGATCGAGGCCTTTGATGGCGCCGGCACTGTTGTGCACCAGAACGTCTATTTCTCGATTGGCGGCGGTGCTGTCCTCGATCGCGCAGAGATTGCCTTCAACCGGCGCACAGGGTCCGATGAAGTGCCGCATCGTCCGGTCCGCCATCCATTTAGCTCTGCCGCCGAATTACTGGCACTCAGCGCTAAAACCAATCTCGACATCGCCGATCTGGTCTGGGAAAATGAACTGGCCTATCAGGGCGAGAACGCGACCCGCGCCAAGCTACTCAAGACCTGGGACGTGATGAAGGACTGCCTGCAACGCGGCCTCGTGACCGAAGGTATTTTACCGGGTGGCTTGAAGGTCAAACGCCGCGCGCCATCACTTTACGCGCAAGCGACCGACGCCAAAGGTAAGCTCACCGGCGATTTCAAAGCCATGGATGTTGTCAGTGCTTTTGCGATCGCCGTCAACGAAGAGAATGCCGCCGGTGGCCGTGTGGTGACGGCGCCGACCAATGGCTCATCCGGTGTCATTCCCGCGGTGCTCTATTACTTCACCAAGTATGTCGATAAGGGAAGCGATCCAGCTAAGCAGGAAGACAACATCGTCAAGTTCCTGCTGACTGCTGCTGGCGTTGGTATGCTTTACAAGAAGAACGCTTCAATTTCCGCCGCTGAAATGGGCTGTCAGGGCGAAATTGGAGTATCCTGTTCGATGGCCGCCGCTGGGCTTGCTGCCGTGATGGGTGCCACGCCGGCGCAAATCGAAAACGCTGCTGAAATTGGTATGGAACATAATCTTGGCATGACCTGCGACCCAATCGGTGGTCTGGTGCAAGTGCCGTGCATCGAACGCAACAGCATGGGCGCGTTGAAAGCCATCAATGCCGCGCGCCTCGCCATGATGGACGATGGCAGTCATCTCGTGTCTCTCGACGCCGTGATCGAGACCATGCGGCAGACCGGGCATGATATGCAATCGAAGTACAAGGAAACGTCGCTTGGCGGTTTGGCATTGACCGTCGTCTATTGTTAAGCCGCCTGTTTTGTAGGATCGCGCGATGCGCTACCCGCATGTGTTCTCACCTCTGAAGCTCAATAAGCTGACGCTGCCGAACCGGATTTATTCAACGGGGCATGCTGAAGTTTATGCGGAGCCCGGCGGTCTGCCAGGTGATCGGTACATTCGTTATTACGAAGAGAAGGCCAAAGGCGGCCTCGGCATGGCGGTTTGCGGCGGATCTAGTCCCGTATCGATCGATCAGCCGCAAGGTGGCTGGCGCCCGGTCAACCTGACGACCGACAAAGTCATTGAGCCGTTGGCGCGACTCGCCGAAACTGTGCACCGGCACGGCATGAAGATCATGATCCAGGCGACGCATATGGGGCGTCGCTCCGCCTATCAAGGTGATCCCTGGCCGCATCTTGTGTCGCCGAGTGGCATCCGCGAGCCAGTCCATCGTGGCAATGCCAAAGCGATTGAGATCGAAGAAATCCAACGCATCATTGGTGATTTTGCAAAAGCTGCGGCGCGCGTGCAGAAATCCGGATTCGATGGCATCGAGATTTCAGCAGCGCATCAGCAATTGATTGATCAGTTTTGGTCACCGAGGTCCAACCAGCGCACTGACGAGTGGGGTGGCCGTCTTGAAAACCGGATGCGGTTTGGGCTCGAAGTACTAAAAGCTGTGCGCGCAGCGGTCGGCAGCGATTTTTGCGTCGGCGTGCGGATGTGCGCTGATGAGTTCCACGACAATGGCATTGATCAGACGGTCGCCAAGGAAATCGCGCAGACGCTGTCTGAATCTGGCCTTGTAGATTTTTTAAGCGTGATCGGCTCCGGCGCTGATACCCACAACACGCTCGCCAACTGCATGCCGCCGATGGCATTGCCGCCGGAACCATTCGTGACATTGGCAGCTGGGATCAAGTCCGTTGTGAAAGTTCCAGTTCTGCACGCGCAGGGTATCCGCGATATCACCCAGGCCGAGCGTATTCTCGCTGCCGGTTACGTCGATATGTGTGGCATGACCCGCGCGCACATTGCCGATCCGCATTTGATGAATAAAGTCCGCGAAGGCCGCGAGGATCAAATCCGCCAATGCGTTGGCGCCAATCACTGCATCGACCGCATGTATCTGGGAATGGATACACTCTGTATTCAAAACGCGGCGACCTCGCGCGAGGCGACCATGCCGCATATCATCACGCCAACCAAGGGACAAAAGCGAAAAGTTGTCGTCGTTGGGGCAGGTCCTGCCGGTCTCGAAGCCGCTCGCGTTTCGCGCTCGCGCGGGCATGATGTTGTGCTGTTCGAAAGGAGCGAGGCCGTTGGCGGGCAAGTCAATCTCGCAGCAAAGGCGCCGCAGCGCGAACAAATGGCCGGCATCATCCGTTGGTTCGATATGGAAACCAAACGGCTTGGCGTTGACCGGCGTCTCGGCGTCGAAGCCGATGCCAAGGCCATTCTCAATGAAAAGCCGGATATTGTTATCTTAGCTGTTGGGGGTCGTAGTCATGCCAGCGAAAATCCGGAGTGGGGCGTTGAGAAAGGCTTGGCCGTTAGCGCCTGGGATATTCTGTCCGGCAAAGTGGCGCCCGCTGAAACGGTGCTCGTTTATGATTCAATCAGCACGCACGCCGGCTTCGGTGCGGCCGACTACATCGCCAGCCGTGGCAGTGCGGTTGAGATGGTCACTCCCGACGTTAAAGTCGCCGACGATTCCGGAGGTACGACGTTCCCGATCTTCTACCGGCGCATGTATTCTCAGGGCATCATCCCAACGCCGAACCACGGACTTGAGCGTGTTTATGCCGAGGGCAATAAAAAGATCGCCGTCCTGCGAAACGAATATACGGCTCAATTGGAGGAGCGCATTGTTGATCAAGTGGTCATCGAGAACGGGATCACGCCGAATACCGGGCTCTATTGGAGCTTGAAGGACGGCTCACTCAATCGCGGCCAAACTGATCTTGAAACGCTGTTTGAGGCGCAGCCCCAGCCGTCATTGCAGGAAAAAACCGGCGATGGAAAATATCTGCTGTTCCGCGTCGGTGATTGCGTCTCGATGCACAACATCCACGCCGCCATCTACGACAGCCTGCGGCTGTGCAAGGATTTTTGAGGATGGGTGGTGCTGTCTCATCGACGTCTGGCGGACCTGTAGGTTGGGTTAGGCCGCAGGCCGTAACCCAACATGTATTCGCGCGGCAAGTTGTTGGTTTACGCGCACACGCGCTAACCCAACTTACGGACTTTACCGCGCAAGCGCCGATCGTTGCCGTCCCCGGGCGAGCCACCATTGTTGCCGCCCCACAGCTGTCATCCTCGGGCTTGTCCCGAGGACCCATTCTTCAACAAGTTCAGAAGGCGAAACGACACGGAGCTGTAGCTGTAGGTTGGGTTAGGCCGCAGGCCGTAACCCAACATTCCGGTGAGCGGCACGATGTTGGGTTACGCGCTCACGCGCTAACCCAACCTACGGATTTCGTTTGGCCAAACCTGAGGATGAAACCTCTTTCAGTCATGCCCGGCCTCTCAACGCGGAGGCACGCATGACCCTGCCTCACGCCATCACTGGTTTATTCTGGCTCGCGGTTGCGACGTTGGCCGCGGGGTTGGCGCGCCGGGCGAAATTGTGGATGGCCGGCCGGCCGGCGCCCTACACTTGGGTTAGCCTACTTACAGTTCCGAAGCGCTACTTTGTCGATTTGCATCATGTCGTGGCTCGCGATCCCTATATTGCACGGGCACATATCGCAGTTGCCGGTGGAGCCGTTGCCGCGCTGATCTTGACCGGCATCAACTACGGCCTGGCGATCTACTCGCATAAACTCAACCTCGCGATTTTGGCAGCCACTGGCATCATGCTCGTGGGATCTTTGATGATCATGTCGCGCCGGGCATCACCGCCGTCGCGTCTTTCCCTCGGTGATTGGAGCCGGTTGCCCTACACGCTGATGGCTTTCGCTATTGGTCTCGGAGCGCTGATGCTGCTGCCGCCGGACAAGGTCTCGGGTGGTGTCGCGATAGCGGGGTTATCGCTCCTGACACTTGGTTCAGCGGAATTGGCGCTTGGTATTGGACTAGGCGGGCCGATGAAGCATGCGGTCGCCGGACTGCTGCATCTCGCGTTCCATCCACGGCCCGAGCGTTTTGCAGGCGAACGCTCAACGGCGTTGAAGCCCTTGGCGCTGGCAGCGAATGACTTTGGCATCGCCAAGCCAACGGATTTTCAGTGGAACCAACTGTTGAGCTTTGATGCTTGCGTTCAGTGCGGTAAGTGCGAAGCCGCATGTCCGGCATTTGCAGCTGGGCAGCCGCTCAATCCGAAGAAGTTGATCCAGGATCTCGTAGCAGGGCAGGCCGGCACGAGTGATGAGCAGTACGCGGGCAGTCCGTATCCAGGCATCGAAGTTGGCCAGCATGCGGGTGCTCCGAATTCTGCGATTGTACCAGGCCTGATCGAGCCGCAAACGCTGTGGTCATGCACCACCTGCCGTGCGTGCGTCGAGGAATGCCCGATGTTGATCGAGCACGTCGACGCCATTGTTGGCATGCGCCGCAACCTCAATCTGACGCAAGGCCTAGCGCCCGGAAAAGCAGCGGATACGCTGTCCAACTTGCGCGAAACGGAAACGCAGGGCGGGTTCCCGAGCGACCAGAGATATACTTGGGCAATCGATCTCGACGTGAAAACTGCGGAGCCGGGTATTCCCGTTGACGTGCTCCTGGTGGCGGGTGAAGGCGCGTTCGATATGCGCTATCAGCAGACGCTGCGCGCATTGGTCAAAATTCTGAAAGCCGCAAAGGTCGATTTTGCAATCCTTGGCGAGCGTGAGCGTGACACCGGCGATACCGCGCGGCGCTTGGGTGATGAAGCAACATTTCAAATGTTGGCGCGCCGCAACATAGAGATGTTCAAGACATTGAGTTTCAAACGCATCCTGACACCAGATCCGCATGTACTGCATAGTCTCAAAAACGAGTACACGGCATTTGGCGGCGTCTATGACGTGATCCATCACACCACTTTTCTGGCTAGCCTTGCACGAGAAGGCCGCCTGTCGCTCAAACCTTCATCTGAGACGCGGCCGGTTACGTATCACGATCCTTGCTATCTTGGCCGTTACAATGGCGAGTTCGATGCGCCGCGCACGCTGCTCAGTAAATTGGGACTGAACGTGCAGGAAATGCAGCGCTCGGGGCCACGGGCTCGCTGTTGCGGCGGTGGTGGCGGTGCGCCGCTCACCGATATTCCCGGCAAGCAACGCATTCCTGACATGCGCATGGGCGACGTTCGTGAAGTGGGCGCTCACGTCGTAGCTGTCGCGTGTCCGCAATGCACAGCTATGCTCGAAGGTGTAGCCGGCGTCCAGCCGCAAGTCCTCGACATTGCGGAGTTGGTCGCCAATGCCTTGGAGGTGCAGGCATGAGCGCCACCATACGCATTGATCCGCGGCGCCCGGCAAGCAAGGGACTGGGCGGCGTCCGGCGTTTGGAGGTGCGCAAGCGTGCAATCCCGCCACAACAACCTGACGAAAAGCGGCTGCGGACCGAACACCTCCCCAAACGGTGGCTGATGGCCGTCTCACATTCAGAGCGCGGCTGCCTCGATGATCATGCATGTCAAGCGATTGCAGCGGCTGCGATCTTGGCAGATGCAGACACTGGCGTGATCGCTGTTGTG
>JANNFX010000132.1:0-4065 GCA_031380225.1 Hyphomicrobium sp.
CCAGCCAGCGTGGCCGGCGAGTTCAGGCACCAGCGACGTGCCCGTCATGCCCGGTTGCGTATTCACTTCGAGGCAGATCAATTCGCCCGTTCCACCCGGTGTATCGTCGTAGCGGAAGTCCGCCCGCGACACGCCACGGCAGCCGAGCGCCTGATGCGCCACCAATGTGTATTTCCGGATCAATTGGTAAACATCCGGTAAAATTTCTGCCGGAAGCACGTGAATGGAGCCGCCCGCTGCGTATTTTGCCTGATAATCGTAGAACACCAGCCCTTCCTTGGGCTTGATCTCGATAACATCAGTGACGAAGTCGCCAATCACAGCACAGGTCAGTTCACGGCCGGCGATGTAACGTTCGGCCATAAGGATGTCGCCGGGCTCGCCACCAGCGCGAATGAGATTTCTGGCGCTATTCGATCCGTCTCTGACGATCACCACGCCGACACTCGATCCCTCGTCGATCGGCTTGACGACGTAGGGTGGTGACATCGGGTGCGCGTCGAGAAGTTCGCTGCGTTTGACGATTTTGGCTTCGGCCACTTTGACGCCGGCCGCTTTCATCACCGTCTTGGCTTGCTCTTTATGCATCGCCAGCGATGACGCCAAGACACCCGAGTGCGTATACGGGATCTGCAAGCATTCGAGGATTCCCTGAATGCAGCCGTCTTCGCCAAATTTGCCGTGTAAGGCGTTGAGACAGGCGTCAGGCTTTAGGTCCCCAAGGCGGCTGGCAATATCACGCTCCACATCAACGCGCGTGACGCGGTAGCCCTCGCTCTCCAGCGCCGCCGCCACCGCTGTCCCAGATTTGAGACTGATCTCGCGCTCCGCCGACCAGCCACCCATAAGGACAGCCACGTGGTTGCGCGTGCGGGGAGGGACAGGGCCTAACGTGTTGGTGGTCATGCTGTAGAAATTCCCCGTTCGCGGCTGCGTCTGTATCTACTTGCTAGTTTTGGGGTCTGACCCAGCAGTCGCTGTATTCGCACCCCCTATGGCACAGCCTTATTCAGCCTGAAACCTACTGGAAACAGGAATGGCCTTTAACAGTTCATGTGCTACATTGTAGCTCAAAAGGAGCTCACCATGGCCAATGATACTGTTGTCCGCGCCCGCATCGACTCGAAAACGAAGGACGAAGCCGCCGCCGTGCTGGCCACGATCGGCTTGACCGTTTCTGATGCATTCCGTTTAATGATGATCCGCATCGCGCGCGAAAAAGCCATGCCTTTCGAGCCGCTGATCCCGAATGCCGAGACGATTGAGGCGATGATGGAAGCACGGGCGGGGAATCTGATTAGGGTCGGAACCCTTGAAGACTTGATGGCGGACCTTAATGCGGACGATCCTGAGGACTAAAAAATTCAAGCGCGATGTCAAGCTCATGCGATCGGGTCCGAACGGCAACCGGAAATACGAACTCTTGTTGGCGGCTGTGGCTTTGTTGATGGATGACCTTTCGCTGCCGCTTCAAAATCGAGATCACGCACTCACTGGCAATTGGATCGACCACCGTGACTGTCACATACGTCCAGATTTGATTTTGATTTACCGGAAGCCTGACGAAGACACGCTGGAACTCGTCAGGCTCGGATCGCATAGTGAGTTGGGGTTGTAGCGTGGAACGTGGGATTTGGAACGTTCTGATAAAATTTAGCGTGCCTCGTCGTTCCGCTCGCTAACATACAAATCCCACCACACACTTATTTTGAGTTCTGCGAGTCGCTTCATCTGCTCATGTTCAATTTTAAGACCGCCATGCCCCACCGATAACCAAAAGCTACAAATGTCGATCTCACAGCCAAGTTCAATAAGTTTTTGTAGGGCATCTCGTCGAGGTTCGATCGAGTCGATAATATGATCTAGGTGTCGACGTGTGTCTCTCGACTGAAGCGAGTTTTTAGTAGCAAGAAACCACCCATTGGCTTTCCTTGTCAGTGGGGGTTTTCCGAAAATTTCCCCCTTTGTGAAAGACTTCGTTGGCTGCAAATTCAGCAGCACCGTCATCTCGATAACTAATACGCTGTCGGAAAAAATTCGCAGCGTTGAATGCGTCTCAACGCACGTGCTGTAGTTGTCATCGTAAGTGTAAGATTGCATTCGCTGAACCACTTCTGCAGCCGTTACAGCCGCTCACCTAATCCGCCGGTCATACTCATCGTGTGGGCCGATCCAGAACCAGAAAATTCCGTCTGGCGTATCATCGATGCCGAGCACTCTATAATGATCACTAACGCGCGCAGACCACAACTCTCCGATTCGCTTGAAATGCAACGAAGGATGGCGCGGGTTGGCTTTCAAAAGCGCGAAGCTCTTATCTGCATGCTCGCGAACGGAATTCGGCAATGCTTCATAGAGCGTCCAGAATTTCGGCGAAGCACGGTGCCTCACAGGTCGCGCGTGCGGCCAACATCTCGGTCAGCCTTGGCTTCAGCGATCAAATCGTTCAGTTTCCCAGCCTTAAGATCGCTCGCGATTTGCGCATCCCAGTCGCGGTGATCGCGCTCCAAAAACCAAGCGCGAAACTCAGCCTGTTGCATAGGCGTCAAATGTTCTACGCGCGTTTTGATGTCGTCGAGGTCGTCCATGTCCCGGTCCTTACAAACCTGCATCAATCCACGAAATGTAGTTATTCCCCGCCGGATGTCTATCCCGTTTCCACTCTGGGGTCAGACCCCTCTCACCGACTGTCCGAGTTCAAGTTCGATCAGTCTTATGAGGGGTCTGCCCCCATCTTCGACTTCATACTCTTGACCCCATACCCTCGACCTCCAGAATATTCGTCATCCCGCCGAAGGGCGGGACCCGCGCAAGCATATTTTTTGGATTCAAATTTCAGGCTTGCGCGGGTCCCCGCCTGCGCGGGGATGACGAATAGTATGCGAAATTTGCGATTGTTCTAGACAACCAGCGCCTCACCGACCGGCTGCCCCGGCAATGGCTCACCTAGCCTAATGATTTCCCAATTCAACGTGATGCCGGATTTCGCTGCTACACGCGCGCGCACGGTTTCGCCCAAGCGTTCGATATCCTGACTGGTCGCTTGCTGATCGTTGATCAGGAAGTTGCAATGCATGTCTGAGACTTTGGCGCCGCCGACCCGGAAGCCGCGGCAGCCAGCTTCGTCGACCAATTTCCAGGCGCTATGGCCAGGAGGATTTTTGAAGGTTGAGCCGCCAGTGCGTTCTTTGATTGGCTGATTTTTTTCGCGGTACTCTGCGACTTCATCCATCTCTTTCAAGATGTCTTCGGGATTGCCGGGCTTGCCGCGATAGAGCGCCTCGGTGAAAATCCAATCCGGGGGCACTTCGCAATGGCGATAGGTGAAACCCATGTCCGCCAGCGACAACACGTGAATATTTCCTTGGCGATCAACCGCGCGAGCGCTTTCCAGCACGTCTTTGGTCTCGGTGCCATGCGCGCCGGCATTCATGCGTAACGCGCCGCCAATAGAGCCTGGAATGCCGCGATAAAATGCAAGTCCTGCGATGCCAGCTTCGGCCGCAGCACGCGCAACTTTCACGTCAGGAGCAGCGGTGCCAGTGCGAACGCGATTGCCGTCTTCGATTTTGATGTCACCAAAGCCGCGCGCCAGCCGAATGACAACGCCCGGCACGCCACCATCACGGACCAGTAGGTTCGAGCCAAGGCCAACGGTAAATACCGGCAGATCAGCTGGCGCGTTTTTCAGAAAGTACGCGAGATCGGCTTCGTCGGCCGGCGTAAAAAGCACTTGTGCCGGGCCACCGGCGCGAAACCAAGTGATGTCAGCCATCATGGAATTTGCGATGAGGCGCCCGCGCAAATCCGGCAGGTTCGCTTTCAAGTCCGGCGCGATGTCAGAAAAGCTCACGTCTCTGTCCCTTGTCGAATTCGTTTGTAGGGTGGGTTAAAGCCGGATCGTGCGCAGCGCGATGCGGCGTAACCCACCGGCGACTGCGAGGCTAGTGCAAGCCTCAGGACGGTGGGTTACGTCACGTCATGCTTCGCATGCCGCGCCTTTAACCCACCCTACATCACTATACCCGCTCCCCGCCAAGTGCAGGGACGGGGAGAGGGGGAAGT
>JANNFX010000134.1:0-20923 GCA_031380225.1 Hyphomicrobium sp.
CGAGATGCGCGATCAATACGACGCCTCGCGTCACCACATCGGCGTGCTGCAACTCCGCGGCCTTGACTGGCAGTTGGTTGCCGCCCGCATCAGGCAGGTTGGCTTCGAAGATTCCGTCGAAGATGCCCGCTTTGATCGACATCCAACGAGTTCGGTTCTCGAGTGATCTTTGACCCTTTGCAAATTCATTGCTGCTGGCGTGAAGCCTGTTGCGCTACGGGCAATGTCGACTATCACATGAGGATCAGATGCCGATCAAAGCCAACTTTCCACCGAGCCATGTAGGCGAGTTTTTGCGGCGCTCGGTGTTTCCTGACGGCATCTCCGTGACCGAAGGAGCAAAGTTGCTTGGTGTAGGGCGTCCCGCGCTGTCGCAGTTACTAAACGGCAAGTCGGCTCTATCGCCTGAAATGGCTCTCAGGTTTGAAAAGGCCTTTGGAGTAAAGATGGATACTTTGCTGCGCATGCAGTCTCGCTACGACGCGTGGCAGATGCGATCGCGCGAAAGCCAGATTAAAGTCAAAAAATATGAGCCAGCATAAAAATCTACTGCGGTTGCGGCGGCGGGGGTTCTGGTGTCGCCTCGGTTGACCAGCCGCTGGTGGCAGATCCGGTGTCCCTGCGCGCGACGTCCTTTTGCGGTGTGGCCGCTGCCTTTTGCCCGCTGGCATCTGGAATGTATTCGGCCTGTTTGCACGAACAGCCAGCTACGAATTCCTTGCGGTAGCGAAATGCGGATCGGAGGCTTGCATAGGGTTCATTGGTGCGGAACCCCACCATGCCCTCGACGTTTCCGCCGGGGTTCTGGTGGTAATAGAGATCAACGGGGGCGGCACACTTTGACTGGCACAACTCCGCATCGCGCTCGAAGTGGTTGGGCAATGTCGAGAAGCTGATCGGGAAGTAATAGCCATCGCATTGGCGCACGCACAACGTCCGGTACGTGGAATAGGGCAGTGCGCTATTGAAGTTGCCAAGACCGCCGCCGCCGGCACTTTCTTCCTGCCAAATCGGGCCGTCACCGCCGCCACCGCGGCTGGCCTGCTGCTGATAGTTCGCGCCGCAGTTGTTGCGCGCCAATTCTCGCACGATGTCGTCGGTGTAAGACCGTCCCGACGACGATTGGATTTGCTGACGCTGGATATCGAGTTCCGTCAAACGCCTGCGGTTGCTTTCCACTTGCCGCACCATGTCGCGGCATTGCGGCGTGCCACGCAGCGTTTTCGTGAACAGGAAGTACTCGTAACAATTGGCGCGGTCGAGCGTGTTCTGCGATTGGCGCACCGCGGCTTCGGTTTTGCGGATTTCAGCCTCGATGCCGGGAATTAAAGTCTGCGATTGGTCGCCCTTCTGGCCTTCTTGCACGAGCCGCTGTTCGAGCTGCAGACAGATGTTGCTCTTTTGCGACCAGGCGCCTGCGCCCGCGTTGCCCCCGGGCTGCGCGCCTGGCGGGATCGGCGCTGGTCCGCCAGCCGGTGGCGGCGGTGTCCACTGACCGGGCGCGTTCGGGTTCTGCGGCTTATAGACGGGCTCGCGCGGCTTTGGCGGCGGTTGGTCCCAAGGCCAGTTGATGCCCTGTGCTGAAGCCGGCGACACCAACGCTTGCGGTGCAATGGCTGCAAACCCGGCCAACACTGCCACCGCAATACTGGTCAGTCTGAATAGCCGGCACGCGTATATTGACTGCAACTTCAAAGCGCTGTCCTTGGAGGCGGCTCTTGATCCTGATACCTGTCTGCCATACTAAGCCAATCGAGCGCAAATGCGGCGCTGTGACTGAGGCTTATCCGCCTAACCCACAGTGTTTTCAGCGCAATTGCTGGTAATTTCCAGGAGCGGGGCCGCCGTGGTTTTGAACCTCTACAACACATTGACGCGCTCCAAGAAGCCGTTTCAGCCCATCGATCCGGATAACGTCCGCATGTATGTGTGCGGGCCGACGGTGTACGACTTCGCCCACATTGGCAACGCGCGGCCGGTGATTGTGTTCGATGTGCTGTATCGCCTGCTTCGGCACATCTATGGCCCGGAACATGTCACCTATGTCCGCAACATCACCGACGTTGATGACAAGATCAACGCGCGAGCGCTGCGTGATTTTCCAGGATTGCCGTTGAATGACGCCATCGCGCGCGTCACTGAGAAGACCGCAAATCAGTTCCATGCCGACGTCAAGGCGTTGGGCTGCCTGGAGCCAACGCACGAGCCGCGGGCGACGGACAACATTGCTCAGATGATCACCATCATCGAGGCGTTGCTTAAGCGCGGCCATGCCTATGTCGCAGCAGGCGAAGTGCTGTTCGACACGGTGTCGATGCCAGACTATGGCGAGCTTTCCAATCGCAAGCTTGACGAGCAACAGGCCGGTGCGCGCGTCGAAGTCGAAGCGCACAAAAAACATCCTGGCGATTTCGTGCTTTGGAAATTATCCTCGCCCGAGGAGCCAGGGTGGGACAGTCCGTGGGGCCGCGGCCGTCCGGGCTGGCATATTGAATGCTCGGCGATGAGCGAACGCTATTTGGGGAAAGTCTTCGACATTCACGGCGGCGGGCTGGATCTCATCTTCCCACACCATGAGAACGAGATCGCGCAATCCCGCTGCGCGCACGGCACTGACGTCATGGCCAACGTCTGGATGCACAACGGCTTCCTGCAGGTTGAGGGCCAGAAGATGAGCAAGAGCCTCGGGAATTTCATTACGATCAATGAGTTGTTGGAGACAAAGACGTTTGGTTCGAACATGTGGCATGGCCGCGTCGTACGGCTCGCCATGCTCGGTTCCCACTACCGGCAGCCAATCGATTGGACTGTTGATCGGCTGGTTCAAGCGCGCAATAGAGTTTTTGAATGGGCTAATGAGTTGCACGACGCGCCGTCAGCAGAGCATCCCCATGTTGATGTCATTGGTGCCCTTGCTGATGATCTGAATACGCCAGCAGCCTTGGCGGCAATTTTTGGATTGGCAAAATCTCCGAACAACGTTGCAGATATTAAGTCTCTCAAAACTTCACTGAAGTTCTTGGGCCTCTACGACAACGAAGTTCTTGCTCAAGTGAATGTGGGGCAAGAAGTCTACAATTTCGACCGGTTCGCTGTCGATGACCTCATCACCGCCCGCCTTGCGGCCCGCAAAGCCAAAGACTTCAAGGAAAGCGACCGCATCCGCGATGAACTCGCAGGCATGGGCATCGCGTTGAAAGATGCGAAAGATCCTAAGACCGGCGAGATCACCACCACTTGGGAGGTGGCGCGATGAGCCTCGATGTCATCCTCGGGCTTGTCCCGAGGACCCATTCTGCAACGCGAGCTCATCCATTGACATGCGCCCTGCACCAACGAGCGCTCCTCAAACAACTCACCCGCTTCATGGTGGGTCCCGGGCACAAGGCCCGGGATGACAATCGTGGGTGTATCGGCATCAACGGTTCTGGCGAGTTATTTTTGGATCAAGATAGCAGCGGCAGAGGTCGCGCGATGATCGACCGCGCTCTCATCCCCCCAATCGTCACCCCCGCGAAGGCGGGGGCCTGCCCCGGTATCAAGTGCGTGCTGAATTCCGAACTTGCACGGATCCCGGCCGTCGCCGGGATGACGGCAAGTGGGTGGGGAACTCCGGAGCGCTTACAGCGGGGACACACGCCAGAGGCCGCGCCATGACCTCTTCCACAACTTGGCCGCTGCGGCCGTACCTTCCTGCTGACGCGCTGGCATTGCGCGATTTGTTTGCGGCCAGCGTCGAAGAGTTAACGCAGGATGATTACGACGAAGACCAGCGCGCCGCATGGGTGTCAGTCGCGGAAGATGGCGCGGCGTTTGCGGCCAACCTCGGCAAAATGTTAACGCTGGTGGTCGAGGTTGAAGGCGAGCTGCTCGGATTTGCCGCGCTCAAGGACAACACCCTCATCGACATGCTCTACGTTCACCCCTATCACGCGGGCGAAGGCATCGGCACCGCACTCGCCGATGCGCTTGAAAAGATTGCCACCGCGCGCGGCGCCACGGCCATTTCCGTCGACAGCACGGACACCGCGCAAGAATTCTTCGAAGCCCGCGGCTATGTGGCAACCCAACGCACTGTGGTGCCACTGGAAGATGAAATGTTGCCGACAATCACGCTCAAAATGCAATTGAAGATCGTGGACACGCCTGAAGGTGGTGCTAAGACGGCGCAATGACATCTAAAACAAAAGACCGGCTCTATTTGTTCGACACCACGTTGCGCGACGGTGCGCAGACGACGGGCGTTGATTTTTCGCTTGAGGACAAGCGCCGCGTCGCGGCGATCCTGGACGCGCTGGGGCTTGACTACATCGAGGGTGGCTTCCCCGGCGCCAATGCCACCGACACCGCATTCTTCTCGGAAAAGCCTGGCTTGAAGACGGCGCGTTTCACCGCCTTTGGCATGACCAAGCGTGCCGGCCGCTCGATTTCGAACGATCCGGGCTTTCAAGCGTTACTTCAATCGAAAGCCGACAGCATCTGCTTGGTCGCGAAGTCGTGGGACTATCATGTCCGGGTGGCTCTCGGCATTTCAAACGAAGAAAACCTCGAAGGCATCGCTGAAAGCATCAAGGCGGTTGCCGCCTCGGGCCGTGAAGCGATGCTCGACTGCGAACATTTCTTCGACGGCTATAAGGGTAACCGCGACTATGCGCTCGCCGTTGCGCGCACGGCTCATGAGGCTGGCGCGCGCTGGGTGGTTTTATGCGATACCAACGGCGGTACGCTCCCGCACGAAGTTGAGCGCATTGTTTTAGACGTGTGCAATACGGTCCCCGGCTCGCACCTTGGTATCCACACCCACAACGATACTGAAAACGCCGTCGCCAATACGCTGCAAGCCGTCCGCGCCGGTTGCCGCCAAATCCAAGGCACGTTGAACGGGCTTGGCGAACGCTGCGGAAATGCCAACATGACATCGATCATTCCGACGCTGATGCTCAAGAGCGAGTTCGCGGATCACTTCACAACGCGCATGACGCCTGATGGATTGCGGACCCTGACGCACGCCTCGCGCGTGCTCGACGATATTTTGAACCAGGCACCAGATCGTCACGCGCCCTATGTCGGCGAAAGTGCGTTCGCGACCAAGGCTGGCATTCATGCGTCGGCAATTCTGAAAGAACCTGAGACTTACGAGCACGTGCGGCCCGATGCGGTCGGCAATGAACGGCGGCTGCTTGTTTCCAAACAGGCCGGCAAGTCGAATGTGCTGGCCGCTTTAGAGCGCGTTGGTATTAGCGCTGATAAAGATGATCCCAAAGTGCAAACGCTGCTCGATGAGGTCAAAGCGCGCGAGGCCACCGGCTATTCCTATGAGGCGGCCGAAGCCTCTTTCGAACTCTTGGCGCGGCGCCAATTGCAGTCCGTGCCGCAGTACTTTGCTGTCGATAGCTTCCGGGTCTTGGTCGAGCGCCGCCGTGATGCAAAAGGCGAGTTGGTGACGGTCTCAGAAGCCAATGTCAAAGTCTCAATTGCCGGCGAAACCGAGCAACTGTCGTCAGAAGGGCATGGCAATGGTCCCGTTAACGCGCTTGATCAGGCGTTGCGCAAGGACCTCGGACGTTATCAGAAGCATATCGAAACGATTGAACTCGAAGACTACAAGGTGCGTATTTTGACCGGCGGCACTGAGGCGGTGACACGGGTTCTGGTCGAAACTCATGATGTCGCGACCGGCAAGCGCTGGGTCACTGTCGGGGTGTCACCGAATATCATCGATGCCAGTTTCGAAGCTCTGTTAGACAGTATAAACTATAAACTTCTGATCGATGGTGCCACGATCGGCTA
Source organism: Hyphomicrobium sp. (assembly GCA_031380225.1). Taxonomy (GTDB): domain Bacteria; phylum Pseudomonadota; class Alphaproteobacteria; order Rhizobiales; family Hyphomicrobiaceae; genus JANNFX01. The sequence goes on from JANNFX010000134.1 coordinate 5,791, forward strand.
AAGGTGTGACGTGAGGAGAATGAAATGACGTTGGCCGAACTGATGCAAAAGACGGTGTTTGTGGCCCTTAGCCTTGGTGTCAGCGCTGCTTCGGCAGCCGATATGACCTCGGGCGAAGTGACAAAGGCGCTGTTCAAATCCCCAGCCGGTCAGGTGGTCGAACTTTCAGCGAAGAACCTCAGTGAGCTTGACCTCTCAGGCGTCGATTTCAAATCGGCCAAGATGGCTGGCAGTAATCTCTATGGAACCGAACTTGTTGGTGCCAACCTGACCGGCGTTGACATGAGCAAAGCCCGGCTCGACCGCTCCGTTATCACCAAAGCCAATTTCACCAATGCCAACCTTGAAGACGTGACCCTGCTGCGCGTTACGATCTTCTCATCATTGGATCGCAATATTTCTGAAGCGCCGTCATTTGCTGGCGCCAATCTGAAGAACGCCAAACTCAGTGGGTGGCTTGATGGCAGCAACTTTGCGGGCGCAAATTTGACCAACGCTCAATTCAGCACCGTTGACGGCCACGAAGGCGGCTTGCTCGCCTCGCGCGTCCGGCTGACGTCAGCAGACTTTTCAGGTGCAACGCTTGTGAACACGGACCTCAGCGGAGCGGAGCTGACGTATGCGCGGTTCGTCAATGCCAAAGCAATGGGGGCAAACTTCAAAGGCGCTGATTTGACCATGGCCAATTTCACCGGCGCAGATGTGACTGGTATGGACGTCACCGGCGCAAATCTCTTGGAAGCGAAATTCAACGGTGCGATCGGCGTTGCAACGATGAAGGGCCTGATTGAAGCCCAAAACGCGGCCCATGTGGCCGAAAGGTAAGCGATGCGGCGATGGGCCAAGATGGTCTGTTTTGCAGCGTTGATCGCAGCCGGTCAATCAAATGGCGCATGTTTGAATGCTGCAGCTGGCGCACCGACGGCCCGTGATGTGACATCGGCCATCTTTCGATCTAAGCCCTTGTCGCCCCCGAGTTTTGAAGGCCAGTCGCTTGCCGGGCTGGACTTCATTGGTTTGGATTTCAAGAGCGCGAACTTTCGCGGTGCTGATCTGTTTGGCGCTAATCTGACCGATGCCTCGATGGCCGGCGCGGATCTCCGTGGCGCGACCCTCAATCGGGCCACCATAACGCGGGCCGAATTCTCAACATCGAATCTCGAACATGCTCATATTCAAAGCCCGACCGTGTTCACGACGCTGGAACGCTTTCACCGCGAAGGCGCCCGCTTTGCTGGTGCGCGGATGTCTGGCGCGGACTTGGGCGGCATTCTTGACCGTACAGATTTCCGTTGGGCTGATTTAAGTGGCGCAACGTTTGGCGGTCCGTCTGGTATCAGCCTGATCGGAGCCAAGTTTTCCGAGGCCAATCTTAAGGGCACGAAATTTGGCGGCGCCGATTTGACGTTTGCAACATTCCGCGGCGCAAATCTCACGGGCGCCGATTTAACGGGATGCGACCTGTCAAAGACGGATTTCACAGGTGCAAATGTAACCGGACTAAAGTTGGCCGGTGCCAATCTTGATGGCGCCGATTTCACAGGCGTGGAAGGCTTCGATCAAATCGACGGGCTCGATAAAACCGGAAATCGCAGCCGGGCGATAGTGAGCCGTTAGGGTTGCCCTGGCTAAAGGTCAGAATACCCATATGATTTATGGTGTTTTTGGTCAGACCATGCCGCACTTGGCGGATTCCCCCGGGCAGGCTATGGGATGGGCCGAGATTCCCAGCGGGCTAGATCCACCCCACAGCGCACGAAAGACGCGCTGCGTGCTCGCACTTTCAGAACAATAGGAGACACGCCGTGGTTAAGGTCATCGCCTCGACAGTCCGCAAAGGCAACGTGCTCGATCTCGGCGGCCGGCTCGCCGTCGTCATGTCGGCTGAGAACATTCATCCTGGCAAGGGTACGCCGGTGACGCATTTGGAATTGCGCCGCATTGCTGACGGCGTGAAAGTTGTCGAGCGCTATCGGACAACGGACCAAGTTGAACGCGCCTACTTGGAAGAGCAGGACTACAATTTCCTCTACGAAGACGACATGGGCTACAATTTCATGCAGCCCGTCAGCTTCGACCAAATCTCTATCTCGAAAGACATTTTAGGCGAACAGGGGCAGTGGTTGACCGAGGGTATGACCTGCAACGTGTCGCTGTTTGAAGGCAATCCGGTGTCAATTGAATTGCCAGCCCGCGTGGTATTTGAAATCGTCGAAGCCGATCCGGTCGTCAAGGGACAGACAGCATCGTCGTCCTATAAGCCTGCAAAACTTTCGAACGGTGCCCGCGTAATGGTCCCGCCCCATATCGGCACGGGCACCAAGGTTGTGATCATGACAGTCGATGGGTCATATGTTGAGCGCGCGCGGGACGCATAACGGATTAAAAAAATTTCGTCACGCGGCGTGACAATAAAAAAGGGCGGAACCTGAGGTTCCGCCCTTTTAATATTTAGCCCATCATTTGGTCGACATACTCCCAGCTGACCAGGTTGTCGAACCAGGCTTCGAGGTATTTGGCGCGCGCATTGCGGTAGTCAATGTAATAACTGTGCTCCCACACATCGCAGCCTAGGATCGGCATTGCGCCATGCATGATCGGGTTCTCGCCGTTCGGCGTTTTAGCGACTTCGAGCTTGCCGTCGCGAATGGCGAGCCAGCACCAACCAGAGCCAAACTGCGTCACGCCAGCGTTGATAAAGTCAGCACGCATTTTGTCGAAGCCGCCGTATTCAGCAGCCAAGCGCTCAAGGCGGCCCGGAATTTTCTTGCCGCCACCACCCTTTTTCATCCAATTCCAGAAGTGGAGATGATTGTAGTGTTGGCCGACGTTGTTGATCAGGCCGGCATTCTTGCCGGCGAACGCTGCCGCGCAAACGTCTTCAATGGTCTTGCCTTCAAGACCTGAGCCGATAATCATTTTGTTGGCGTTGTCGACATAGGCCAAGTGATGCTTGTCATGGTGGAACTGCAACGTCTCGGCTGACATATAGGGTGCCAGCGCGTCGTAAGCGTAGGGTAGGTCGGGAAGCTTAAAAGTCATGGCGCATCTCCTTTGGTGGTTACCCACTGCCTACTGGCTTGGAGAGTGACGTTCAAGTGCGCCGAAAAATTGGGGGAGCGGCCGGTGGGCGGGAAGGGTGCACCAACCCTGACTGTTGCACCCCCCTTTGGATCACGCCGGGGATATGAGAGGCCTCAGGGTCCAGATATCCTATTGGCAGGCGACTGAATTCGATCTGAACCGCACGTTCATCTGGCGTTCATATTCACGCCTGCCCTCACTTCACTAAAATCTCTGATTTTACAGATAGTTAATAATCAGACTGGATTGGAGTAACCTTGCAACGACGTAAGTGGGACTTACATACGTTCAGGGATAGAGTGGCGACTTCAGCCGCTCAATGCGCCAAGTTTGCCGATGTTCATGGGACCTCGTCCAAAACGTGAGGAATACCAAGGGCAGCGGCCGTTTATGGTTTGATCAATGAAAAAGCGTTTCGGGTCTCTGTTCACATTTGCTCTTCCGCTCGCTGTGGTGGGGGCGGCGGCCGCTTGGCTATTCAAAGGCGATGTCGGTTTGGCGCCTAAAACCGGCGTCGTGTACGAAACGGTTGCTGTATCCAAAGGCCAAGTCCGGAAAGTGATCTCGACGACTGGGCCGGTGAGGGCGCTGGTCACTGTCAGCGTCGGCTCGCAGTTGTCCGGCCTAGTTGACAGCGTAAAATCTGACTTCAACAGCACCGTGAAGCCCGGTGACATCATGGCGACGCTGGACCGCAAGACCTTTGCCGCCCGCGTGGCGCAAGCTGTCGCCGATGTCGCTTCCGCGGATGCTGCTTTGATCAATCAAGACGCGGCCGCAGCCAAAGCAGATGCGGTATTGCGTTTGGCCGAGCAAACGTTCGCGCGCCAAAAGGGACTATCCGCAAAAGGCCTGTCGACACAGAACTCTTTTGAAACTGCGACCCGCGATCTTGAAGTGGCACGGGCCGACATTAAAGTCGCCAAAGCACAAATTGAGAGTGCCAAGGCCACGATCCAGCAGCGCAAAGCTCAATTAAACCAAGCGCAGATAGACCTCGATCGCACTGAAATCAGGGCGCCGATCGAAGGCACTGTGATCTCGCGCACCGTCGACCCTGGTCAGACGGTTGCCGCGAGTTTGCAAAGTCCGGAATTGTTCAAGATTGCTCAAGATCTGTCGCGCATCCGCATTGAAGCCCAAGTCAATGAGGCTGACGTCGGCGCCATTGCAGAAGGCAATCCAGTCACGTTCACGGTCGATGCCTATCCGGACCGGTCCTTTAACGGCCGCGTCACTCAGGTGCGCTTGGCGGCTACTGAGATCAATAACGTCGTCACCTATACAGTCATCATTGAGGCCGCGAATGAGGATCGCAAATTGTTCCCAGGTATGACGGCCAACGTTGAAATTGAAGCAGCGAAGCGCGAAGACGTGCTGCGCGTTTCGAACGATACGCTGCGCTACAAGCCGAAGGTTTCTGCTAAGGAAAGCGGCCATGACAGTTCCGACCGCACCAAACGCCTGATTGACCGTCTGAAGGGTGAAATTGCGTTGACGGCCGTGCAAGAGACCGCGGTCTTGGATGCCCTCAAGAAACTCTCGGATGAAACCAAGGCGTCGAGTTCGGGCGCAAGTATGGGTGGTCCGCCAATAGACTTTGGCGCCATGCGCCAGCGCATCAATGCCCGCGTCGAGCAGGCGTTGCGGCCACTTTTGAGCGATGATCAGCAAAAATTGTTTGAACGCTGGAAGCAGGGCCGCGAAACGTCGAAGACAGCCACACTTTGGGTGATCGGCAGCGACGGCAAGCCTGAGGCTCAGTTTGTACGGCTGGGATTGGCGGACGATAAATTCTCCGAAGTGCTCGGCGACAAGATCCCTGAAGGCGCTAATATCGTCGTCCGCGCCCGCGAGGTCGCCAAATGACGGCGGCGCCGGGGCCCGTTGTCTGCGCCGTCGATCTCGTCAAAACCTACCGGATGGGCGATGAGGCGGTTCATGCACTAGCCGGCGTCTCTTTGTCGATCGCTGCCGGTGAATACGTCGCCATCATGGGGCCGTCGGGTTCCGGAAAATCGACCATGATGAATTTGATCGGTGCGCTTGACGTCCCGACGGCGGGCGAACTCTTTATCGATGGCCTCGACGTTGGCAAACTTGATGGCGACGCGCTTGCTGACTTGCGCAATCGCAAAATCGGCTTTGTCTTTCAGCAGTTCAATTTGCTGCCGCGAACGCCGGCGCTCCGCCAAGTCATGCTGCCGTTGCTCTACGCCAATCCTACTCCGGACAATGCCGAAGCCCTTGCAAAGCTGTGTCTTGAGCAAGTGGGCCTCGGAAACCGGCTGGATCATCATCCGCGGCAATTGTCGGGTGGCCAGCAGCAACGCGTTGCGATTGCCCGTGCTTTGATCAATAATCCGAAGCTGTTGCTCGCCGATGAGCCGACTGGTGCACTTGATAGCAAGACATCGGAAGAAATCATGGAGTTACTGACTGAGCTCAACCGGCAGGGTGTGACCATCATCTTGGTCACCCACGAAGCTGATATCGCCAATTGGGCCCGGCGCCGGATTGTGTTTCGCGATGGGAAAATCGTCGACGATGTCAGCCAAATGCCGAAATGGTACCAAGCAAAACCAGCGGAGAGCGCCGCGTGAGCTTTTGGGACAGCCTTAAAATCGCAATTACGGCGCTTAGAACAAACCTCTTGCGCGCCATCCTGACGACGCTTGGAATTGTCATCGGCGTTGCGTCTGTCATCATTCTGGTTTCGCTTGGCAACGGCGCCACAAGCGAAGTCGACAAACAAATCAACTCGCTCGGCACCAATATGCTGGTGGTGTTTCCAGGCTCGAGCCGAATTAATGGCCGATCGGTAGGTGCCGGATCCGATATTCCACTCTCCGAAGGCGATCTGTCTGCGGTCCGCGATAAAGTTGCCGGTGTCACGTCAATTTCCGGCCAATTGAATGAGGCGGCCACCGTAGTCCGGGCGGGCGCAAATTGGAGTACGACCGTTGGCGGCATCCATTCCGAATTCACAACGGTACGCGATTGGCCAATGGAAAGTGGCCGCGATCTCAATTCCAACGATGTAAGGGGAGCCTCTCGCGTCGCACTCGCCGGCCAAACGGTCGTGAAGGAATTGTTTCCAGGTGAAGACCCAGTCGGTGCAACCGTGCGCATCAAAAATGTCCCATTTGAAATTGTCGGCGTGTTAGCGCGTAAGGGGCAGTCGAGTATGGGCCGCGACCAGGACGATGTTGTCTTGATCCCGATTACGACGGCCCGCAATCGCATTGCAGGCAAGAGCGAAGTTCAAGCTGAGCAGGCAGGGAATCTTTACGTCAAGATTGATCCGGCAACCGATATCGCGGCCGCACAAGAAGAAATAGAAAGCGTGCTGCGCCAACGGCGCCGTTCGACAGGCGGCGAAAAGGGCGAAGATAGTTTTTCGGTTCGCAATTTGTCGGAAATGATGAAAGCGAGAACGGAAGTTCTGTCTACGCTAAGTTATTTACTGGCAGCGACATCTGCTATTTCGCTGATTGTCGGTGGTATTGGAATTATGAATATTATGCTCGTGTCGGTGACTGAGCGGACTCGCGAAATTGGGCTCAGGATGGCGGTCGGCGGCCGCCGCGGCGATATTCTGAAGCAATTTCTAGTTGAAGCCGTCGCTCTATGCCTTTTGGGCGGATTGATTGGCGCCGCCTTGGGTGTTGGCGCCTCTGCCGCCATCGCTTATGCTGCGAATTGGCCTGTTGTTGTCAGTCCTCAAGTGCTAGCCATGGCAATCGCTGCTGCGGCTTTGACCGGGATATTATTTGGCTATTTTCCGGCGCGCCGCGCCGCTGGTTTAAATCCAATTGATGCGCTTCGCAGCGAATAGGGCGTAATTTCAAAGTGGACTGTGATTATGCCATTTCCCATTCAAGCAGCGAGATGTCCTCGATTAATGATATTAGAAAAATATAACTGCTGCGTCAAAAAGTCGATACAGAAGCAAATAGGATTGGGTTTATACGACACCAAAGTATAATCCGTCATGGGAATGCCGCAGCAAGGCCATTCCAATTGAAAAAGAGGAAACTGATATGGCCGGCGTTCAAGTTGATAAGATGTCTTTGAAGGAGATCAATGATCTCGAAGCCAAACTCGCGAAAGCTAAGACGAATGCCCGCGAAAAAGCCAAAACAGAATACAAAGACAAAATTGATCGGTTGCTGGACGGCAGCGGGTTTACCGTTGCAGAACTCTACGGGTTCGCTGGCAAGGGCAAAGGCCGTGGCAAGTCGGTGGCCAAATACGCCAATCCCGATGACCGGTCGCAAACTTGGACAGGCCGTGGCCGCAAGCCGAATTGGCTCGTCGCGCGCCTCAAGAAGGGCGCCAAGGTTGACGATTTTTCGCTCTAAATCTCAACACCGGCCATTTTTTGATGAGAGGCCCGGCACCGATGCTGGGCCTTTTTTACTGCAAAGTCATATGGCTGCCCTTGTGTATGGGGCTGTGTATACACCCCTTTGCCATTAGACAATTTAGCACTCATGCCTTGACAGTGCTAACAAGCATCCACATATAAACACCAGAGGAATGCTGCGACCGCGCTCTTGGCCATGCCAGCCGGTCACCGTGGCGTTTCCTCGCAACCGGACGGGTCAAATTGGGCCTGCCGCTTGCTCCCCAAACAACGCTGTTGTCCACGCTATAACAAGAGGTTAGACTCATGAAATTCCGTCCTTTGCACGACCGCGTTGTCGTCAAGCGGCTTGAAGAGGAAACAAAAACGGCTGGCGGGATCATCATTCCTGACACCGTCAAAGAAAAGCCGATGCAGGGCAAGATCATTGCCGTTGGCCCCGGCGCTCGCGACGAGGCCGGCAAGGTTAACGCGCTCGACGTCAAGGTTGGCGACACGGTGCTGTTCGGCAAGTGGTCGGGTACCGAAGTCAAGATCGACGGCGATGACCTGCTGATCATGAAAGAAAGCGACATCATGGGCGTGATCGAAGGCAAGACCTCGGTCAAGGCGGCGGCCTAATCCGCCGGCAGCCGTGAGGTGGCAGTGGTCAGTCGGTTGACTGCACTGAAACCGGCTTACGACTGCCCACTCACCACTTACCATCTTCCCCCTTACTGGAGCAGACACATGTCAGCTAAAGACGTCAAATTCGGCCAAGATGCCCGCGAACGCATGCTGCGCGGCGTCGATATTCTTGCCAACGCAGTCAAGGTGACGCTCGGTCCGAAGGGCCGCAACGTCGTTATTGAAAAGTCGTTCGGCGCACCGCGCATTACCAAGGATGGCGTTACCGTCGCCAAGGAAATCGAACTCGAAGACAAGTTTGAGAACATGGGCGCACAAATGTTGCGCGAAGTGGCCTCGAAGACCAACGATCTCGCTGGCGACGGCACCACGACCGCAACCGTTCTGGCCCAGGCCATCGTCAAGGAAGGCGCCAAATCGGTTGCCGCTGGCGCGAACCCGATGGATCTGAAGCGCGGCATCGATCTGGCTGTTACAGCCGTCGTCGCTGAACTCAAGGCCAAGTCGAAGAAGGTGACCTCGAACGAAGAAATCGCTCAGGTCGGCATCATTTCGGCCAACGGCGACGTCGAAGTCGGCAGGCTCATCGCCAAGGCGATGGACAAGGTTGGCAAGGAAGGCGTGATCACGGTCGAAGAAGCCAAGAGCTTGGAAACCGAACTCGATATCGTCGAAGGCATGCAGTTCGACCGCGGCTATCTCTCGCCGTACTTCGTCACCAACGCCGACAAGATGGTTGTTGATCTCGAAAGCCCGTACATCCTGATCCACGAGAAGAAACTCTCAGGGCTCCAGCAGATGCTGCCGGTTCTCGAAGCTGTGGTGCAGACCGGCAAGCCGCTGTTGATCATTGCAGAAGACATCGAAGGCGAAGCGCTTGCGACCCTCGTCGTCAACAAGCTGCGCGGCGGCCTCAAGGTTGCCGCCGTCAAGGCCCCTGGCTTCGGTGACCGCCGCAAGGCGATGCTCGAAGACATCGCAATCCTGACCAGTGGCACTGTCATCTCGGAAGACGTCGGCATCAAGCTCGAGAACGTCACTCTGAAGATGTTGGGCCAGGCCAAGAAGATCACCATCGACAAGGATAATACCATCATCGTTGATGGCAGCGGCAAGAAGGCTGACATCGATAGCCGCATCAAGCAGATCAAGGCGCAGGTTGAAGAAACCACGTCGGACTATGATCGCGAGAAGCTGCAAGAGCGTTTGGCCAAGTTGGCTGGCGGCGTAGCTGTCATTAAGGTTGGCGGCGCGACGGAAGTCGAAGTCAAAGAACGCAAGGACCGCGTTGACGACGCGCTGCACGCGACCCGTGCCGCTGTCGAAGAAGGCGTTGTACCGGGCGGCGGCGTCGCTCTGTTGCGCGCCATTAAGGCTCTTGATTCGATTGCGGTCGATAACGAAGACCAGAAGGTCGGCGTTCAGATCGTCAAGCGCGCGCTGTCGTCACCGGCCCGCCAGATCTTCAACAACGCCGGAGAAGATGGCTCGGTTGTGGTTGGTAAGATCCTTGAGAACAGCAAGTATGGTTTCGGCTTCAACGCCCAGACCGGCGAGTACGTCGACCTGATGGCGGCTGGCGTCATCGACCCGGCTAAGGTCGTGCGTTGCGCTTTGCAAGACGCAGCCTCGGTTGCAGCCCTATTGATCACCACCGAGGCCATGATTGCCGATCGTCCCAAGAAGGACGCTGGCGGTGGCATGGGCGGCGGCGGTATGGGTGGCATGGGCGGAATGGGCGGCATGGACTTCTAAGAATTCTGTCGCTGTAGGTTGGGCTGAGCCACTTCGCGAAGCCCAACACTAGATCCGTTATTGTTTTGGGCTTCGTTGAGAACTCAGCCCAACCTACAAGAATTTGCACAAGGGGCAGTCCGCAAGGTCTGCCCCTTTTACATTTGAAACGGGGTCAGACCCCAGATCTAACGGGTTGTTAAGTGAAACAAGCAATTCCGCGGTGCACGCGCCTTGAAAATTTAGCGCCCGGCACTATTTGTGCGTCATAAGATGAGTTGTTTAACGCCAAGAGATTGGACGAGTGTCATGGACAAAATCGCGCTGCAAATGCCGTTCAGCGGCGATAGTGCTAAGGCTCTCGATTTTGTTGGTACAACGCTCGCGTCTTGCGGCTTCAAGATCACCAGCCGCTCCTCATACGAAATGAATTTTCAAGGACCGCCACAGCCACAAGGCGCTCACGAGATGAGCCAGTTTTGGGGTGCCGACGCGGTCAAGGTCTCGCAGCAAGGCGGCGCTTTGAATCTTGTCGCCGACATGGACGCGTTCAACAAATCGACGTGGTTGGCAAACTGGATTGTCTTTGCCATGGTGGCAATGGGTGGGGTTGCGTCCGTTTTGATTGTTGGCCTTCACGAAGGTGATACAGCTATTCTGGTCATCCTCGGACTGTTTGCGGGCCTCTTGGCATTGATGCGGTTCCTCGTTTGGACTGTGACGCGATCCTACGAAAAGCGCATCAAAGACAGCTACGAGACCTTGCTCAACAACGCGGTGATGCTGGACGGGGGCGCGATAGCGGATTTTCCCACAAATCACAAAGAGTCGTGACTTTTTTATTTTAGAAAGAATGTAGGTCGGGTAGAGCGTAGCGAGACCCGACACAGAGGTGCAGACTATTCGCCGTTCGCACGACTTGCGTGGGCACATCAATTCGAACGCACCACGTGGTTCAGGGCTTTGTCGGCTCTACCCGACCTATGGGTTCGCGCTCCTTGAAGGACCCTTGCCAATGATTGCAACGAGACTTTTGTGTGCTTTCGCTCTTTGTGCGATTTGGACCGTACCTCCAGTTTCAGCACAAGCAGCCGGTCCCAAGGCAACACTCCCCGAATTCCCATTCAATTGGGGTGCTGCAGAGCGTGCGGCTGCGGGCGAATTCGAACAGCGCCCGTATTACGACAAGGCCGAACACGAGCGCTTGTTTGCGATGTCGGCGCGCTTCGAGACCTCCGAAGCCGATGGGTTTGGACAAGTCACGCCGGATTTCGACTGTGCGGGGCTCTCGATGGGTGCGCAACAGCGCATCATTGCCGATGACTCACTGCGAGGATTGTTCGCGCTGATCGAGGCGAAAACGCTCGACAAACTGTTAGTAGCGCGGATGCCAACGCATGGACAGAAATTCAAACGCGTTCTATTGACAGCCGCGCCCGAAGAGCGGCTTGCAATCGTGCGGACTTGGCAAGAGCCGGATTTGAAAGACGGAGAATGCCAAGGCGCGAAAATGAGCCGCCAGGTGCGGTTCATTACTGATGTTGTAAAACTTCCGCCCGATGATCCGCAAAGCAAACAACCATATGGCGCCATTTACGACGAATTGCGCGCATTGTTGACGACGCCTGAACTGGTCGAGGCGCAAAAACGCGAGAGTGTTGGCGATGCCTTATGCGCGCGCTGGATTGCCGCCGTGTGGGCGACGCGCCTAAAGATAGGCGCTGCAGCTACGTCTCCGGAAATTGAAGCGGCGGACAGGGCAGGGCGTGGCAAGCTTACGCCGTGTGATGGCATGCCCAAGACTTTATCCGGCCTCGAACAACCATCCCCTCGCGATGTCGCTGTGTTCTACGACATGCGCCTCCAGCCGGGTCTTGTTGGCGTGATGGAGTTGCAAGCTGCCGCCATGGCATTGCCGCGCGTCAGCCCTGGGGGTGACCGTGTCGAGAATGCGTTTTACTATGCCACACAAGTGCAGCGTGCCGGCTTGAGTGTAGACGGTGACGACGGCCGGTTTGATCCGCCATCCATGCGAACGCATGCCGCCGACGGCCGCGTCAATGGCCGTCTCTGGCAGCAACGCTATCAAGCGAAATGCTACGACGAAGGTCAGCTGCGGCTCACCGATCTGGTATTTGCAAAAATATCCGGGGCGAAGAGCGCGTTCTTGCGCACGGTTGCCAATCGCAAACTCACGGTTTTACTTGGCGATGGTTGCGTCAATGGCAACTACATGGACCTGAGAGCGATGTACGCCAGTCAATCGACAAGCCCGATCGTCGTCAAAGGCTGCCGCGCGCAGACTATTCGCGCCGGCTGTGGGCCATAGCCACAGCCTATCTCAAGTGATGTTGAATACTTCCGGTCTCGATATTGGTGCGCATCAAACTTCGCCGTTGCAGCAAATCGAGGATGGAGACAGTCGCGGCACCGCGTTCCGTGTAACCATGCAATCGCTCGAACGTCCCGATCGCGCGTTGGCATTCGGCACTGAAAACGCCGTCGTGCGGCCCCGCATAGACGCCTTCCGCCGCCAGCAAGAATTGCAAATGCAGCAAGTCAGAGCGCGTCGAAATCATGGTATGGTTCGACACATCTGTAATGCGGTCTCGAAACACGTCAACGCTGACGCCGGTGTTGGCGATGACATCTGTCCGATATTGGGTTGCATCTGTTTTATGCTTGATAGAGGCACGCGTACGCACGTAAGTGCCAGCATTGAGTCCAACAACTTCGGGTCCGTCAGGTCCATCGATCAGCAGTGGCGAACCCGACGACGCTGGGCCGGTATCGCAAGTGTGGAGCACGACATGGCCGGTGTCAGCAATATCTTGAGCGATAGCGTCGCGACGAACTCTCGCAAATGACGTGGCGATTGTGCACGGCGCGCTCAATACAAGCTGGCCGTCACCAAAATCACGATGAAAGCCAGCTTGATAAATGGCTCCAGCGTTTGGCCGGTTTCCGGCCTCGTTGGGATGTTGGGTTGACAACACCAACCCACCGGACTTGCAAATTGGCGAGGCAAGCTTAATCAGCGCCCAGTCACGCGCCGCCTCGATAGGAGGTTGGAAATTCGGCGCCATGCTTCCAGATACAACATAAGGCACAGGTGCGTTGGCGCCTGCGATTGAGGTTGATGCTCCAGCAAGTTTGAAAATGCTTCTTGTAAGTGGCGCCGTACCCTGTTTCGGATATGCACAATGAGCCGTTGTCGCAATCACGCCGTGATCAACACAGAACGCGGTACACAGTGTGTCAGCCTGAGTATTGACCAAGACGCCGATCTTCAGGGTCAAACCCTTAAGTCGCTCTGGAACGCGCTGACGGTCGTCGGTGCCAAATACGGCCGCCAGCGCTGAACCCCCGGCAAGCAGGCAAACAAGCGTCAGTATTAAGGTGCCCAGAAACAGGACATTTGGGACTGTAACTGACCCATTTTTTCTGCGTCTAGGTCCGTTAAATATAAGTCCCACCCAGTGCACCACATTACCAAGCTTTAAGGACGGCGCCATGGCGCCGTAAGGGCCACGACCGTATCTGTTCGCCATCGAAATATTAGCTCTGCAAGATGGAGGTTTCTCGCATGCAGCGTTCCCGTCAGATAGCTGGCGCAGCAAATACCGGGCCACTCAGCTCGTTCGGACGTAAGGTCAGCACCGGCTTGGCGGTTACCGTCATAGCGGGTGGCGTGCTCCTCGCAGGTGGTGGTCTGGCTCCGAAGTCCGCTCTCGCTCAAAAGGCAGCGGACAGCATCGAGACACCGTTCGGCCGCTCGCCGCTTACGTTCGCCGACATCATCGAAAAGGTGAAGCCGTCGGTTGTCAGTGTTTCGGTTGTCAGTGGTGGCAACACCAAGATGGCGTCGAAGGATGACAGTCAGGAAGAGAACAAACCTGGCAAGCAAGCCAAGCCGGGCAAGCGCAAGCTGCCCGAGGGCATGCCTGACATTCCCGAAGATAGCCCGCTGTTCGACTTCTTCTTCCGCAACATGCCGAAAGGTGGAAAGCAGGCTGAAGAACGCCCGATGCAGGGCCAAGGTTCTGGCTTCGTCATTTCAACTGACGGTTATGTCGTCACCAATAACCATGTCATTGAGGGCGCCAACAAAATTCAGGTGTCGTTCGATGATCGCGAGAAACTCGATGTCGAGCTGATCGGCACCGATCCGCGCACTGACCTCGCATTGTTGAAGATCCAATCTTCAAAGACGTTTCCGGCTGTCAAATTTGCTGACAAGCCAGCACGCGTTGGCGATTGGGCTTTGGCAGTCGGCAATCCGTTTGGTCTCGGCGGCACGGTGACGGCTGGTATTGTTTCGGCGCTCGCCCGCGACATTAACCCCGGCCCATATGAATTCATTCAGATCGACGCTGCAGTGAACAAAGGCAACTCCGGTGGCCCAACGTTTAACCTCAATGGCGAAGTCATGGGCGTTAACACCGCCATTTACAGTCCGTCGGGTGGCAACGTCGGTATTGCATTTGCGGTTCCGGCCAAGACGGCAATGGATGTGGTCGAGCAGCTGAAGAAGAGTGGCTCGGTCAGCCGCGGCTGGCTCGGCGTCAAGATCCAGAACGTTGACGAGGACACCTCGGCAGCTCTCGGGCTGCCGGACCAAAAGGGTGCTTTGATCAGCGAAGTCACACCGGACGGCCCAGCACAAGGTGCTGGCTTGAAAGCGCAAGACACGATCCTCTCGGTCAATGCAGCTGCGGTGAACGACAGTAAAGATTTGGCGCGCAAGATCGCTGATCTTCGTCCCGACTCCTCTGTCGATCTGAAAGTCTGGCGTGGCGGTAGTGCTCAGGACATGACGGTCAAGCTTGGCAAGTTCCCTGGCTCGGCCGAAGAGATCGCTAAGCTTGAGAACGGCCAGGCTCCTGGCAACGATGACAGCCAAGCTCCGGCGGGCGTTGAAGTTGAGAAGCTCGGCTTGCGTCTCGACAGCAAACCAACAGGCGGCGGCGTCGCAATTGCCGATGTCGCATCCAATTCGGATGCTGCTGAGAAGGGCATCAAGCCAGGCGATGTGATTTTGCAGGTTGACGGCACTGAGGTGACAAGCGCCGCTGACGTTATCAGCAGCGTCAACAAGGTCCATGGCAACGGCAAGAAAGCAGTTTTGCTTTACATCAAGAGCGCCGACCAGAAGCGCGTCGTTGGAATCAAGTTTGGCTCCAACAGTAACAAGGGCTAAGCTTTGCTAGGCAACTCATAGGTGGGGCGGCTTGGAACGATTTCCAGGCCGCCCCATTTGCGTTAATCGCACTCCATTGAAACCCTTCAAATCACCGGCTTATGCCCTATATAGTTCTA
>JANNFX010000110.1:0-51694 GCA_031380225.1 Hyphomicrobium sp.
AGCGGTATCTTGAAATGTTGCGGGCCCGCAAAGCGAACATTCGACAATAGAAAAACCAACCAAAAGTAATGGCGACCCCGGCTGGACTTGAACCAGCGACATCTCGCTTAGAAGGCGAGTGCTCTATCCAGCTGAGCTACGGGGTCGTGGAGACGGTTCGCAAAACAGATTTTGACCGAAACAGGTGTTTGCGCACTCCTGTTGTTCCCGTCAATTCTTCGGGACGCTGTCTGGTCGCGCCCTTCTCATCTTATCACATCTCGAATAATGGTCTGTGACCCTGCTGACAAGCCGGGTGGCCTGATAAAAAACGCCCGGGCGCAGGCCCGGGCGTCGAATCTAGACACAATTATTGAGGCAATTTTACTTCTTCGGCGGAGCCGGCGGCGGCGGCAGTTCTTTCGCGGCGTTGGTGTTCTTGACCTTCTGCTCGGCCTTGAACTTCTCGATCAGTTCTGCACGGCGCGCACTGATGGCTTGCATCATCTTGCCGCGAGCTTCTTTGTACTGGGTATTATCGGTGGCTTTACCGGACATCGCAGCTTCAAAACCGGTGAGTGGCACTGGCACCGAGAATGGCTGACCGTTGACGTAAATCGAACGAACCAACAGCGAGCCGCCCTTCTTCATGCCGTCGAGGGTTTCCTGCGGCGCTTCAATTTCAGCTGTGCAACCGTTCGGCAAGCAAGCCGTGAATTTAAGGTCGATTTGCTTGACGTCCTTGTTGTCGAGCTCTTCGCCCTTCTTGAGCTTTTCAGCCTGCTCGACGCTGAGGACCGCAACGCGGGCGCCGGCTGGAATAATCATGCCAAGCGGAACGGTTACTTGCAGGTCAGGTTTTGCATCGCCTTCGACTTCGCGGATCGCAGCCGACACAACGGTCATGCCGGTGTTGGCGTCAATGGTATCGTGGAACGTGGCGCAAACGTTCTTTTCGGTTTTAACTTCTTTGCCATCGGGCCCCTTGGCGACGTTGCCGATCTTGTCGCACAACTTAACCCAGGAACTCTTTTCTTCAGCTGCAGCGCCTGCGGCGGGAGCGGCGGCTGCGGCTGGTGCGGCTGGTGCCGCAGCAGCAGGCTTAGCGGCTGGCGCAGCCGCTGGCTTGTCCTGACCCATCGCAACACCCGACAACCCAGCGAGACCGACGGCCGCCAGGGCCAGCGCGCTCATCGCTGCCGTGCGCGTAAATTTGGTAACCACGTAAGACATAAGGATCTAACCTTTCCATGAGGAGCCGCCCGCGGCTCCGCCCCACTTCGACCCGCACTGCATTGATATGCAGGCTATAAGTTCGAATTCTGATTGGATGCCCTAACAGCACCACTGACCGGCGGCGAGTAAGGCTCGGATTACGGCAATCCCGTGGCCGGTTTGGCGGCGCATCGGGCATCGATGCCGCTAGACCGCACGGGCGTTGCAATCCAGCAACGGCATATTCATCGCCTCCTCAATAATTGCGCCAGTCAGCGCCTCCGTTGTTGCCATCTAAGCGCCTGGTAGCGCTGCAAAGATATGCTATTCGGCGATCGCGCAGCGCCGATCCACCGCCGTTGGCTGTCTGCGGCAATTTGATCGAACATTATCAGCGGGCGTTGATCGCGTGCTGGGGAGACCCGAGTGAGCCTGAGACCGTTCCCGATCCTGACCGGACTAGCCATTACAGCCTTTTGGTTTTGGAACACTCTTGCCACCGCAATTGCGGCCGAACCTCAACACGGCATTGCAATGCACGGGCTGCCGAAAGAGCCGCTTGGTTTTGAGCATTTCCCGTACGTCAATCCTGACGCGCTGAAAGGTGGGCACATTGTCGTTGGGCAAACAGGCTCGTTTGATAATTTGAATTCTATGATCGTCAACGGCGAGCCCGCTGCAGGCATCCGCGAGTTTTTGATCGAACCGTTGATGGCGAGAAGCCTCGATGAGCCGTTTGCGCTCTATGGGTTGATAGCGGAATCATTAGAAGTTCCTGACGATCGCAGTGAAGTGACCTTCAACATCAATCCGAAGGCAAAGTTTTCCGACGGCCACCCAATCACTGCGGACGATGTCCTGTTCTCATTTAATACTCTTAAAGAGAAAGGCCGCCCCAATCACCGGACCTATTTCAAAAAGGTCAAAACGGCCGAAAAGCTTTCAGACTTGAAAGTGCGATTTGCGTTCGAAGGTGGTGGTGATCGCGAGTTACCATTGATCCTTGGCCTCATGCCAATCATAGCCAAACACGTTTGGGACCCGGCGACGTTCGATACCACAACGCTGAAGCCGTTCGTCTCATCTGGACCCTACAAGATCACGCGCGTCGATCCGGGTGCCTCGCTGACCTACACGCGCGATCCGAATTATTGGGGCCGCGATTTGCCGGTCAACCGCGGCCGGTTCAATTTCGATGAGATTCGCTTCGACTATTACCGTGAGCCATCGGCGCTGTTGGAAGCTTTTCTCACCGGCGCTATCGATATCCGCAGTGAGGAAGATCCGGCGCGATGGGCGGAAGGCTACGATAAGCCGGCCCTAAAGGACGGCCGTTTCCTCAAAGCCGAATTCGCAACCGGGTTGCCGGCTGGCATGCTGGGTTTGGCCTTCAACACGCGAAAGCCGGTGTTCAAAAATCCTGCTGTCCGCGAAGCGCTGATTCATCTTTTTAATTTCGAGTGGATCAACCGCAATTTGTATCACGGACTCTACCGGCGCACTGAAAGTTACTTTGAACGGTCATATCTGTCGTCGGCCGGCAAGCCTGCCGACGCGCACGAGCGCGAATTATTGGCGCCGTTTCCAGATGCTGTGACGCCCGCCATCATGGAGGGCACCTATCGCCAACCGGTCAGTGATGGCACGCCCAACAATCGCGGCAACGCGAAGGCCGCCTTCGAAATCCTTGTCAAACACGGCTTTAGGCTCGACAATGGGGTTTTGCGCGGCAAAGAGGGCACGCCATTTACATTCGAAATCCTAACCGGCTCCAACCAACAACAGCCGCTCCTGTTAACATACGCCAACGATCTCGCACGCCTCGGCATCACAGCAAAAGTCCGAGTGGTCGACAGCGCCCAATATCAATCGCGGCTTAAGGAATTCGACTTCGACATGGTACAATTCCCATGGCCGGCATCCTTGTCACCGGGCAACGAGCAGTTGTTTCGCTGGTCCTCGAAAGTGGCGTCAGAGCCAGGCTCATTCAATTATCCGGGGGTTGAGAATACGGCTGCCGATGCCATGATCAATGCCATGTTGACGGCGAATACGGCGGAGGATTTTGCCTCGTCGGTGCGGGCTCTCGACCGCGTGCTGCTCTCAGGCCATTACGTGGTGCCGTTATTCCACGTGCCGTCGCAGTGGGTGGCGCATTGGGCGCATATGAAATATCCGAAAGTGACTCCCATCAGTGGTTATTTCATCGACTACTGGTGGACAGATAAGAAATAGTCAGCATGGCTCTGGAGAATCATGCCGCCAAAAGTTCTAGAATTGGTTGCTGACCTTGAGCGCGCAGGATTCGCAAACCGCGGTGGTAAGGGCAGTCATCGCAACTTTGTTCATCCAAAACTGACCAAACCTGTTACCATATCTGGAGGGCCAGGCTATGATGCAAAGCACTATCAAATCCGCGCCGCGGCCCGTGCGATCGAGGAGTCGAAGGCTTGAAGCAGAGTGACCGCTACGTAAAGATTGTCGAATGGTCCGAGGAAGATCAGGCCTACGTCGGCAGTGCCCCAGGCCTCTTGTTTGGCGGCTGTCACGGCAGCGACGAGCGCTCGGTTTTCGATGAACTGTGCCAAATCGTTGACGAGGCTATTGCGCTCTATCAATCGGATGGCAAGCCGCTGCCACCGGCAACGGCCGGGCGCGATCTTGCCAATAAACTTCAGGCCGCCGAGTGAAAAGTGACACAGTCGTTTGCTTTCCTTGGTTGACGGGGACAAGGTTAGGGTGAACTTCAAAAACTCCCAATCTGCACTCTGGGAATTCATGAGCGACCCAATCTTCGATCCAACCCATTGGCCGCCAACTCTGCCAGACCGTTTCAACATGGCGGCCTATTGTTTGGCGCGTTCCGCGCGTGAAAAGCCGGATCACCCGGCGTTGATCATCGTCGCCAACGTGGACGACCCGGCCGCCGCGGAAGTATGGACATTCCAAGCTCTTGAGGATGCGGTGCTGCGTGCAGCCGCTGGTCTCGGTAAAATTTGTGCCGCGCGTGGCATCGAACCGGGCGCGCGCATTTTGATCCGGCTCGAAAACACCAGCGCTTATGCGATCCTCTACTTTGCCACTATTGCCGCGGGTTATGTTGCAGTCGCTGCCTCCAGCCAGCTGACCGCAAGTGAAGCTGATTTTCTCCTCGCCGACACTGGC
Source organism: Hyphomicrobium sp. (assembly GCA_031380225.1). GTDB lineage: Bacteria > Pseudomonadota > Alphaproteobacteria > Rhizobiales > Hyphomicrobiaceae > JANNFX01. The sequence goes on from JANNFX010000110.1 coordinate 4,360, forward strand.
GCATCAATAGTTGCTCTGGCCGAGGGCCTGCCACACGGCGTGATCCCCGATGATGTGTTGGTGTTGAGCGAAGATGATGTTCTTGGCTTGTTGCGCCACCCGGTGCGAGGCAGCTACGCGGAAACAGGGCCTAATCATCCGGCATACTTGATATACACGTCCGGCACCACGGCGAGCCCTAAAGGCGTTGTGCATGCTCATCGCGTCGCCGTTGGCCGCGTGCCGATGTATGAAGGATGGTATGGCATCAAACCCGATGACCGCGTGCTGCATGCCGGCGCATTTAATTGGACCTACACACTTGGTACCGGGCTCATCGATCCCTGGGCCAACGGCGTCACCAGTATTGTATACACCGGTATTAAGTCGCCCGAAGTCTGGGCGCCGTTAATTCGCAAGACACAGGCAACCGTGTTTGCGGCCGTGCCAAGTTTGATGCGTCAGATACTCAAGTATGCTCCAGCAGGCCCGATTGATTTGGGTCAACTTCGTCACGGGTTGATCGCTGGCGAGAGTCCGCCGCCGTCACTGTACGACGATTGGACGAGCCGCACCGGTTCTAATCTTTACGAAGCGCTCGGTATGAGCGAAATCTCGACTTACATTTCAACCGGCCCCAATGTTCCGCGCAAAGCTGGCGCGACGGGCAAGCCGCAAGCCGGTCGCAGAGTTGCGATCCTGCCAACGGATGATGACACCGCCATCACGCCATTGCCCGCTGGCGATGCGGGATTGCTGGCAGTCCATCGCTCCGATCCTGGGCTGATGCTCGGCTATTGGAACCGGCCACAAGAAGAACGCGATGTCCTGCGCGGCCCTTGGTTCATCGGCGGCGATCTCGCCAGCATGGACGACGACGGCTATGTCACCCACTTGGGCCGCGCCAACGACACAATGAAGGCGCTTGGCTACCGCGTATCACCCCTTGAAATCGAAGCTGTGCTCGCCCTCCACCCCACGGTGGCCGAGGTCGCCTGCGCAGAACTTCGTGTCAAATCAGACGTTTCGGTGATCGGCGCGTTCGTGGTGTTGCGGGCCGGCTGCACCCCTGATCCCGAGGCGATTATGGCGTTTGCCGCCGAACGCCTGGCCCGCTACAAGAACCCGCGCGAAATCGTATTTGTCGGGGCGTTGCCACGAACGGCCAACGGCAAAGTGCGGCGCGCTGATCTGCAAAAACTCTACGCTGTTCCGAACGCAGCTTTTTAATCAGACGAAACTTGAATTGATGTGCAGGGGATCACATAATGGCTGTGTTGCAAGAGATCGTCGCGTATTTGGCAGCGCATCCCGTAGTGCTCGGATGCTTGGCGCTATTCGCTTTGCTGGCTTTCATCGGCGGCTGGTATGTGCTCTCGCATCACTTGGGCGATCTGCTGACAACCGTACTTTGCGCGGCCGGCTTCGCATCCGGTATTCTCGTCCTCTATCGCGGCTACACCGAAGGTATGCGCGATCTGATGGGTGTCGGCGCATTTTTGATGCTCGTTTTCCCAATCATTTATCAGCAAGGCCTGAAGATCGCGCGCGCCTATAACGGCGACGCTGTTGCGCGCGGACATGCTAAGCGGGCTGGGGCTTGAACAGCGCATATTGCAAAGCAGCAAAGTTCCGGCATTTTGGGAACTTAAAGTCGTCTGCGAGCGATTTATTTAGGTCACAGCCTTTTAATCGTATTTTGATAGACTCATCTAACAGTGAGAGCAGATGTGTGCGGTGCCTTTAACTTTGTCACGTAACGGCACAGGCATTGCAGCGCATATCAGGCATAGGCTGCATGTCTCAAGAAGTCTCACGGCACGGAGAGTTGCCAATGGCACTCGGCAAAATCGGATTGGCATTGGGAGGCGGCGCGGCGCGTGGCTGGGCCCATATCGGCGTACTGCGGGCCTTGGCCCGTGCCGGAATCAAGCCCGACATCATCGCCGGTACGTCGATCGGCGCCGTTGTTGGCGGCTGCTATGCCAGCGGTCATCTCGATCAAATCGAAGATTTTGCCCGCAGCCTGACCCGGCGGCGCGTCTTCGGTTATCTGGATTTTAACCTCTCGGGCACCGGACTGATCACCGGGCACAAGTTGTGTGAGCGCCTCGAACAGCACATGGGCGATATGTCGATCGAACAACTCGATCGCAAGTTTACTGCCGTGGCGACGGAAATTGGCACTGGCCAGGAAGTTTGGCTTTCTCGCGGCCGCTTGGTCGACGCCGTGCGCGCGTCGTACGCACTCCCTGGCATCTTCAAGCCAGTGAAAATCGACGGCCGCTGGCTGTTTGACGGGGCGCTGGTCAATCCCATCCCGGTCACCGTGTGCCGCGCACTCGGCGCGCGCTATGTCATCGCTGTCAATCTCAACGTCGATTTCGCCAGCCGCAGCGCCTCGTCGGCGGTCGGACTGGATGCAGACCTTGTTGAAACAGAGCATGAATCCGAACCCGTGAAAGGTCGTAACGGCGTCGCCGTCCGCCGGCTAATCAAGCGGCAATTGTTCGGTCGCGGCGAAGATGAGCCAGGTATTTCGACGATTATGATGGATGCGTTCAACATCGTCCAAGATCGCATCGCGCGCTCGCGTTTGGCAGGCGATCCTCCCGATGCAATGATCAATCCAAAGCTGCATGGCATGGGTCTGTTCGACTTCCATCGTGCAGGAGAGGCCATCGAAATCGGCGAGCACGCTGCCGCACGGGTCATCGATGACTTGCAACGCGAATTGGCAGCGCGTCGAGGCGGCACGCAGCCAACCTTGGTTACGGCTGCGTCGTAACGATACCGATTGGTCGTCCGATGAGGTCAGCCTGCCGCCAAATAACTGCGCAACGACGACACTTCCAATTCGACTTCCGCAACATGGTTCTTGACCACGTCGCCGATCGAAATGATGCCAACCAACGCGCCGGCTTCCATAACGGGCAAGTGGCGGAAGCGGCCTTCGGTCATCAATTCCATCAGTTCGTCGATAGCGCTTCTTTCCGTGCACGAAACCACGTTTGGCGTCATGAAACTGACGACAGTTTGCTGTAGCGCTTCAGCGCCGCCTTCGGCAATGGCACGAATAATATCACGCTCTGAAATAATGCCATCGACGTGGCCATTTTCACCAACAATGACCAAGGCGCCAATCCGGCGCTGATGCAGCTTGGTGACAATCTCGTTCAGCGTCGCATCCGGATGAGCCGTTGCGACTTGCCGGCCCTTGAGTTTCAGTATTGCGGCGACATTCATATCAGGTCTCCCAGCTCAAAAAACCGCCGGTTACAATTTTGCTGCGCATTTAACGATCTACTATTGAGGAGTTTGATCCCGATTTTCTGAGATGACAAGGCCTTATTGAAAAGTTGGTTGTGAAGTACTTGATTTCGCATTTGCGAAATCAAACCAGCCAAAACACAGCAATCCGAAGACAAATCCACCAATATGCGCTTCCCAAGCAATTGGACCCGATGCGCCGCCGGTGCCTATCCCGTAAACGGCGGCGGCGTTCATAATCAGCCATATCGCAGTTGCGAGAAGAACGCGGCGATCGGTCAACGTTTGCTTGAGCGTCATGAGTGGAACGCTTTTAGGGTGGTCGCGCAACTGGGCGATGCCGCCGCCGTCAATGGCCGAAAACAGGTAGCGCATGACGCCGCCCATCATGCCGGAAATTGCGCCTGACGCGCCAACGACCGGAGCTGCCAAGCCAGGGTTGAGCACCAGGAAGAGCAGCGCTCCCGATACGCCTGCGAGCGCCGAAAACAGCAAAAAGCGCGGCCCGTCAATGCGTTTGGCGATGGCGCCGCCAAACGCCAGCAACCAAGCGACGTTAAAGGTCAAATGCACGATATCACCGTGCAAAAACATATGGGTCAAGAACGACCACGCCATAGCCGGCTCGCCGCCCGGAATTTCGGAGGCATAACCGGCATAGCGGGCGGGGATAAATGCAGCGGCTCCAACAATCCAGCTATCGGTCGCTTCGCTGACCCATTGGCGCAGAACGTGGATCGCGATCATCGTCACAGCCAGCACAGATACGACGCCTGGCACGTTGAAAACTGGTTCGCGGTTTTTTATGTCTTGGAGCTGATCGCGCTGCCAGTTCGGTCGTTCGACGTCGCTCACATTCCCCCCTTTACCGCCATTGCGCGCGGCTTGATCCTTGTCTTTAGCGCCACGTTGACGAGGGCGGCAAGTGAACCACTTCAGCTTCGTCCCGCTTTGGCACAATTTCCTCGGCCTGGAGTTTGCAGATTGCCCTCTGTCTGGTGCCCGGCGATGGCACCCGGCGACTATTTTCAAGCCATCTTAAGACAAGGCCGGTCGTCATCGTGAAACTTCTCCGACATCCACATAGCCAAATCCTGTTCGACTATTGGAACGGCGTACGTGGCGTGCGTCCGGCGCCGAGGCGTTTTGACATCGAACCAGGCCGGCTTGGCGCTGCACTGCCAGATACTTTCATTTTGGAGCGCGCGTTCGGCAACTCGCTAACATTCCGCTTAGCGGGCACCAAGGTCTGCGAGAATCTTGGGCTCGACCCGCGCGGACGGGAATTCCTGGATGGCTGGAACGAAGCCGACATCATGAAACTCAAGCCACACCTGCAATCAGTGCTTGAAGCGGCTGCTGTCCTGACCTTGACGTTCGAAGCCGAAATGATTTCGGGTCAAAAGACCAATTATGAAGCGCTGTTGCTACCACTCGTTCACACGCGCGATACTATCGACCGCATTTTAGGTTCGATTACCCGGCTTGACGATGCCACAACATCATCGCGCGATACCGTCAAAAGCCGGCGCTTGTCATCTTGCATGATCATTTGGCCGACGGGCGCTCCTGAACACGATGACGTACCAACGCTCGATCTACCTGAAGCCAGCAACCAAGTCCCATTCCATCCGCAAGTGCGCACAGCACGCATTGTGCGCCAAAACCGGCGTCAATTTCGCGTCTATGATGGTGGACTTGGAAAAGATCCGAGTGGGAAATTTTAACGCGTGTAAACCTTTGTGAGCACGCCGCTGGCCGGAATGTCCAATTTTGGCACCCGAATTTATCGTCTGTTAAGCCCTGCCCGGCATAGTCCTAAGAGCCCAGACCTCGCGCAGCCATATTGCGCGTGGCGACGGCGGTTCAGAGGAACTCTTGCGAGCCGTGCCCCCATGTCGAGTACCGCACTTCCCCCCGACGACCGCCGCGACGGCAGCCGCTTTTCGCTGACACTGCTTGGCCGCTTCATGCGCGAAACAAAGCAAGAATACCCATGCAAACTCGTCGATATCTCGTTGGGCGGCGCATCGATGATGTCGCCAGTCGCTGTCGAACGTGGTGAACGAATTATTGCCTATTTCGATCACGTCGGCGCGCTCGAAGGCCATGTCGTGCGCCGTTACGACGGCGGTTTCGCGATGTCCCTGACGGCGACTCTGCAACGTCGCGAAAAACTCACCCAGCGCCTTGCAGAACTGCTTGAAAAAGGCCCAAACGCCCAAGCAAGTGAACGCCGCTCAGAATTGCGGCGGACGACCGCCGAGAAGTCTGGATTGACCTTTACAGACGGCACGAAAGTGGCGTGTCAGGTCCTTGATATCTCCGTATCTGGAGCAAATCTCGCGACCGAAGCGAGGCCAGCCATCGGGACCGAACTTGTGCTCGGAAAAATGCGCTGCAAAGCCATCCGCCATACCCACAACGGGATCGCCGTCGAGTTCTTGGATGTGACTGCTCCGCTCTCAACACGAAAATTCTTCGGTTGAGAAAAAGCTAGGCAAGTCAGTGAGATCCGAGGTTATCCCAGTGCACCAGACAAAAATCCCTAAAATTTGCTTCAATTCGTGGACATGCATTTCACCAGCATTCCAGAGTTTTGATGTAGTGTCTGTTCATCGAGTGCGGGGTAAAGTGTAATGCGCGCGTTGGTGTGTACAGTAAGTGCAGTTGCGTGGTGTTTGACGGGTGGCGCCGCGATGGCGGACAGCTCGCAGTATCAGCCATCCTTTATGCGGATGTATGGGCCGTCCCATCCGCCGTATGGGTTTGTGCGGTATTGCGAAGCCAATGACACATCATGCAATCCGTCGGGCAGTGCCGAACAGCGCCTCAACCCAACACCGCAATCGTTGAGCGAGCTTGACGACGTTAATCGCGCCGTGAACGGCGCCATCGCACCGGCGACGGATTTGGAAATTTACGGCGTCAGCGAATATTGGACCATCCCGTCCAAGCGCGGCGACTGCGAAGATTATGCGCTTCTGAAGCAAAAAGTTCTGATCGCTCACGGCTGGCCATCAAGCGCTTTGCTGTTGACGGTTGTGCGCGATGAAAAGGGCGAAGGCCACGCCGTGCTGACCGCGCGGACCAGCCAGGGCGACTACATTCTCGACAACAAGGTCGATGAAGTGAAACTCTGGAACCGCACCGGCTATCAGTTTGTGATGCGCCAGTCCTATATCGAGCCGAAGGTTTGGGTTTCTCTGGATCCCGCATCCTCGACGCCGATGGGCGCATTGGCCGGCGTCGGCGCGGGTCAGTAAACAAAACCAGTTTGATCCTACCTTGCGGCGCCCGGGTCTTGGTCGCCGCAGCGATTTGTGGTAACCTTTCCAAGCGATGGATACGAAACAGCAGCTACCCGAGCCGTTGATTTTGGTTTCACTTGAATTCTTGTCGGGTGCGCCAGTCTTCAATGGCACGCGCGTCCCCGTTCAAGCCCTGTTCGACTATCTGCAAGCTGGTGATCCACTTGACGAGTTTTTGAACCAGTTCCCTGACGTCTCGCGCCAACACGCACAAGCTGTAATTGCGCTCGCTGGTCAGCGCGTGGCGCCCGGAACTCGGGCCGCCTGAAAGAACAAAATGCGGGTTCTTCTCGATGCCTGCGTTCCACAAGACTTTCGACACGCGACAACGGGGCATTCCGTTACGACAGCGCGCTATATTGGGTTGGCTCAATTGAGCAACGGAAAACTGCTGGCCGCAATAGCCGGAACATTTGATGTCTTGGTGACGACTGATAAAAACCTTCGCTACCAGCAAAGCTTCAGGAGCCGTGAGGTTGCCGTGATTGTCCTAAACGCGCCAGGGATTCGGCTACCTGACTTGCTTCCATTTGTGCCGAAATTACTAATGGCACTGCAATCGGTGAAGCCGGGTGAAGTTACGGAAGTTCACGGGGCCTAGTTAGTCTGCGATGCGATTGACCGATAAAAACTTACCGCGCAAGCAAGCGATCTACGGTTACTCTATTTCAACGCCTGCCGCGGCCGCTGCTCAGCTGCTTCGAGACGTGTCGCTTCGATGACGGCTTGAGTGCGCGATGCGACCCTCAACTTGCGCAAAATTTCGGAAACATGCGCTTTGATAGTCGTCTCGCCGACATTCAATTCATGAGCAATTTGTTTATTGAGTAACCCCTGGCGCAACATTTGCAGCACGCGGCCTTGTTGAGGCGTCAGAGTTTGCAATGCCGCCGCCGTGACTGCGCTCGCTTCCGAGTGATCCTGTGGTTCATCGGCCGGAGGGATATAGCCCACGGGTAGCACTACTTTTCCGTCCATCACGGCTCGAATGGCGTCGGCGAGCTCACGCTTTCGGACAGTCTTTGAAATGTAGCCCGCCGCACCGCACGTCATCGCCTCGTGAATAGTCTTGGGGTCTTCGTGGGCCGAGACTATCACGATCGGAAGTTTCGGGACCATGGCCCGGAGTTCGATCAGACCGTCGAAACCGAGAACCCCCGGCATCGACAAGTCGAGTAAGATCAGATCAAACGCGTCTCCTGCCTTGAGCGTGGCAATCGCGGCCTCGATCGAGGCGGCTTCGGAAATGCGCGCGTCAGCAAACGCGGTCGCGATCGCCAATTGCAGCGCCTCGCGAAATAACGGGTGATCGTCGACCACCAGGATATGAGCCGGAGCCAGGCCACTGACCGACTGTGCCATGAATTTGCTCAATTTTTTTTAGGCGTCTGGCAGCGTTGTAGACAACCGACCCCAACATCCAATTGCACAATAGTCCAATTTCAGTTTGAACGGCCAAAATTAGGACTTTTCTAACCATACCCCCTTAATTTCTATTTTAGGTTGAATTATGTAAACACTACACCTTTGAGGGGTGCGCTTCGGCCGCCGATGTTTATACTTTTTGCAAAATCTTACCGGAGGCAATTTCCGGTGCTGGCCGCAGTTTGCGCTGCGGCTACCGTGATTTTCCCAGAACCGGCCTATGCAATCCCGTCGCCGGAACTGGTCGTTGGAACGCTGTCGAGCCTGTCCCAGGTCGCAGCCCTCCTATCGGCCGTTCTAGGTGGCGGAGCGTTGGCGGCCAACGCCCGCTCAAAGTCCGGCCACGGCAGATCCATCGCCCCTCGCCTTGCTTTAGCGTGCGGCGCGGCCATGCTGGCCTCTCTGGTCCTCAACGCTATCCAATACGACACGGCCAACAATGACCAAGCGCGCCGGCTGGAAGCCACCCTGCAGCGGCCAGCGCCGAAGAATGCCGATGGCTCGGCGCTCGACCCCAATCTCAAAGAACTGCCGTTTTCAGAGCAACAAGGCCACCCGTTGGCGCTCGATACCAAGTCGGCCGCGGCGATTGCCGCTAAGATCGCGGCAGGGACCGCACCTAGCTGGCAAATCATCGACATCCGCGAGACAGCCGAGACGGAAAGCGGCACGTTGCCGAATGCAAGGAAGATCCGTTTCCCGGATCTGCCGCAGTCTAATGCGGGCCTCGAATCCAAAACGACACTGTTCATTTGTCATAACGGTAACCGCAGCGCCGAGACGTGCCTGAAGCTCGCGGCCCAAGGCTTTGATTGCCGGTTTATCGCCGGTGGGCTCGAAAAATGGCTGACAGAGGGTCTGCCGCTCGATGGCCTGGCCGCGCGGTCGGTCGATGAGCTGCGCAAAATCCCCGGCTATCCGAACCATCAAACCCTGCTCGACACGCCCGACGTGGAAAAACTGGTCGCTGAAGGCAGGGCAATATTTGTCGACGTTCGCTACCCCGGTGAATTTGAGTATGGGCATATCGCTGGCGCGATCAACTTGCCGCTGAGGCCGACCCCGACTGCCGAGATCACCAAACGGTTTCGCGACTTGCCGAAACGTCCGATTATCGCGCCCTGTTATGACCGCCGCAGCTGCTTCTTTGGCGAAATTCTGGGCCTAGAACTGACACGCGCGGGTCACGACTTTCGCGGCCGGTACTCGGTGCCGTGGGAATACTTTGTCCCCGGCAAACGGCCGCCGCATGTCGAGGCGTTTCTCGCTGAAGCGAACATGACATCGTGGCAGCGCATATCGCGCGCCGTGACCAACGCGCTGGAGCGCTTGACCGCACAAACCGGACTACCCCTCGCACTTTGTGTTTTGGCGCTGATCTCGCGCCTCATCATCATGCCGTTCGCATTGAAATCAGATCGCGACCAGCTGGTGGCGCGCGCACTTGCGCCTGAAATCGCGGACATGAAGCAATGTTTGAGCAACGACCCGCAGCGCCTGTCGCGGTCTATGAAAGCGCTTTTCAAAAAGCACAATCTCACTCCGGGCCGCAATCTCATTGCACTGCTATTTTTGCCCGTTTTAGCGATGTCAGTAACAGCGGCGAGCACTGTCGCAGAACGCCACCCGGCGCCGTTCTTATGGTTCGATACATTGGCCGCGCCAGATTTGACACTCACGCTGCCGATGATCTTTGGTTGGTTGACTGGTGTCTATTTGCATTTCGCAACAGCCACCACAGGGCGGCAGCGCGCATTGTGCTGGATCGTCGTCACGCCGCTATTGGTTGCAGCTGCCGCACTGCTGCCAGCGGCGGCTGATGTCTATATGATTGCGAGTGCAGTATTGCTTTTGGTTCAACGGGCCATCGTGGTCACAAGTTGGGACGATCTTGCGCGGCCATTTAGAGCGCGTCGCCGATGGCGCATGCGTCGAACTCTGAAGCACGACGGCATCGTGCCTCTCAGCGAGCCGGCCCGGCTCACCACAGCCGGCAATAAGGCTTTGCGATTGGGTCTCATCCAGAACCTGAACCTGCCGGTCCCGCACGGCATCGTTCTCACCGCAACATTTCTCGAAGACTACGAGCAGCATGACGCCAAATGGCGGGCGAGCTACTTGAAACGCATCGGTCGCGCGATGGGCAGCAAGCCGATGGCAGTCAGAAGCTCTGGCGCGGCCGAAGATGGTGCAAATCAAAGTTTTGCCGGCGCGTTTGAAAGCGTCCTCAATGTCAGCCGCGAAGGACTTGAAGCTGCGATCAATACGGTTTTGGCATCGTTCGCGTCCGCCAAGGCCGCGGGTTATGCGCATGGAATGACAGATTGCTCAATGGCCGCCCGCAACATCGTCATCCAACACATGGTTCCAGCTGAGATATCGGGCGTGCTCTTTACCGAAGATCCCGAAGCGCCGGGCCTGATGCTGATCGAAGCCGTCAATGGCACGGCCGATAAACTCGTGTCGGGATTTGCAGCACCCTCGACCTACCGCTTCGGCCGGTTGACTGGCAAGCATCATGTCTGCGAGACGCCAACTCATGAATTTACTCAGCTGATCGCGCTCGCAAAACGCATCGAGGCCCACTTTGGCCAGCCTCAAGATATTGAATGGGCCTATGCCAACGGTCAATTTCTGATTTTGCAAAGCCGGGACATCACGGCCGGGCTCGGCACTGACGAAACCCAGCGCCATTTCAACGAATGGCAACGGCTAGCTTGTCTCGCTCATAACGCGTCCGTTGATGCGCTGGTTTTCGAACAAGACGAAATGGCGGAGATGCTGCCGCGACCAACACCACTGTCGCTATCGCTTCTGGAAGCTATGTGGGCGAGTGGAGGCAGCGTTGATCTGGCTGCTCGCACGCTAGGCCTCGAAACCGGCGAGGGAACGCAAGGCCGATCGTATTATGTGAATGTCTTTGGCCGCTTGTACAAAGACAAGCGCGAAGAAGCGGCACGCGCGCCCCGGCTTTCGAAACTCGCAATTCGACGCATTTGCAGGATGGCCGATGATATCGAACTCGACTTCAGGTCTGTGACTGCGCCGGGCGTTCGCGCTCATGCGCGGATCATGGATTCGACTGATTTTTCTAAATTGACCACGGCCGAACTTAGCCACACGCTTGAATGCGAGTTCACGCGCTTCATCACTGAAACACATGCCGAAACCGGCACCATCAATATCTGTGCCGGATTATTCATGACTTTGGCGCGCCGCGAAATTGAACGCGCTGATGGCGATCCAGCCGCCATTCTCGCCGGCACGCCACCGTCTGAATTGCATCACGCATTGCGCGTCGCATTGACGTTAGTTGAACGCGATACGGTGCCATTTTTGAAACGCGAAATTGGACACAGGACGGCGCTTGACTACGAGTTGTCGGAGCCACGTGCTGGCGAGAGCAATGACAAGCTCGGCCGTACGGCCGTCGCGTTCTACCAAGCGCTACCCCGCCAACTATCAGATGCCATTGCAGCGCCACCCAATCTCGAAAAACCCAGTCGCCGCAAAAAAATGGACATGATCGCTCTGGCGCGCCGTTTCCAAACTTTGAAAGACGACGCCAAACACGTATCATTGCGCGAGATCGCAACGCTCCGGCGTCTGGCGCTGGAAATGGGAAAACGTTTTGGCCTCGGCGAGCGCGTATTCTTTTTGACGATGCCTGAGCTGCTGTCACTCGATGCATCGAATGCTGCAGCACTGCAAGTGCTCGCAGACGGCAGGCAGCAAATCCATGACGCGTTCAAATCAGCGCCGCCGCTCGCGTCATCGTTAACAGCCGGCGACATTGAACTCGGACCGCTCGCGGCACGCGTCACCGGCACAACGAACGGCACGCTCTCCGGCACGCGCGTTTCCGGTACCGGCGGCGCAGTGGGCCGCGCAATTTTTGTCAATCATGCCGTCGCCGAAACGGGGAAGCCGATCCAAGGCTTTCGCGACGGCGACATCATCGTTGCGCCACTCATTCATCCGGCATGGCTGCCTGAAGTCATCCGCGCCGGTGGCGTCGTGACTACGATCGGCGGTTGGTTAAGCCACATGTCGATCGTCGCCCGCGAACACGGCGTGACCATGATTATCGGTGTCACAGGCCTCGCTCAGATTGAGACCGGCACAATGCTGCGCCTCAATGCTAATGGAACAATCGAGATCACTGGCCAGCCCAACACTGGCGTTTGCCCATGGCCGCCGGGGCGGAATAATTTTCAGCCAAAAAGCGTGCTCACAGCGACAACAACCGGCAGAGCGGCCAGCACCGCAATGGCAGCCGAATTTCCCCAATTTGATAGAACCAAAACCAACGGCATCGGATTGAATTCCTTAAATGGGAACGCGCTGCAGAGCGGCTGAACTTAACCTTGAATTGCAAAGCCTCAATGACGATTGACGCTTCAATTTTATCGATGTTTGCTGTATAATAAGCTTCAAATACGAGGTGCTTCAATTGGCTCAAGTGAAACGCATTATTAGAAAATACCCGCTAAGGTTGTTTTTCAGTCTTGCTGTATTAACCAATTGGAGCCGGCCGATGCGCGACGTCTATCACACCGCTTTTTTAAGCCTTGCCTCGGCGTTCGTTGTGGCCGCAGCAGCGTTCATTTTGAGCCCGGTTCACGCTCAAACACTGCCAGTTCTACATCTTCAAGGATCGACCACATTTCAGGAGCGCATTCTGGCGCCCAATCTGGCGCGCATTGAAACCGAGAGCGGCGTCAAACTCGAAGTCGTCGGCAACAAAAGCATCTGGGGTTTGATCGCACTGCTGGAGCGGCGCGCCGACATGGCTATGATTTCCGCCGACCTCCCCGGCGAAATAGATGCCGCAAAAAAAACCGCACCCGGCTTGGCGTTTGACGAATTGAAGCCGTTTGAAATTACGCGTTCACGAATTGCGTTTGCGGTCCATCCCGCCAATCCGGTGCGCAATGTCTCGTTAGAAAAAATTGCGCTGACGTTGAAAGGCGAAATCACAAACTGGAAACAACTCGGCGGTGCCGACATGCCAATCCGCGTTATCGCCACCCAAGACGGCGGCGGAACCGTTGTTGCTGTGCGTGCCAAACTGCTCGGTGGTGCACCGATTTCAGCACACGGCGCTATTCGCTTAGAAAGCGCAAAACATGTCGTCAAAGCTGCAGAACAAGAACCCGGCGCACTAGCCATTGCGCAACTCGGTCTCGTCACCAAAGCCGGACTGCCGGAACTCGAGACCGGCACCAAGATTGAACAAGAATTGACGCTGGTGACGCTCGGCGAGCCATCAACCGCCATGACGGCCGTCATTGATGCAACGCGAGCGGCCATTGCTGCCAACCCATTCTGAAGACTGGCCCCATGTTGAAGACTGGCCCCACGCTCATGTCTATGCGCCGCAGTTTCAGGCCGAAAAGCGTTGCCGCCAAGCTCTACTGCGTGGCAGCACTGGCGTTGGCAACGGTATCGGCGTTGGCGCTACTGTCGATGGTCTATGTTCGCCATACCAGCGAAGCGACAAGCCGACTTAAAGACTATAGCGTTTCGGGTGCCGGCACCGCTGCCGACCTCGAATTGCTGCTCGAACGCCATCGCCGCATTATCGAAAGCTCGCCCGTCCAACTTGACCGGGTCTTGATCGACAAGGACCGGCGCGCGTCCGAAGACATCGCCGACCAAATGCTTGCCATCACCGCCGGCAGCAAAGATCCGTTGGTACTTGACGTCCACACGAAACTGCCGGGTCTGATCGAAGAAGCAAGACGTGTTTTATATTTGGCCGCCAATTTCGCACAAGCCGAAGCCGTTGACACGGCCGCGGCTTATGGTCAGACCGCAAAACTTCTGCAAGATCGCATCCATCGCTATCGCGCCGAACGGCTGCAAGAGACCGCGCTTGAAACCGCCGACATTATCGCGAGCGGCCATATCGTAACGAACTGGATCATCGGCGTCAGCACAATCGCACTGTTGCTCATTGGGCCACTGCTCGTGGTCCTAATCCGTTCAATCGTGGTCCGCCTCAAAGGCATTACCGAGACCATGACGCGGCTCGCGCAAAACGAAACGGCGGTTCTCGTTCCCTCCGCACGCGATGCCGATGAAGTGGGTGATATGGCGCGCGCAGTTCAGGTCTTCAAATCGAATGCGGTTCAGCTTCGCCGGAACCACAACGAAATCGAGAAGCTCAACAGTTGGTTCCAAATCGCATTGAATAATATGGCACGTGGGCTGTCGATGTTTGACGCCAATCAGCGGCTAATTGTTTGCAATAGTGAGTATCAAATCCTGTACGGCCTCCCCGGCGAATTGATCCGGCCCGGAACCCGGATGAGCACGATACTCGAACACTGGGACAGGGGAGGCCGCCCTGAATTCACAGAGGAGATTTGGCGCTGGCTCGGTTGTCATGCGACCAATGTCCATGCCGGCCAGGACTTCGCGCGGCTGCAGCTGTTGCCAGACGGGCGCATGATGCTGATCAATTGCCAACCTCTGCCTGACGGCGGCTGGGTTGACGTGCACGAAGACGTCACTGAAAAGCACCGTACCGACACCCGCATTCGCGAGCTTGCCGAATTCGATACACTGACCGGCCTGGCCAATCGCCACCATTTCTTGGAAAAACTCAACGACGCGCTTTCCACATTGGAAACAAAGGGCGGCTTCGCTTTGTTCTGGCTCGATCTCGATCACTTCAAGGAGGTCAACGACACACTCGGGCACCCTGCAGGTGATGCGGTGTTAAAGGCGGTCAGTCAGCGCCTGAAGAATGTGGTCAGGTCAACGGATATTGTTGCCCGCCTCGGGGGCGACGAATTTGCAATTCTGCAATCTGGCCGCACAATAGGGGCAGACGCCGCACATACCCTTGCAAATCGGCTGATCGAAGCCGTGTCGGAACCCTATCAGATTTTCGGCCAATCCACCACGATTGGAGTCAGTGTCGGCATTGCCTTGGCGCCGGCACACGGCAGCACGGCCGATGAGCTTTTAAAAAATGGCGATATCGCTTTGTACAAGGCCAAGTCAGCCGGCCGTGGCACTTCGGTCATGTTCGAGCATGAATTCGAGAACAAACTTAAATCAAGACGGTCTATCGAAACCGACCTGCGCCGGGCCGTTGAAGCGGGTGAACTTGAACTGCACTACCAGCCGATCCTCGATTTGCGCCTCGGCCGGGTGACAGTTTGCGAAGCCCTGATGCGCTGGCGCCATGCCGAACGCGGCCTAGTGCCACCGTTTGAATTTATCCCAATAGCAGAAGACATCGGCGTTATCGCTGAGTTCGGTGCCTGGGCGCTGCACGAGGCTTGCCGGGCAGCAACGGCGTGGCCCGGTCATGTTGGTGTGGCAGTTAATTTATCGGCGACCCAGTTTTCGACCGGTGACCTTTGCGCAACCGTCGCCAGTGCCTTGGCGCGTTCAGGTTTGGCGCCTGAACGGCTCGAACTCGAAGTCACCGAAACGCTTCTTCTCGGCGACGAACCACGCACTCATCAAATCCTCAGCGCATTGTCTCGCTCGGGCGTTTCAATCGCACTCGACGACTTTGGCACCGGCTATGCCTCGTTAAGTTACTTGCGCAGCTTCCCTTTCGACAAAATCAAGATCGATCAAACCTTTGTTCGCGACCTGCCTGAGCGCGCGGATTGTGTGGCCATTGTCAGTGCGGTGGCGAGCCTGGCGCGGACTCTTGGCATGCGAACCGTGGCGGAAGGCGTTGAGACAATCGCCCATCTCGACCTCGTATCAAGTGCGGGCTGCGACGAGGTCCAGGGATACTTGTTTAGCCGCCCGGTCCCGGCTGCCGAAATTCTAGACCGGCTGCATGCCTGCGAGACCCTGCTCGGCAAAGCCGCCTGAGGTGTCTCTGCCCGGCAACAGACCGCGGAACACTGCCGCCAGCGAAACTCCTCTGCCGGGACTTGGCCCTTCAGTGGCTTGGAAATTCAGCGCATGTTGTCTATAAGTCCTTGCAGGGGCGGGGGATCGTCTCAATACTTTGCGGGTGCTGCGTGCTCGAAGCCGCTTGAGGGGCTTTGGGCGCATAGGTAAGGTGCGTGCCGCCTGGCGGGATGACGGACAAATTCGACTGATTGGCTGAACGATTGTTTAGATGACTTAAAGTGTCGCTGAGTTGGGAGACGTGGGTGTGATGAGATGTAATCCGTGGCGTTGGATGTGGGGTCTCATCCCAATCGCAATGTTGACCTATCTCTCCAACGTCTGGGAACGGCCTGGCATTGAAGACGACCTGCAGGCCAGAGCACAGCAGGCGCTTGAACGCGACGGCCTTGGGTGGGGCAAGATCGCCTTTGAAGGCCGGGACGCCATTCTTACGGGCAGGGCCTCGGATGAAACTGAACCCATGCAGGCGCTTGATGCACTGCGGCGGACGTGGGGCGTGCGGGTCACCAAATCCCGTACCGACCTTGTCGAGCGTGTCGAAAGCTACAATTGGGCCGCCGCCCTCGATGACCGCAAAGTCCAACTGACAGGTCACGTTCCGAGCGAAACCGCGCGCCGCAACATTTTGGGGCTGGTCAAAGCCTCATTTCCAAAAGCGACCATCGCCGACGAAATGACACTCGCGCGCGGCGCGCCGCCAAACGACGTCTGGCTCAGTGGCGTTGGCTTCGGTTTGAAGCAATTAGCTGGACTGAAACGCGGCTCCGTTAACTTGCGCGATACCGGTCTGTCGCTCGATGGCGAAGCCAATGACAGCCCAAGCTTCAAATCCATCAAGGCCGCAGTGCCAGCGAAGTTGCCCAAGGGCTGGACCCTCGGCGCCAACACTGTGACGCCGCCCGCGGTCAACCCGTTCACATGGGCTGCCAAGTACTCGTCGAGCCAGCTGGTTATGTCCGGCTATGTTCCAAGTGACGCCGTTAAAGCAAGCCTGTTCGCACACGCCAAAAACACGTTCCCGAAAGTTGCATTGGTCGACCGGCTTGAAGTCGCTGGCGGAGCCCCCCCGAATTGGGCCGACGCCGCAACGAGTAGCCTCGACCAACTATACCAGTTGAAAGACGGCAGCGCCGAAATGCGCGGGCAGGAACTGATGTTGTCCGGTAACGCCGAAGATGAAGCGACGGCAAATGCGGTCCGCCAGGCGATCAAAGGTGTTAGTTCAAAAGGCTTCAAAGTCTCTGATGCTATCAAAGCACCGAAGCCGCCACAGATCGCGATAGCCAACCCGTTCACGACCAAGGCTGCTGCAAATGACGGCCGCATGACTTTGACGGGCTATGTACCATCTGAAGGCGGACGCGCTTCGCTGCTCGCTGCCGTCCGCGCACGGTTCCCGAATATGGCCATCGATGACAAGTTGCAAGTCGCAGCCGGTGCGCCGTCCGGATGGGAGCAATGCATGCTGGCTGGACTGGCTGGTATCGGTAAACTTGAACGGGGTGAAGCCGCTCTGAACGGAAACCGCATTTTGGTGACGGGTGCAACGACGGATCAGAATGTGGCCATCGCGGTCCCAGTTGATTTGAATACGGCTGCAGCTAGCGCCTGCGAAGCGGATGCGCGCGTCGATGTACTTCGTTCTCAGCCGGCGTTCTTCCACTGGTTCGCCACCAAATCCAAAGATGGCAGTCTGGTGATTGAAGGTGATGCGCCAGATACCAACTCGCGTGCTGAATTGGTCAAACAGGCCGAAAGCTTATTTCCAGGCCAACGCATCGACGACTTGACGTCGATCGTCTCGAAGCGATCAGAGACG
The DNA here is from genome assembly GCA_031380225.1 of Hyphomicrobium sp. GTDB lineage: Bacteria > Pseudomonadota > Alphaproteobacteria > Rhizobiales > Hyphomicrobiaceae > JANNFX01. The sequence goes on from JANNFX010000110.1 coordinate 22,057, forward strand.
TGGCTCAAAGTAACGTCACACGCGCTCAAGATGCTGGCAAATCTCAAATACGGCGAAGCGTCAATGTCGGGTGATGATATTCTCGTCCGCGGCTTGGCGGCGTCCAATGGCGTGGCGGCGTCCGTTCGCCAGCAACTGAAGGACTTGCCCAACGGCTTCAGAGGCCGCGATGAAATCAGGGTCGACGCCTCAGCCGACCTTGAAGCGGAAGCAAGGCGCAAGGCTGCAGAAGCAGCAGAGGCAAAGCGCCTGGCTGATCTTGAAGCTAAGCGTAAAGCTGAGGTGGCGTCAGCCCGCACCTGTCAATCGTTGCTCACCGATGTTGCCGCTAAGGGCACGATCCAATTTGAACGTGCGAGCGACAATTTGAACCGCGCCAGCGCGGCAACGATCACCAAGCTCGCACAGGTTGCCAATGATTGCCCGCGAACCCGCATCGAGATCGCGGGACACACCGATAGCGAGGGTGTTCCTGAGCGCAATCAGCCATTATCGGAACGCCGCGCGGCCGCCGTCGCCGTAGCACTCATCAAAGCTGGCGTCGCTGAAGCACGGTTGTCCGCCGAAGGATATGGCGCTGAACGGCCGATCGCGGACAATGCTACCGCCGAAGGCCGCGCCAAGAACCGCCGCATCGAATTCTCTGTTGTTCCTGAATGATGAGCTTTCGAAAGAGGACACCACTGATGTCGTACTTGTTTATGAGGCTGTTTTGGTACGTAGCAGCCGCCTTCGTGACCGGCCTGGTGGTCGGTTGGATATCGTGCCGCGAGCCATCGAAATAAATAACGTGGGTGCGAGCGCCGGGCGGGGCCCGGCGTATTGCAGTAGGGAGACGTGACGGATGTTGATGTTGTTGCTGCAGAGCTTTCTGCTGTTGTTATCGGCATTTCTGCTGGGTGCCGCCCTCGCCTGCATGCTGAAGCGGCTCCTCGCCGGCGAGTCCATAAGGACTGCGGCCGATCCTAAGGGGGCTCAGCAAACAGCGATCGTAAACACCCGAGCCGCAAATGTTGCAGTAAATGCTGTTCCGGCTGCTCCAGTACCAGCGCCCACAACAACGATCCCAGCTGCCGCCGCGGCTGCGGCCAACACCGACCGCTTTGGCCGAGTGTTGACACAAGCGCCCGTCGTCCAAGTTCAGCCGGTCAAACCCGCTGCTGTCGAGCCACCGCGTCCGGCGCCGCCACCACCGCCACCGCCGCCTGCAGCGGTTTTGACGCCGAAGCCTCCCCTCACAACGCCGGCTCCGGCTCCGGCGCCAAAGGACGTGACTATCGCGCCTGCTGCTGCTCCTGCTGCGGCTCCTGTAGCCTCAACCCTAGCCGCCACGGCAGCGACAGCTGCCGCCGCGGCCGCAGCAATGGCGAGCCAGACGTCTCGCGCTGAACCACCCGCGCCAACTCCTGCTGCGAAGGCACCTGAGCCGGTGGTTGTTAAAGCACCCGAGCCCGTTGTTGCGAAAGCGCCGGAGCCTGTTGCCGTCAAAGCTCCCGAGCCTGTGGTCGTGAAGGCACCAGAGCCGGTGGTTATCAAAGCCGCTGAGCCCGTTGTCGCCAAGCCGGCTCAGTCTGTTGCCGTCAAAGCGCCCGAACCTGTCTTGGCAGCGCCTTCACTGGTTTCCGAGGAACTTAGCACCGCCCGTGATGATCTAGCCTTGATCCGAGGAATTGATGAGCGGGTGCAGCCGCGCCTCAACGCACTCGGAATTCGCCGCTACTGGCAGATCGCTGGATGGACTGCGGACGATATCAACCGCATGAGCCAGTCGCTTGGCTACTCCGGCCGTATCGAACAAGAAAATTGGATCGAGCAGGCCCAGATTTTATCGCGTGGCGTCGACACAGAATACTCGAGGAAGCGGCGCGTGGAACTTGCGCCTCAGGTCGTGGCACCCGTCGTCAGCAAGCCAGCTGCACCCCTGGCGGAGGCCAAGCCTGCGACTGTCAATGGCAGCGCGGTTTCTTCGACTGTGACGACACAAGCGGAAGCGCCAGTTAAGCCGCCAGAGCCCGCCAAGGCACAAGAACCGGTCAAGCCCGCAGAGCCGGTCAAACCAATTGCCGTCGAAGTAAAGCCGGTAGCAACTGCTCCTGTAATGGCAACAGCACCGCCGGTCGCTGCCCCTACTGCGGCGATAGCAAAAGAGCACATCGGAGCCGAAGCAGCTGCAGCAGCAGCCGCAGCGATCGCGACAGCGACTGCGGCCGCAGCTAAGACGTCAACCGCAATCGCTGAGCCTGCAGTCGTCAAGGCGCCGGTCGTCACGGCGACTGTTGCCGCAGCCCCAATAGCGCCCGCCGCACCCCCTGATGCCAAAGCAGCCGAATTGAAATCCGATCTATCGAACTTACGCTCGGTACGTTCCGAGGCGCTTCGCGGCACAGATCCGGTATCAGGCACTGGATACGCTCCGCGCGTTATCGGTGCGTTCGATGATCTGAAGCGCATTCGCGGCATCGGCGTGTTGATCGAGCGCAAGTTGAATTCGCTCGGCGTCACGACGTATGAGCAAATCGCCAATTGGACAGGCGCCGATGTTGATCGCGTCAGTCAGCTGCTCGATTTCAAAGGCCGGGTCGAACGCGAGAACTGGATTGAGCAATCGCGCATCTTAGCGTCTGGCGGACAGACCGAATTCTCGCGCCGTGTCGACCGCGGCGAAGTTGAAACGAGCCGCTGACGATTTGAGTTCGAAAAATTGGCCGGGTCAGCGAGCTGCCCGGCCCCCTACAGCCAACATTGCCTAAAAAATACGAATTGAGCGCACCACAGAATTACCGTGTAAATATTATCTACAATGCCGAGTTGGCTAATATCTTTCGCGGACCTTACGAGCGCAATTTAATTGCCTCAATTCGCTAGTGTTCTGGCACTGACACTTGGTTCCCGATTCAGCTCTCCCCGCACCGTCATCCCCGTACAGGCGGGGATCCGCGCCAGCATGAAATTTAAGAGCATATTGCAAGTTGCGCGGATCCCGCCCATTCCCGCAAGGTGACTCCCAAGTGGTCGCGCCGGGATGACGATCTTTCGGGGAATCAAACGTCTGGGACAGACCACTAGATATTTACAAAATAGTGGGCAGCCGCCTTATGCGACGGCCGGACTAGACGGCTTCGTACAGGCTGCGCAACGGCCACGGAGTTCAAGTGTCATTTGCTGTACGCTGAACCCGGCCCGGTCAGCCCAAGCCTGTAAAGCCTTAGCGGCCGCAGCCTCGCTGAACTCGCGGACGGTATTGCAATTCTCACAGATGGCGAATATCGCGGTGCCGGTGTGAGCCGCATGTGCACACGCCACGAATGCGTTCAAGCTTTCAAGCCTGTGGACAGCGCCGGCTTCGATCAACCGCTCCAGGCTGCGATAGACCGTTTGAGGAGCCAATGTGACGTCGCCCCGAACGAAATCGATAATTTCGTAGGCACTGACCGGCCGCCCAGCCGCCTTTAATGCGGAGGCTATCAGCCGGTCCTGTTCGGCTGCGGGGCGCCGTTTTGCCGTATCCTTGGTCATGGCAGTTTGTAACCCGCCTCACACAATTGGGCCAGTGCCACTGCCATTAACTCGCCATTAACCATTTTTGAGCGAAGACGGAGCCTTGCTGGTGCCCGTTGGTGCCAGGTCCTGTTTGTACTGCGTAAGGACTGACCAATGTTTCGCTTATGTCTCACGCGAGCCGTGCTCGCACTTGTTGGCTTGTTGGCGCTCGCCGCCTATCCGCGCACCGCACACGCCGCCGATCTCGGTGGCTATGACGCGCCTGGCATTTCCTACACCTCACCCAACGACCGCCGCCCGCTCGACGGATCGTACCGCTACGGCCCGATGAACTGGACCGGCCTCTACCTCGGCGGTCATGGCGGATGGGGCGCCGGCGGCTCCGATGTTTCCATGGCGGTTGACCAGACCATCGACATCAGCGGCTTCTTGGGTGGCCTGCACGCAGGCTACAATTACCAATATCAGCAGGTCGTCGCCGGAGTCGAAGGTGATATCGACTGGACCAACGCGGACGGCTCAGAAACTGCTGGCGGGCGCACGTTCGCCGCCGATGCGGACTGGCTATCGAGCGTCAGGCTGCGCCTTGGCTACGCGTTTAATAACCTTTTGATTTACGGCACAGGTGGCGTCGCCTTCGGCGGCTATAATCTCGATATCAAAGGCGCTGGCCCCGATGCGGCTGTCTCAGAAACACTGACCGGGTTCGCGGTTGGGATCGGCGCCGAATATGCATTCACGCACTCGATCTCGGCCCGCGTTGAGGCGATGCACTACGGCTTCGGCGAGGAAGACTTCAAGCTCGGTGGCAACAATGCAGCAGTTGACCTCGACTTGACCACAATTCGAGCCGGGCTCTCAATCAAGCTTAATTGAGACCTATGCGAATGTTTTCGACAGCAAAACCATCGGCTTGAGTATATTTCCGCGCTGTAACGCTTCGTGAAGTGCCATCTGAAAAGCCCCGTAAAAGTGCCGTTTTTCTAACACGATCAGAAGGCTTTCTAGTTGTGCCACGTCTAACCGGTCACGCCGGGGGGGCGGGCGCCTCGGGGGAATTCAGGATCCGCGCCGCCCGCACACCGCGGGTCTTACATCCTCCTCTGGCCACTCCGGACATGGCTCCCCACCAGCCATGTCCGGACCCGGCTTACCAGAACGCTTTGACGCCAAATGACTTGAGATCAATGTCGTTTGTAGCGATAGCCATACCTTCAAGTAAACTTTGAGCCGCAAGAACCCTGTCGAACGGGTCGCGATGGATGCCGGGCAATGATCCGGCCAGATCACCGTGCCGGATCGAAACTGGCAGCTCGCTGAAACCTTGATCTTTCACCACCCGCATGAACTGGCCAGACAACCATTCCGCCTCAGGAAGTTTGCCAATACGCACTTTGGTTGCAATTTCCCAGGCTGATGCCGCACTGACGTAGACATCCGTGTCTTTTGTCCCAATGAACTTGACGACTGCTTTGGGCAGCTTCTTGTCGCCTGACAGCCACCACAACAGCGCGTGCGTATCCAAAAGCAGTTTCATAACTGGCTATTTCTTCCGCGCAATTTGGCGCTTGCGGCGGGCAGGCTTCTGTTGGCCTTCCCAAGCAGCCAACTCTGCATCAGGCAGCGGCTCAAAAAATGAGCCCGGCACAGCTATAATGCCCTTGTAAGCACCGAATTTACGCTGTGGCGCAACGGCGTCGATTGCCACAAGCCGCACGGCCGGCTTATCGCGCCGGCTGATCACAACCACTTCGCCAGCCTCCGCCAATTCGATCAGCTTTGATAGATTGGTCTTGGCTTTATGAACTGAATACATCGCCATAGAGCACCTCTTAGCTAAGTAAGTTAGCTAACTGACACTCGATTGTCAATTTCTAACCCAAGGGGCCAAGCTTTAAAGACGAATGTAATTGCACGCCAGCAGGCGGCTGCGATGCGTCAGGCACAAAAAAATCTGGCGCCAGGGGAGCGCCGGGCGTGACGCTATAAGGCGCGAAATCCGTAACGCCGCCAACTTCGAATAAAAACGTATCGTCAATCAAAAACTTTCCGGTGAACGTGGCCGAGGGTTGCGTGAAAATCAGATGTGCCGCGTCGGCCATGATGTCAGGCTTGCGGCTCATGGCGACCAGCTTGTCGCCACCCAACAGATTGCGCACCGCCGCCGTTGCAATCGCAGTTCGCGGCCACAGCGCGTTGACGGCAATCCGGTCAGGCGCGAACTCCGCGGCCATCCCAAGCACGCAAAGGCTCATCCCGTACTTTGCAATTGAGTAGGCGACGTGCGGGCTGAACCATTTTGCCGACATGTCAAGCGGAGGCGATAACATCAGAACGTGAGGATTTGCGGCTTGCTTGAGATGCGGCAAGCACATCTTGGTCGTCAAAAATGTGCCGCGGGTATTGATGCCGAGCATCAGATCGAAGCGCTTCATGCCGGTCGCTTCGGTGCCGGAGAGCGAAATTGCGCTAGCATTATTGAGGCAAACATCAATGCCACCAAACTTAGCAACCGTTTTTACAACGGCCTCTTGGACCTGATCCTCATGGCGAATATCGCAGACCAGCGGCAACGCTTTTCCGCCCGCCGCTTCAATTTCAGCTGCCGCCGAATAAACCGTGCCTTCAAGCGTTGGATGCGGCTCGGCGGTCTTGGCTGCAATGGCGACGTTGGCGCCGTCGCGCGCCGCGCGTAGTGCAATCGCCAAACCAATGCCACGGCTGCCGCCGGTAATGAATAGCGTCTTGCCTTTGAGGGTCGCCATCGCTGTTGTCTTTCAATTTTGGAAAGTAGTGCCGCGACAGGCCGATTTCTAAACACCCGCCGCTTTACCTCTGAGCCACCGCCACCAACGCAGCGGTGCTGTGACGGTGTGCCAGAGCTGTTCGCCCAACAGTACCAAGAACGCTAAGCCACCAGCCAACGGAAGGAACAGGAACAAATACGCGATCACCCGCACGACGCGCGCCGCGTGATAACCAAACGCGCTGCTGTAGCTCGAGCGCTCTTCAGAGGGCCAAATGCGCGCCCACCACGGCCACGAATTTCCGAACGACACGAGACCCAAACAGAAATTGAACACTGCCATGATTTGGATCCACGACGGAATGCCTGGAATGAAGCGCGCGTCGAGTTCCTTTTCGCGATCGCTATCGCGCAAAAACGCGGTCAAGGCATGGACCGGTATCGAGCCCCGCAGTTCATCCGCGACTTCGCCAGCCCAGGGACCAAAAGTGGTTCGCAGAGCCCCTTGATTGGTGGTCACAGGAACAGCTTGCAACAGCGTGCGGCCATAGCCATCGGCCGTGGCCGTCACACTCATTTGTCCGCGCGATTCACCGAGCACATTCAGAAAATCGGCGAATTGCGTTTGCTTGACAGCCTCGTCAAGACCATCGACGCGCACCTTCTGCCACAACCAGTTGCGGCCACCCGGTTGCCGCGTTGAACCTTGCTGCAATACGATCAAATTGACGTCGGAAGCCGCCGCCGCTTCGCGCAATTTTGAAATCGAAAGCGCGTCGGAGGCGAGCCCGCTCGGAAGAACATGCAAGGCGTCGCCATCGACAACGCCGGTCACCAACACTGTCTGGCCGCGGACATTGCCCAACGCGCCCGTCACCGCCGCCGGGTCGAGCCGGTCAACCAGTGTCGTTTTATCGGCCTTGTCGAACATGGCGACAGACGGCAGTTGCTTCGGCCCGCCAGCTTCCAACGACAACATCCGCAAATTGGCCTTGTTGAGCGGCCGCTGCAGCATGGCCAGCGCTTCGCGGAACTGCTCCGTTTGCTGCAAATCGACAATGACGTTGGGACGCACTTCAGCCAATAAGATTGGCCCATCTGCGCCACCCGTCACTCGTCGCAATGGCAGGCTGCCGCTATCCGTAACGATATGGAGATCGCCACCCTCGGGCAACGCTTTCACATGCGAACCGTATTTGAGCGCGCTGTCTTCCGACAAATAGAATGCTAATTTTCCGTCTGCCTCAAGGCCAGGCGCTAAGGTTGGCGCCAGCCGAGCCATTTCATCGGCGTTCGCGGCCGTGAACACATCCCCGCTCTTGTTGACGAAGCTCCAATGACCTTCGGGCGTCGCATGGGCCGCGAGCGCAATGTTCTTACCCGTCGACGGCAATTTCGCAATGTGAGACGCCGCCAATTCGAGCGCCGCGAGACCAACACCAAGTTTGCCAACCTGAGCGGCTCCGCCACCGCCTTTGGCAATACTGCTCAGCCCCTTCAACCAACCGGCTTCGCTTGGCAGCGTGGTCAATGTCAGCAGTGCCGCCAGCAACATGAAAGCCATTCCGCCTGGCGGACGATTGACGTGACACTTCGGCATACCCTGCTCCTGCTTGGCGACCTTACCATTATAGCGAAAACAGCTTTAGCGGCCAGTCTTGCTGAGAGAAGTCTTGCTGAGAGAAGTCTTGCCTAGAAAGTCTTCAAATGCGGCTTTGGCCTCGGGCGTCGCCAATTGCCGGGCGAATAGGATGGCTTCTTCTTCTGTCCGGCCGCAAACGGCAGCCGGATCGCCGCGCATCAACGAACGGGCTGCCCTCAACGCATCCGCTGATTTGGACGCCAAACGGCGGGCGGCATCTTGGCAAGTCGCATCCAAATTTTCACTTGCAACGATGGCGTTGATAAGTCCGGTGTCGCGGGCCAGCTCGGCCGTCATTGAATTTCCGAGGCACATCATCTCGTACGCACGCGCATACCCAATCCGTTGCGGCAATAGCAGGCTCGCCGCCGCTTCCGGAACAAGACCAAGATCAGCGAACGGCGCCGAGAATGTTGACCGTCCGGTTGCATAGACGAGATCGCAATGCAGCAACAGTGTCGTGCCGATGCCAACGGCCGGCCCATCAACGGCCGCGATCAGTGGTTTTTGGATACGGGGCAACAGGCGCACGAAACGCAGCACGTCCGGTCCGAGGCCAGCTTCGCCGAGCGCAGTTCTAAGAAAATCGCCGATATCATTGCCGGCGCAAAAAATGCCGGGCTGTCCAGCGATGATGTGAACTGCAACGTCTCGCGACGCTTCGCCTTGCTCCAGCGCGTCGCAAAGGGCCGCATACATTGCGCCTGTCAGCGCGTTCTTTTTGTGAGGCCGGTTGAGGCGAAGCAGATTGACCGGGCCGTCGCGTGTGGTCTCAACATCGGTCATGCGCGGGCTCGAATCGGCGTCAGCACGGCTTCGCTGCCTTCCGTCACAGCCGTCGCCAATCCGGGACCAGCGACTGAAATTTGTTCGGCGAAGAAACGAGCAAGTAGAATTCTGTGAGGTGCATCGCCATCCCGGACCGCGGCCAGCGCTGCTTTGGCGAGCGCATCTCCACTGGCTGCGAGTGAAAACAACCGCAGATAGGGAGTAGCGCTGGCAAGCGCACTATTTGGATCTTGCGCCACGGCGGTGCCAATCCAACGCGATGCGGCGTCAAGCGAACTCAATGTATTGCGCAAACGGCGCGCCATCTGGCCAAAGTCTGGGCGATTGATGGCCTCGACATCGCGAACTGTTGCATCGAGTTCCTTGAGATAGGCTTTGACGGCTTTACCGCCTGCTAACGGCAACTTGCGGGTGATGAGGTCAATTGCTTGAATGCCATTGGTGCCTTCATAGATCGGCAGAATGCGCGCGTCGCGTAAATGTTGAGCGGCGCCGGTTTCTTCAACATAACCCATGCCGCCATGAATTTGAATGCCAAGTGATGCAACCTCGACGGCAGTATCAGTTCCGAACGCTTTGGCAATTGGCGTCAACAGGGCGGCGCGGTCTGCGGCGGCCGCTCGAATAGCTGGATCGGATGCCCGATGCATTTCGTCGGTGGCGGCTGCGGTTGCGAAGCAAATACCGCGCGCTGCGGCAGTGAGAGACTGCATCGTCAACAGCATTCGGCGTACGTCGGGATGGACAGCGATGACGTCGAGCGTGCCAGGTTTTGAGTTGAGAGCGCGGCCTTGCTTGCGCTCATTTGCGAAGACCGTCGCGCGTTGCGTCGCCCGCTCCGCAATTGCGACTCCCTGCATGCCGACGGCCAGTCGCGCGGCATTCATCATCACAAACATGATCGCGAGGCCAGTATTTTCTTGCCCAACCAGATAACCGGTAGCGCCGCCTGCTTCGCCGAATTTCATCACGCAGGTTGGGCTCGCCATCAGGCCAAGCTTGTGTTCGATGCCGGCGCACACGACATCGTTTCGCGCACCCAACGTGCCGTCGGAATTCACGAGGAACTTCGGCACCACAAACAGCGAAATACCCTTGGTGCCAAGCGGCGCGCCGGGCACACGGGCGAGCACGAGGTGGATAATGTTTTCGGTGAGATCGTGTTCGCCGTAGCTGATGAAAATTTTTGTACCCGTTAGACGGTAACTGCCGTCGGCGTGCTTGACGGCTTTGGTTGTCACGGCGGCGAGATCAGAACCGGCTTGCGGCTCGGTTAAGTTCATAGTGCCTGACCACTTGCCAGACACCATGTTCGGCAGAAATCGAGCTTTAAGTTCGTCAGAGCCGCCGATGTGCAAGCTGTCGATGGCACCGTTAGTCAGCAACGGGCAAACACCAAACGACAAGTTCGCCGAGTTCCAAAGTTCACAGACAGCCATGGCAACGGTGCTCGGCAAGCCTTGGCCGCCAAATTCTTCTGGGCATGGCAATGCGGTCCAGCCGCTCGCAGTATAGGCCTTATAAGCGTCCTTAAAGCCTGGCGCGGTTGTGACGTTTCCTGCGTTAAACTTGGCACCAGCCCGGTCACCACTCCAATTCAACGGCGCCAGGACTTCGGCGGCAAATGTGCCGGCCTCGGCCAGAACGGCCGCTACCGTCTCGAGATCAAGATCGCCGACAGCGCCATTTGCCATAAGTCGCGGCCAATCTGCCGCTGTCTTGAGAGCTGATAGAATGTCGTTTACTGGAGCGTCATAGGTCATGATACCTGCTCGCTAGCCGGGGTTTCCGAATCGGCTTTGCCCCCTGCAGCATCCTAAACTGGCTCCGAGCCTGAGAGAAGTCTTGAACAGCCCGCGCCATCGTTCGACTGCTGTAGAAGCCACTGGATCATCAATCCAAACGGCGGCGGCTTTGCTGCGCGACGGCCATTTGGTGGCATTTCCAACTGAGACCGTTTATGGCCTCGGCGCCGACGCCCGTAACGGCCGTGCAGTGGCCGCTGTTTTTGAAGCCAAGGGCAGGCCACAATTCAATCCGTTGATTGTGCACGTCGGAAGCCTTGAGGCGGCGTCTCAACTGGCAGATTTGACCAACACGGCCAAGCGTCTCGCAGCCGCATTCTGGCCAGGTCCACTGACGCTGGTGTTGCCGAGGCGTCGTGACAGTGGCCTCTCCGAACTCGTAACAGCCGGGCTCGACACTGTCGCGGTCCGCATTCCAGATCATCCAGTCGCCCGAGCGTTGTTAGAAGCTTGCGCTTGCCCGATTGCGGCACCGTCCGCCAACCGCTCCGGCCACGTCAGCGCCACCACCGCGCAGCACGTTGTCGATGATCTCGGCAGCAAAGTCGCCCTGGTCCTTGACGGCGGTTCAACCGCGCACGGAATCGAGAGTACTGTTATTGATGCGACCGGCGGGCCGCTGATGTTGCTGCGCTCTGGCGCAGTTAGTGCCGGGCAGATCAAAGCGATGACCGGCAGTTCGCTGGCCCGCGCGGTAAATCAAAACCAGCGGCCGCAATCGCCCGGACAGTTGCAGAGCCATTATGCACCTCGCGCCGCCGTGCGGTTGGACGCTCTGACCGTAAACGAGGGCGAAGCGCTGTTGGCCTTCGGTGACAATGTCCCGGCGACCTCGGGCCTGGTGATCAATCTCAGCCCGAGCGGTGATTTAATCGAAGCGGCATCAATGTTGTTTGCAGCGCTACGCCGACTCGATGCCAGTGGCGCTAAATCGATTGCGATTATGCCGATCCCCGAACACGGCCTTGGTGAAGCGATCAACGATCGTTTGCGCCGCGCCGCAGCGCCCCGGGAATAACGCGATGTCGCTCAAGGCACCAACTAAGACTGATATGACAGCCCTGTCCAAAATCGTTGGCGCCGCCAATGCGTTGACCGCTGCTTCTGACCAAGCCCGGTATTTGAGCGAATGGCGAGGGCGTTATGTTGGCCGGACACCAGTTGTGTTGCGCCCAGGATCAAAGGCTGAAGTTGCAGCTGTTCTGTCGTACTGCAATTCCAAAGGCATCGGCGTGGTGCCACAAGGCGGCAATACCGGACTTGTCGGCGGGCAAATCCCACATGAGAATGGCTCAGAGATTGTGCTGTCGCTCGAACGCCTCAACCGCATTCGAAGTGTTGATGCTGCCACGTCGTCGATGACTGCTGAAGCCGGTGTCACGCTCGCTGCCGTACAAGCTGCGGCCGGTGAAGTTGGCAAGCTGTTTCCCTTAAGCATTGCGTCCGAGGGCTCCTGCCAAATTGGCGGCAACCTCGCCACCAATGCTGGCGGCACTGGCGTATTGGCCTACGGTTCGGCCCGCGCGCAGGTGCTCGGCCTCGAAGCCGTTCTCGCCGATGGCCGCATCTGGTCGAACCTCAGTGCGCTTAAAAAGGACAACACCGGCTACGATATCCGCGATCTCCTGATTGGCTCGGAAGGCACGCTTGGAATCATTACCGCGGCGACTCTGCGCATGGTGGCCAAGCCGGTTGAGATTGCAACCGCCCTCGTCACCGTTGATGACTTGGACAAGGTCGCTGAGTTATTCCGGCTGACCGAAGCCCGGCTCGGCCCCTCACTGACAGCATTTGAGTTCATGTCCGAGCGCGCGCTCGCATTTGCGCTCAAGCACGGGGCGAAGAAAAACGCACCTTTTAAAAAGCCGGCAACTTGGAATGTTCTGCTTGATGTGTCGGCGCACGAAGCGGATCGCGCGCACCCAGCACTTGAAGCGGTACTCGGGTCAGCCCTTGATTCCGGCATCGCCAGCAATGCGCTGATCGCCGAATCTCAATTGCAGTCCAAATCTCTATGGGCGCTGCGCGACAGCATTTCGGAAGCGCAGAAACCCGAAGGCGGCTCGATCAAGCATGACGTATCGGTGCCTATCGCGGCCATTCCGGACTTCATCCGCCAGGCAGATGCGCTGATCGAACGGATGTGCCCCGGCGCTCGCCCGGTTCCTTTTGGGCATTTCGGAGACGGCAACGTCCATTATAACGTCTCGCAGCCGGTTGGCGCCGATACGGCAAAGTTCTTGGCCCTTTGGGATGAAATTACAAACGCGGTCCACGCGTTGGTTATTCGCATGAGCGGCTCGATCTCGGCTGAGCATGGCATCGGCCGCATGAAGCGCGATGAATTGGCCCGCATAAAAACTCAAACCGAAATTGACGTGATGCGTGCGATCAAAGCGGCGCTCGATCCGAACGGTATCTTGAACCCCGGCAAAGTTCTATGACCCTGACGCTAACGCTAGCGACTGACGGAGTGATCTGGCTGATCGCCACGCTGGTGATTGCGGGCCTTGCCGCCGGATTTATGTCGGGCCTGCTCGGCATTGGCGGCGGCGGCATTCTCGTGCCCGTACTCTATGAGGCCTTCGGACTAGCCGGCGTTCCCGAATACGTGCGGATGCACATGGCGCTTGGCACCACGCTGGCCGTCATTGCCCCGACAGTGCTCCGATCATTTGCGGCCCACAGCGCGCGCGGCGCCGTCGACATGGACGTCGTCAAACGCATTGCGCCGTGGGTTGCTTGCGGCGTTATCGTTGGTACATTGATCGCGCATGCCTCAAGCAGCGTGGCGCTCAGATGGGTGTGGGTGATTTTCGGCTCACTGCTTGCGCTCAAGATGGCACTCGGCCGCGATGACTGGCGCATTGCTGATCAGCTGCCGCAGCCGCCTTGGCTCGAAAGCGCCGGCTTTGTGATCGGCATTATTTCAACACTGATGGGCATTGGCGGCGCGACCTTCACGGTTCCACTGTTAACGCTGCACGGACGCGGGTTACTGCAAAGCGTGGCGACAGCAACCGGCATCGGCCCGGTGATCGCGGTGCCGGGATTGATTGGCTATATCTGGTCGGGTTGGGGCGCGGCAGGGTTGCCGCCGTTTTCGCTCGGCTACGTCAATGCAGCAGCACTGTTGATTATTCCACTCAGCGTCTTCGCAGCCCCCTATGGCGTCCGCCTCGCGCACGGCATCCATAAACGCACGTTGGAGCTGGCATTCGCCGCCTTCTTGACCTGCGTTGTGGCGAGATTCTTGTGGACCTTAATTGGGCAATAGCCCTAAGCCCTTGTGAGATCCCTGACACATGACACGCCTCAAGGCCGATCTACTTTTGCTGCTGGTTGCAGCCATATGGGGATTGGCTTTCGTCTTTCAAAAATCTGCAATGGAATTTATTGGGCCAATGACGTTCATTGCCGCCCGGTCTTTCGTCGGCGCACTTGCGCTGGTTCCTTTAGCTGTCTGGGAAACACGTGCCCACAAACAGCCGATCCCATCCGAATTCTGGCACATCACAGCTTTTGCAAGTGCGGCTTTGTTCGCTGGCGAAGCGCTTCAGCAATATGGACTAGTCACCGCAACCGTGACCAATGCGGGATTCTTGACGGCGCTGTACGTCATCTGCGTCCCCTTTATCGCTTGGATCGTGACACGGCAACGGCCCGCGACTTTGGTTTTTCCTGCGGCTGCCTTGTCTTTTGCCGGCACATGGCTACTCGGCGGCGGCGACCTTAGTGCTCTGTCGGCCGGAGACCGGCTGATTGCAATGAGCGCGATGATTTGGGCGCTCCACGTCGTACTTACCGGACGCGCAGTGCAACATGACAGGCCATTGCTCTTCACGTGCGTACAGTTCTGGATCGTCACAGTTGCGGGCTTGGCCGTTGCGGTTCCTACAGAACAGATTTCACTTGCAGCTTTGCAAAGCGCGTGGGTCGCAATTGCTTACGTGGGCGTTCTGTCGAGTGCGCTAACGTTTACAGTCTTGATTATCGCTATGCGATATGCACCCCCTGCGGAAGCCGCGATCCTCATCTCAACCGAGAACTTGTTTGCGGCGCTCTGTGGCGCGCTCATACTAGGTGAGCGCTTAGCATTAATAAATTGGATCGGCGCCGCCCTCATCGTTATCGCCACTCTGGCAGTTCAACTGGCGCCATATTGGCTGGTACGCGAACAGCATTAAATCGCAGGTTACGCTGAACGATCCAACTCCGCCCGCAACTTTTCCTTATCGAGTGCGCCGTCCCAGTTCGCAACGGCCAATGTCGCAACACTGTTGCCAATCAAGTTTGTAAACGCACGCGCTTCTGACATGAACCGGTCGACGCCGAGAATGATCGCCATTGCTGCGACCGGTATGACGCCCGTTGAAGCAAGCGTCGCCGCCTGGACGATAAAGCCCGAGCCGACGACACCGGCAGCGCCTTTCGATGTCAGTAACAACACCGCGAGCAGGCCTAGCTCCTGCCCCCAGGTCAAATCCGTGTTCGTCGCCTGCGCCAGAAAAATTGACGCCAAAGTCAGATAGATGCAGGTGCCGTCGAGATTGAATGAATAGCCGGCTGGAATAACCAAGCCAACAACCTGCTTGTCGCAGCCAAGCTTTTCGAGTTTGGCCATAATGCGCGGTAGCACCGTTTCCGACGAGCAGGTGCCGAGCACGATGAATAGCTCGTCGCGGATGTAGCGGATCAGCTTCCACAGCGAAAAGCCAGTGAGGCGCGCCACCGTGCCGAGCACGAAGGTGATAAACAGCGCGCATGTTAGGTAGAATACGCCCATCAGCTTTGCGAGCGGGATCAGCGAAGCCAAACCATACTTGCCAATTGTGAACGCCATCGCGCCAAACGCGCCAACCGGCGCCACGATCATGATGTAGCCGACAATCTTGAACATAACTTTCGTCGCTTGATCGATCAACGATAACAGGCCGTCGCCTTTGGCACCCAGCGCCTGAAGACCAAATGCAAACAGAATGGCGAAAAACAAAATCTGCAAAATGCTGCCTTCGGCGAAGGCGGATACCGGCGAAGTCGGAATGATGTTGAGCAGAAACTCGATCGTCGATTGTTCTTTGGCCTTGGAGACGTAAGTTTCAATGCCTTTGGTATCGAGACTTGCGGGATCAATGTTCATGCCGGCGCCAGGCTGGAATACATGCGCAACGATCAAGCCGATGATCAAAGCGAGCGTCGTCACTACCTCGAAATAGACCAGCGCCTTGACGCCGACGCGGCCGACTTGGCCGAGATCGCGCATGCTGGCGATGCCGAGTACGACGGTGCCGAAGATAATCGGCCCGATCACCATCTTGATAAGCTTGATGAAGCCGTCGCCAAGCGGCTTCATTTGCTGAGCCAACTCAGGATTGAAATGCCCGAGCAGGATGCCGATCGCGATGGCGATCATCACCTGGATGTAGAGGAGCTTGTACCAGGGAGTTGGAGCAACCGTAGTGGCTGGTTCGACGGCGATATCAGTCATGGTGTGCGGCCGGGCCTTCGGTTGCGACTATCGCAATTCGAATACCCGCACCACAAGCGAAAAGCAAAGCCGTTAGGTTCGTTGCCGGTCAGATCTTCTGATTATATTCCCCAACTTCCGGGAACTTGGCCAAGCGGGCTTCGATATCGCGGAAGATCGCGATTTTGTTGGCTTCCGAAACGGGGCTTTCGACCACGACCACCAGTTCGGGTTTGTTCGATGAAGCTCGGACAAGGCCCCAGGTGCCATCCTCAAGCGTGACGCGCACGCCGTTGACGGTCACCAGATCGCGGATTTTCTGGCCGGCGACCGTTCCGCCGCTTTTGGCCAGCGCTTCGAATTGCGCCACCACATTGTCGACGACACCATATTTCACTTCATCGCCGCAGTGGGGAGACATGGTCGGCGACTGATAAGTTTTGGGCAGCTCTCGCTTCAAGTCGGCCATGGTTTTTCCTGGCGCGCGCTCAAGCATGTCGCAGATGGCCAACGCCGCAACGAGCCCGTCGTCGTAGCCGCGTCCAAGCGGCGGCTGGAAGAAGTAGTGGCCGCTCTTTTCGAAGCCGACCAATGCCTTCTGTTCGAAGGTGTAGCGCTTCATATACGAGTGACCGGTCTTCCAATAGAGAGCCTTAGCTCCATTGGCCTGCAGCACCGGGTCGGTCATGAACAAGCCGGTCGATTTCACATCGGCGACAAAAATTGCGTTCTTGTGTTGGGCGGAGATATCGCGAGCCAGCATGACGCCGACGGTGTCGGCAAAGATTTCATGACCTTCGTTGTCGACAACACCGCAACGGTCTCCATCACCATCGAAGCCGAGGCCGACGTCGGCCTTGTGCTTCAGAACGGCTTCCGCCATGGCGTGCAGCATCTCCATGTCTTCGGGGTTCGGATTGTAGCGCGGGAATGAATGATCAAGCTCGGCGTCAAGCGGAACGACTTCGAGCCCCAGCGCTTCGAGGATTTGCGGCGCAAAGGCGCCGGCAGTACCGTTGCCACAGGCAGCCACGACTTTAAGTTGACGTTTGAACGGCGCCCGGTCCGTCATCGCCTTGAAGTAACGCGCCGGCATGTCGGGAACGAAGATGTAGCGCCCGCCGCTGCCGGGCTTTGCTTCGCCGCCAAGCACGATTTCCTTCAAGCGGCTCATTTCATCGGGGCCGAACGTCAACGGGCGATCGAGTCCCATCTTGATGCCGGTCCAGCCATTGTCATTGTGGGATGCTGTGACCATGGCCACTCCTTCGACGTCCAAATCGAACTGGGCGAAGTAGGCCATCGGTGACATCGCTAAGCCGATGTCGTGAACTTCGAAGCCACCCGCTAACATGCCGGTCATCAGAGCTTGCTTTACGTGACCAGAGTACCAACGATAGTCATGACCGGTGACGATGCGCTTTTTGACGCCGCGCTCATCAAACAACTGCGCCATACCCATGCCAACGGCATTGAGGCCCATCAGATTGATTTCTTCCGGGAACAACCACCGCGCATCGTACTCACGGAAGCCGGTCGGCTTGACGAGCGGCAAGCGCTCAAAGTCGGCCGTATTAGGCTTCAGATCGGCGCGGGGTTTCGGCAGCATGATACGTCCTGTTGTTTTTTGTGATTGAGATGATGTCAGTTGGCGTCCCGTGGTGCCGGGCGAGGTTTGCACCGCTAAACCCGGCGCCTGTGACGATTGGACGGCAGCTAATTCTTTAATACCAGTTTTCCTGAGCGCATATCGACTTGGCTCAACCGCGAGAGAAAACTCATACCGAGTAAGGTCTTGAAAAGCTTACCTTGTTCGGCAACGACTCCATCAACATTGCGAACCGTGACACTGCCGATGCTGACCTTATCGAGCCGCACGGGAGCCACGCGGGAAATGCCGTTCGCTGTTTGCGTTCTGCCGGTGAAGTCGCGATCGCGGAGACTGATCCCGGCGCGCATTGCATCTTCATAACTGAGGGCCACCAAGGTTGCGCCGGTATCGACCAGCACAGCGACCGATTTGCCGTTAACGCGTGCTTCCGTTTCGAAGTGGCCATTACTGCCTGCTTTGAGGACAACACTGCCGCCGGCACTCTGGGCATCCTCTTGCGGTTGCTTTGCCGTTCCCATCTGCGGTGCAGCCATGCCGGCGGCCTTGACGATTTGAGCCTTGAGGGCATCATAGTTGATCAGCACGGCGGCCATGATGACAGCCGAAAAGCCCCAGCTCAGGACTTCTTTCAGAAACGAGCGTGTACCCGCGGATAGTGCCATGAACCGGCCTCATGCGTTGAGGATGAGCTGCAACGCCGGTTGCGTTCAGCCCCTGAGTGTCAGGAAATCGCCCGACGCCTCATAAGACCGCAAACGCTTTAAAAAACTCATACCAAGCAAGTTTTCTTTAAGGTTTCCGGGTTGTGCAACCAAGGCTTCAATGTTTTCAAACCGGATTGGCCCAATCGACATGACCCGAATTTGGACTGGCGCCGCATAAGTGCTGCCGTTAGCGGTATCGACAGCTACAGAGAATTTCAAAGCCTTGACATCGAGGCCAGCCTGCTCTGCAGCGGAGTGCGTTAACACCACTATGTTGGCGCCGGTGTCGATAATAAATGGCAACTCATGCCCCTCGACGTCAACGTGCGCAACATATGATCCGTCTCTCCGCTTCCGAAGCCTAACAGCGGCCTCGCCGGGCTTAGCGGCGTCCACGCCCGTCGGGTGGCCGGGGGGCAAAATTTCACCGGCAATGCGGTTGGTAATTGACTTAAATTCATCGCGGTAGGCATAGCCGCCCACTAAAACCAAGCCGAGGCCGATCCAGACTGCAGCATGGCGGACAGCCGACCCGAGCCGGCCGCGGTAATCGCCCGCAAGTGACATCATATAGAGCAGCACAAACGCGCCCAGCGCCGAGGCATAGACCAGCCGTCCGGTATCTTCGCTGACACCAGTTCCCGTCGAGCCGCCGAGCAACAAAAACAGAATGACCAGACCTGAGAGCAATGCGAGCAGCCAGCCGAGCATGACCTATGAAACCTTGCCGGGCTCTGACATGTGTTTGGTCAATCCGGCCTTGAATTTGCGCTCTTCGAGCCGGTCCATAATGCGGCGGCGGTCAGATGGTGTCAGGCGCGACCACGCCGCGATCTCTTTAATCGAGCGGCCACAGCCTTCGCATAACCCGGCGTCCTTATCGATCACACAGACGTTGATGCACGGGCTTTCCATACGGGTCCTGGATGTGTCGAAGTGGTGTTGCCGGATGTAGGGCAGTCAGCCCGATATTACAAGATCGGAGCGAGTGGAGCACCCCAGTTTAGGGCGTTTAGTAAGCACCCGGCGATTCCTCACCGGGTGCTTACCATTGAGAGGCGGTGGTGGTGACGATACATCGAATGGCGGTGCCGGAAGCGATGTCTATGAGTTCGAAAATTCCGTTGGTCTAGATACCGTGGTGAATGGTCAGGTGCAAGAAGCGACCACCGTCTCATCCGCGTCATGTTCCTCAGTCCGAGACCAAAAAAAAAACTATAGCAAAATCTGATTATGCTCTTTGGATGCTGCCGATCCAGATCACTGCGGCGCCCGGCAAGCCGGTGCAAATACGTGACAATTTTGGGGAAAGGCGGCGAGGCGTGCCAACCTTACACGCATGTATGGTAGCCGCCCAAATTGCTGGGTAGGCAGAGGTGTAGCTTTCGCGCGGAACGAAAAGGTGGCCGGGGGGTCGCTTGAATTCAATTCGCAGCGAGATGCCACCGGATATGATTTGCACCATAGCCTTCAAGAACATGCTGCACGACCCCGTCCGTTTCTTGGTGACCGCGGTCGGGATCGGGCTGTCTTTGGTTTTGGTGACGGTACAGCTTGGGTTGCTCTCCGGTTTTGACCGGACCATTTCGGCCATGCTCGACCATGCGAAAGCTGATCTCTGGATCGTACCCGCAGGAACAGATGCATTCGACGATCCGGCGACGCTGGTCAGCAGCTTGCGCTATCGCGCCCTGGCCGTTCATGGCGTAAGCAGCGTCACCCCGATGTTGGTTGGCTTCGCCGAGTGGCGCAAACCCGGCGGCAGCACGTCTGTGATTGTCGTCGGTACGGATCCAAAGTCAGGAGTTATCACACCTTGGGACATCGCAGCAGGAAGTGTCAGCGATCTCCGCGCTCCCGATGCCGTTGCGATCGACGTTTCGTATTCGCATCAGCTCGGTGCTGGCGCGATCGGTGATCACGCGCGCATTGAGGGCCAGTTTGCCCGTGTTGCCGTTATGACCAAAGGCATCAGGTCGTTCACAACGTCACCTTACGTTTTTGCATCGCTGTCGCTCGCGCGCACCTTACTCAATGCTGATGCCTCCCGCACATCCTACTTAGCAATCGCCTTGGCGCCTGGCGCCGATCCGGTCGCCGTGAAGCAAACTCTTGCGGCTAAGATGGCCAGTGTAGATGTGCTGACACCCAATGAGTTCCGCCGGCGCAACGCCGGGCGCTGGCTGTTCGAAACCGGTGCTGGGATTGCGTTGCTGGCAGGCGCGGCACTCGCAGTGCTTGTCGGATCGGTCATTATGACACAAACGCTCTTCGCCAGCGTCAACGAGCACCGCAAAGAGTTCGCAACACTGCGCGCCATGGGATCCTCAAAGAGTTTCTTGAGGGCAGTTGTCGTCGCTCAGGCATGCATCGGAGCAGCGGCGGGATGCCTAATCGCGCTGATTGCCGACGTCGTTGTCGTTGCTGCGTCGGCTCATTCATCCATGCCAATTCATGTGACCCCATTGCTGGCCGCGGTACTGCTTGTACTGGCGTTTGCCATGTCGATTGCGGCCGCGTTGGCGGCCGCAACTAAAGTTGCGCATGTCGATCCAGCATCGGTGTTTGCACAATGATGCACAGCGCCGCCCTCGAAGCAGACAATGTCGAAATGGTCTTAGGGCGCGGCGCCTCAAGCGTGCGAGCACTTAAGGGCGTCGGCCTGTCGGTGGCTGCCGGTCAGCTAACGCTGCTGATCGGGCCGTCGGGTTGCGGCAAGTCAACATTGTTGTCGATCTTGGGCTGCATTCTGACCCCGACCGGCGGCTCGGTCCGCGTGCAAGGTTGTGCAGCGAGCGGCATGGACAGCGAGCAACTTGCGGAATTGCGCCGCCGGCATATCGGATTTGTGTTCCAGTCCTACAATTTGTTTCCCGGCCTGACCGCGCTTGAAAATGTCAGAACCGGACTTGCTATTCGCGGGCGTGCCTTATTGGACTCGGGAAAGGCTGCTCGTTCGGCTCTGGAGGCCGTTGGTCTTGGACACCGTATAGGCTCCTTACCAAGTCAACTGAGTGGCGGCGAACAGCAGCGCGTTGCAATCGCACGCGCAACCGCAGGCAATCCCAGTATAATTTTGGCAGATGAACCGACCGCCGCCTTGGACAGTGAGGCAGGGCGCGGTGTGATGCAGCAATTCCGGCGCCTTGCAAAGGATGACCACAGAGCGGTGTTGGTGGTGTCTCACGATGCGCGCGCTCTGCCGTTCGCGGATCGCGTCATTTCGATGGAAGACGGGCGGATTCTTGCGGATACGGCTGCAGCGGAAATTGGTGCAGGTTGTTCAGGCGGAGTAAGTCCGCATGCTTAAATCCATCGTAAGTTCTCTAGTGCTCCTCTCTATTGGTATTACTGCCGGAGTAATCGCGTCGAAGTGGCCAAGCCTTTCGAATGCCATTTCCACTGAGCCAATAAAAACAGTGGCTAACGTTGACACGTCAACCGGTCCGGAGTGGGTCGCCGCTGCGCCGGGCAGGGTGGAACCAATATCCGGCGAGATCCGCATCGCTGCTTCGGCGCCGGGCCGTATCGATGGCATTTACGTTCATCCGCACGACAAAGTCGTAAAGCATGAACTTCTCGCAAATATCGATGATAGCGAGCAGCGAGCGCGTGTCCGGGCCGCGGAGGCCGAGGTCGCATTCCGGGAAGCCGAACGTGAAACGGCCGTATCGGGGGCTGTACCTAACGTCCGTCGAGTTGCCGAAGACCGGGTTGCGAATGTAGAGGAAGCGAAGCGGCGAGCGCAGGCTAAGCTGGACCAACTTGCTGCCGGCGGCTCATTACCGCTGGCCATGGATAGTGCGCGCACCGAGCTCTTTTCTGGTGAAATTCAATTCAAAGACGCTCAACACAAGCTTGATGTATTGTTGACCACCTCTGACGTGCCAAAGCTCACCCGCACAGAATCGGCCCTTGCAGTCGCGCGAGCGGAACTCGCGATCGCCGTGGCCGCGCTTGAGAAGACCCGGATTCGCGCGCCTTTGGACGGCACTGTCCTTCAAGTTCTCAAGTTAACCGGGGATACGGCTACGGCCGCAAGCGACGATGTCGTCGTCTCGATGGGCGATACGGACCGGCTTCGGGTCAGAGCAGAAATTGACGAAAACGAAATCGGCAGTCTGACGATCGGCCAAACTGTCGTGATCAGGTCTGATGCTTTCCCGAACAAAAGCTTCACAGGCTCGATTTCTCTCATTGGTGCGGCGGCGCGGCCAAGAATTCTGACGCCACCAAGCGCCATGACCAAAGACAACGCGTTGGAAGTCATTGTCGACCTCGACGCGGCTGCAGAGCTCGTGCCCGGCACACGAGTCGACGCATTCTTTGAACCCAACACCATCGCTGATCGCAAAGGAGATAAGTATGGCTCCAATTGAACGTAACCGAGTGCAGTTAGACCGCCGCACCTGCTCGACGGCGCGCTGGCCAGTTTTAGTATCTGCTTTGATTGCAGGCATCGCAATATTTGGCGCGGCAGCAGTCGCAGCAACAAATCACGCATCCGCATTCGTACAGAAGTCAGCGATTGAGGCCATCGCGATTTTGTCGAACGGCGCATTGCCGGCGGACCAACGGCGAGCGCAGTTCCGCACCGTGATTTTGAGAAATTTTGACGTGCCGGTGATCAGCCGCTTTGTGGCTGAGCCCTATTGGACCAAAGCATCCCCCGATCAGCAGAGCCGCTTCCAAGACATATTCCAAAGTGCATTGGCGAGTATCTATACGGAACGGTTTTTCGATTATGCCGGTGAATCACTGCAGGTCAAAGGAACCCACGTAGGCGCTGAAGGCGTGACCATCGTGCAGACCACAATCGCAACGCCAACCGGCAACAAATCTTACGATGTCGACTGGATCGTTACCGGGCCTGCGGGAGCCGAAAAGTTTCTCGACGTCGTGATCGACGGGATCAGCACCAACGTCACGACCCAGCAGGACTATGGCTCAGTGTTGCGGTCAACCAATGGAAATCTCGATGCCCTGACCGCTGCACTCAAAGCGAAGGGATTTTAGGGATGCCGGGGGGAAGGGTCAACATGCATTGGTTTTTAAAGTTGCGGCGATGTCTTTCAGCGTCATCCGCAATTTTAGCAGCGATTGGCCTCGCTTCCTGCGCGAGTCTTCCAAATGATCCAGCGGCGCGTGCGGAAGTGGAGCGCCTCAATGATCCGATCGAGCCCATCAACCGCGAAGTCTATGCCGCGAACAAGGAGATGCGGCAGGTGCTGTTGCCGTTGCAGATGATTGCCTCAGCCGGATCACCTGTCGCGCCGTTGGCGGCAGCCGTACACAATGTACTTGTCAATTTGCGCGAGCCACTAACCTTCGCCAACGACTTGGCGCAGGGCAAGGAATGTGCAGCCGGTGCCTCGCTGCGCCGCTTCATGGTCAACTCCACACTGGGTGTCGGCGGCATTTTTGACGTAGCAAAGGACTATGGCGTCGCCGCCCATGATAACGATATTGGTCAAACATTAGGTGTATGGGGTATTCCTGCCGGTCCCTATTTGATGCTGCCCGTGCTGGGTCCGTCCGATGTTCGTGGCGCAGCCGGCACCGCGGCCGAATACGTTGTCGATCCCGTTTCGCTTGGACTGAGCCGGGCAGGTTGGACTGCCGCCGTGTGGCCAATCGCGGGGCTCGACGCCTTAGACCGCAGCCTCGAAGCAGCCCCGGATCTCGACAAACTCGATCGAACATCGCTCGACGGCTACGCCGCCTTGCGATCCGCTTATCGCCAGAACCAGACAGAAGCCCTGAACGACGACAAGTGTCCCGATGTGCTGCGAATTGGCGGCGAGGGCATTCCTGCAACGCGATCAAACTAAATGGGAATCGCAACGCAACCTTACAAATTTGCGATGTGCCAGCCGGAATGCAGTCGCGATCTGAACGCTAGCTCGAACACAGTGTGCAGAGACTAACATTTTGCTGACGGTGGGGATCGGCCAGCAATAGCTCACTGAAGGGGAATACATGTCGCTCAACCTTTATGGCCACTCCGTCGTGCGCGACTTCGAAGGCGCTACTTCGAGTGTTGCGCCGGCCGTCGCGAGCAAATCAACGGACCCGGTTTGCTCTCTCGATCCATCGAAGATGCAAATAACTAGGTCGACTTCGGTTGACAAGTTGCTCGTCACGGGCGGGACCGGGTTCATCGGCGGCGCGGTCCTTGCCGAATTGATCGACAGCGAATATTGGCCGCGAACTCTCATCATGGTGCGCGCCGGCGACATCAACGAGGCGCGGAACCGCATTGTCCATAGCCTCGAGCGGTTCATGCCCGAAACCGTTGTCGACGATTTGCTCTCCGATGATCAAATAATTGTCGCCGGTCTTGAAGACGCTAATAGACTGTTGACTGATCCGCGCATTTCCGGCGTCTCGCACGTCATCCACTCGGCTGCCGTCACGGCGTTCTCCAATCACCCGCGAATCCGCGCAATAAACGTCGATGCAAGTTTGGCTTTTGTGGAGGTGCTGAAGAAATGTGCCAGAATTCAGCGCTTCACTAACGTCGGCACGGCCTGGTGTGTCGGCATGGACGTCGACAAGCTGGTTGCCGAAGACTGTGACTTTGGTTCGTCAACCCACATCGTCCCCTACACCGAATCGAAGCTAGAGTTCGAGCGCACTGTTCGCCGGCTCCACCCAGACTTCCCGTTTGTATCCGCCCGCCCGTCGATTGTTGTGGGTCATACGCGCTATGGCACACAACCCTCAGGCAGCATCTACTGGGTGTTCCGGTCCGTGCAAGTTCTAGGGCGGTTTTCGTGCGGCTTCGATGATCGCATGGATGTCGTGCCTGTCGATTGGGTTGCGCAGGCTCTGGTCGGCTTAACGACAAAGCAGAAACTTTCCTACAACATGTATCATTTGTCGTCGGGTGAAACGGCCTACTCGACGATTTCGCAGCTCGATTCGGCAATCGCGGAAGGCCGCAAAGTGTCACCACACGGCCGCTCCGGCTATCTGAAGGTCGACGACCGGCAGTTGACGAAAGCAGTCTATGAAAAGCGAAAGATGCTCGGCGATGCCAACCCTTGGCTATTGTCTAAGGCGTTGGGGCTCTACGCACGCTTTGCCGAGAGCGGCGTCGTATTCGACAATCGCCGCACTTTGGCGGAAGGGATTGGCTCTCCACCACCGTTCTACACTTATGCTGCGATGTGCGCGCGGACATCGGAGTCGACATCGTTGATGGCTCAAATGGAAGACGACTTCAAATAGGATCGGACATCGGCACAATGGGAAGTTTCCTGAACGCGGGTTACGTATATCTCGCCATTGCAATTGTCGGCGAGGTGGCGGCGACGGCTGCACTTTATGCCACGGAAGAATTTACCAAGCCTTTGCCGTCGCTGATCGTTGTCATCGGATATGCAGCGGCACTGTTTTTCCTGTCACTCACGTTGCGAAGCGTGCCCATGGGCATCGCTTATGGCATTTGGGCTGGCGTCGGCACGGCCCTGATCGCGCTCTCCGGCTACTTACTGTACAAACAATCGCTCGATACCCCAGCGATACTTGGCCTGTGCTTGATCGCGGCCGGTGTCGCCATCATTAACGGGTCGTCGAGCGCGGTTGTACATTGAGGCCGAAACAGGGGAGCACGACAGCAAGATTGAACATAAAAGCCCGCGCAGCCTTAACGGGCGCAAGTCGCGTTATCCCCATTTCTGGGCACGGCAATGAAGCGACCCGCAACAATCATTGGATTGCCATATCATTCGCGGATAACATTGGCGCCACTTCAATCTCCAGGCACAGGATCCGATCGGAATAACTCCATGCGGATACTAGTTGTTGAAGACGATCTCGAGACGTCAGAGTTCATCGGCGACGGCCTGACCGAGGCGGGCCATGCCGTAACCTACGCGACACTGGGTGACCACGGCCTCCGATTGGCAGCGACGCAATCGTTCGACGTTCTTATCGTTGATCGAATGCTGCCGCGCATGGATGGCCTAACGCTGATCAGAGAACTGCGCGGCGCGGAGATCGTAACGCCGGCGATTTGCTTGACCGCGCTCGGTGGGGTTGAAGACCGGGTTGTTGGCCTTGAGGCCGGGGCCGACGACTATCTTGTCAAACCGTTTGAATTGAGCGAGCTCTTGGCTCGCATCAATGCGCTGGCGCGCCGGAGTGGACTTGCATCGAAGAGCACGACAATCCGTGTCGCCGATCTCGAACTCAGTCAGATCACACGCAAGGTTTTTCGCGGCGGAAGAATGATCGACCTTTTGCCGCGTGAATTCGCACTCCTTGAATTATTGATGCAGAATGCCGGACGTGTCGTGACGCGTTCTATGCTGCTCAAACATGTCTGGGATTTTCATTTCGAACCCAAGACGAGCTTGGTAGAAACTCACATAAGCCGGTTGCGGACAAAAATTGATCGTCCGTTTGATCTCGTGTTGCTGCACACGATTCGCGGGAGGGGGTACAAGATTGATGAAGAGGGTTAAACTGCACCAAAGTGCGGCAGTACGCATGGCCGTACTCTTTGTCTGCCTGTTTGCGGCATCAACGATTGTTGCCTTCGCTGCACTGTATATCAAAATTGGTCTGGATCTCGACGAACATCAAAAATCGGATGTTATGGAAATGCACCAGGCAGTCCACCGGGCGCTTGGTAACCAGAGTGAAGCGGCGCTTTCAAGCCTCAACGGCGACGCTCTCGAAGATTTGGTCGACGAAGACGCTGTCTATCTTTTGGTCAACGAACGCGATGAATTCATCGCCGGTAACGTCAAGACCGTGCCGCGCTTTGACGGCTGGTTGCAGTTGCCATGGAACAGCCTCGGATATACCGGCAATAACAGGCCCGCTGGCATAGGCGGTGTGATGGGAAAATGGCAGGCCGTACCTGGCGGTCATTTGTTTATCGGTTCGGGCGACGGCGAAGAGCTCAAAGCGAGAGACATGGTGTGGGAGGGGCTAGGCTTGGCCTTGATTATTGCCGCTGCCGCTGGTCTCAGCGGTGGTGCGCTTTTGGGGATGCGAGCACGCCGGCGCATAGATGTCATTTCACGAGCGCTGGACGCGGCTGCGGGCGGCGATCTCTCGGTCAGAATCCCGTTGCGGTCTTCCGGAGACGAATTGGACCAAATTTCCGGCCGGATCAATTCTACGCTCGACCGTCTGCAATCGTCTGTTGCAAGCCTCCGGCAGGCTACCACAGACATAGCACACGATCTCAGGTCGCCGATTGGCCGCGTAAGACAACGACTTCAGAGGGCCAGTAAGACGGCAAGTTCTGCACCGGAGTATCGGGATGTTGTCGACAAGAGCGTCGGTGACATCGACAAGATTGTCGACACGTTCAACGCCCTGCTACGCATCGCGCAAATCGAGGGCGGCATGCAGAAGCAACGGTTTACCGCTCAGTCCCTTCGACACGTGCTGGCGACGGTCGTTGATGCCTATGCAGCCGTTGCTGAAGATGCCGGACAGACCTTAGATAGCGACCTTGACAGGTTGGGCGCCCTCGAAGTGCTGGGTGACAAAGACTTACTTTCGCAGCTGTTCGCAAACGTCGTTGAAAATGCGATCTGTCATTGTCCATCTGGATCGCGGATATCGATTGTCGCCGAACTCACAACGATTGGTCCTGTCGTTAAAATCAGCGACAACGGCCTGGGTATCCCGAACGACGAGTTCCGCAATGTGTTCCGGCGCTTCTACCGGCTGGAGAAAAGCCGTACGACGGCAGGCAGCGGGCTTGGCCTCGCACTTGTTGCCGCGATCGCAGAAGTGCACGATGTCAAAATCGAACTTCGCGACAACGGACCGGGGCTGCTCGTCGTACTCGGGTTCCCTAACAATATTGCTTCCCTGAAAGCTATGGCTGCCGAATGACCCACGCTCGTGATCATTGCTCGATGACCCGATGTGAGGCCGAAAGCATTGCGCTAACCTCCGTTTTCGACTTTGATCAGAGTGTCGGTCTCGTCTTCGGTGATGTTGTCCTCTTGCACCGGTCCGCCGGCGTCAGCGCAATAGTGCTTGGCTTCCTTGACATCGGGTTCTAACGGCGTCCAGTTCTCGGTTTTAATGCAATTCATGAAGCTGCCGAGGCTGGTCGTCAGCGTCTCCGAGACCGACATCACCTTGGCCATATCCTCGGCGTGGCCCTGATAGTATTCTTCGCGGTAGACCTCGCCGACTCTCGGATTGGCTTTCAGCCAAATCCCAGGTAGAGCGCCATCGCGGCCGGCAAGCCACGAGCCGTTGTGGTTCTTGAGTTTGCCGTCCTCGTAGTTGTCGACGTCCTCTCCGAAGTACCAGACGTCGCCGTTGCTATGCTGGGCGAGGTAGTCGTGCGTCTCTTCCTTGATCCGGCCGTTGAGGTAGACGCGGTCCCAATAGACCAGCGTTTCGACACCCATGACGATCAGCTTGTCGCCAGTGATCTCGATGCGCGTAGTTTCGAGACCGTCTTTGGTCTTGGATTCGAAATACATTGTTTTGCCGACAGGCATGCGGAAGTATGGATTGTCGATTGTGGCCGAAAAATCGGCGGGATCGACGATTGGCATATAGGCCTCTTCGGCATTGAGCATTGTGCTGACTGAGAGACTTACGGCCAATGCGGCGGCGATGGCGACGAGGATGGGGTGCTTCATGCCGGTATCTCCCGAGGTAGACGCGCTCACGATGGCCGAAGACGAAACGTTGCCGGCGTTCGCCGCCCGCCAGCTTACAGCTATCGCGGCGTCACTAGAGCAATATCCGATCGGCAGATTCGCTATGGCGATCCCCGGATCGGATGAGATTGCTCTAGAATTTAGATTCTAGAGCATCTTTACTGGACCGGTGAATCGCGAGCGCGATTCCGTACGGGCCGGTGATGCTCTAAGTGTTACGGTGACGGCCCGGAATTTCTTTCAAAGACACGCAGAGATTCATTGGCGGATTGACTTCCTGGCAAATGAGACGGCTTTTCAGATTTGAAGTAGGGTCAGTGGAGAATAATTCTCGAACTGAGAAACGCATTCAGCCTACTTTTTACGAAGCCTTCTGACGCGCGCAGTAGGAGAACGGGGCCTTGAATAATTCCGAATATGTCCGCGTCGCTCAGCGCTTGAGTCAGCGCTGCAATACCCTCAAATGCGGACGTCAAACAATTGGCGCTCAATCCATTCAGTCCAGTCCAAAGCCGAAACAATGTGCCGCCAAGGGATGCGCGGCAGCCAGAGCTGGATCTTCGATGGCGTTGGCAACCGCACCTCGCAGACCATCGCCGGCGTGACCGACACCTACACCTATCCCGGCACGTCGAACCGGTTGGCGTCGGTGGTCCGCAACGCCGTCACGCAGCGCTCGCTAACCTATGATGGCGCGGGGAATATCGCCACCGACACGCG
>JANNFX010000131.1:0-5653 GCA_031380225.1 Hyphomicrobium sp.
TTTGCCTTCTTCCGTATGATGGCTCACGAAATCGCCCGTAAGCATGGTGCTTTTGCGACGTTTATGCCCAAACCATATCCCGACCGCGCCGGGAGCGGGGCGCACTTCAATATGTCGTTGGCCGATAAGAAGACTGGCAAAAACTTGTTCGCCGACGCGAAGGATCCGCGCGGCTGCGGCTTGTCCCAGCTCGGTTATCAGTTCCTTGCTGGCGTCTTGAAGCATCTTCCCGCAATCTGCGCCGTCGTCGCACCAACGGTCAACAGCTACAAGCGTCTGGTGCTTCGCGGTTCCATGTCCGGTTTTACCTGGGCGCCCGTGTGGGCCTGTTACGGCAACAACAATCGCACGAACACGCTGCGTATTCCACTCGGCGGTGGACGCGTGGAGTTGCGCGCGACCGATAGCGCGTGCAATCCCTATCTCGGCGCTGCCCTTGTTTTGGCAGCGGGCCTCGAGGGCATCGCCGAGAAGGCCGATCCTGGTGAGCCGCACACCGAAAACATGTACTTGAAAAGCCCGGAAGAGCTAAAAAAGCTCGGCGTCAACCGGCTGCCGACAACGCTGGGCGAAGCCTTGGAGGCCTATGCTGCAGATCCCCTCACTAAAAAGGTATTCGGCGCCTCAATGCACAAGGCTTGGCTGGACTATAAGCAAGATGAGTGGATCAGCTATCTGAACCACGTGTCCGATTGGGAGCGCGCGCGGTATCTCAAGTTCTTCTGAGTGCGATAGGCAATATTTGAATGGGTTCGCCGTCAACGACGATGGAGCAAAGAATGTTGTGGGCTGAGAGAACATGGGAAGAGCTTCCCGTCGACATTCGCGCAGCTGGTAATTCTGCAATTCTGCCGGTCGGCGCAACCGAACAGCACGGCCCGCAGCTCGCAACCGGCATGGATACAGTGCTGGCGGACGTACTATGCAAAGCGGTGGGGGAGCGCACGA
Source organism: Hyphomicrobium sp. (assembly GCA_031380225.1). GTDB lineage: Bacteria > Pseudomonadota > Alphaproteobacteria > Rhizobiales > Hyphomicrobiaceae > JANNFX01. The sequence goes on from JANNFX010000131.1 coordinate 949, forward strand.
AAGTTTCCGTGCTCCCCGCCATGCCATATGGCTGTTCTCTAGGGCACAGTAGGCGCTGGCCGGGCACTATTGCGTTGCAACCCATGACTCTCATCCAGGTGGTAAAGGAAATCGGCGATTGGGCGTATTACAGCGGCATTCGCCGTCTCTTCATCATCAACACGCACGTCACAAACGCAGCGCCGTTGCGCTGTGCACTCGAAATGCTGCGGGCCGAGCATGACGACATGATGATAACTGTAATCAACACGCCGATGTTAAGCGAGCGTGTCAGGAAGATTAATTTTTCGGACGCCGAGGACTGGCACGCGAACGCATCCGAGACCTCTCTAATGCTTGCGGTTGCGCCTCAGATCGCGCGGCCGGAAAAAATAACTTCCGCCGATGATCCGGACCGGACAGCCGGATTGGTCTTCGCGCACCCGGTCAACCGCACGAGCCTCAACGGCGTGACCGGCAAACCCAGTCTTGCCAGCGCTCAGCAGGGCAAGAAACTGTTCGAGTGGATGGTGGAAGATCTGTCGGCCATTATTGAGAAAGGCAAGATCGAGGTTCCGCCGCTTGACCATTCGTACTTGAGCCGCGTGAGCGAGACATAACTCTGGGTCTCGATTCGATTGGCACGGTACACCGAAGCGGCTCGGTGCCTCGCAGGTGCAGAAACCCCGCTGGATGGCAGGATCTTAGAAATCCGGACTGATTCTCAAGCAAAATTTGGTCCTTGTTGCACCGTGCTGGACCACTACTGCTCATTCTGTAACCGTGCTCGGGTCTATTCCTGACGCAACGGTGGGTGGACTGGACAATTGATCGAGCCGATCCGGATTCATCTGAAGAATGCTCGGCGCAGGCAATTGACGAACTGAAGTCGCCGCGTCTGTTAAACGAAGGGATGAGGTCTACATCTCGCCGAATGGAGAGTGGACGATGACGGTGAGCGCGCGATTCCTGCCGGCCACGGAAGGCGGCCGAGACCCTCGCTTATGTCTTGGGTGGCGCCGTGACATAGGCCCGGAAGACGTCGCGCAGCATGTTGAAGGCACTGCGCAAATCCAGGTTGGGTACGATGTGCGATCGGGCCATGATGCCGTCAAGTTGCGTCGATGCGAATTCTGCGGTTTTTTTCGCATTGACGCACCGGAACGCGCCGCTTTTTTGTCCGCGCTTTATAGCAGCCGAAAGAATCCGCGTTTCTTCATCATAGAATTTGCTGATGATGTCGTCGAGGCTGCGCGTCTGAGAACCAGACAACGAATAGTCCATGAGAATTTTCACGAGACGTCGAATTTGAGGTGCCAGTTCCAAATGCATTTGGAACCAGTCGTCGATCAGATCCACAGGATCGGAATGCTTTGCGGCAACTTCGGCATATTTTGTCATGGCATCAGCGACAGCGTGCTCAAGTGCTGCGCGAAACAGGTCCTCTTTGTCCTTAAAATAATAGTAGAGCAAAGCCGTGTTTACGCCGGCCTCAGCGGCGATCACCTTAATCGTGACTGCAGAGAATTCGCGCTCAGAAAACAGCCGAAGCGCGATAGAGAGAAACTCCTCATGGCGGCCAAGTTTGTCTTTGGGCTCAGCGCTTGCAACCGGTATCGCTGTGCGGCGTCCTTTTGCAACCATTTCAAGTCGTACCTTTTAATTAGAATCGGCAGAGACCACGCCCCTCTCCTCACATCGTGGGGATTTAGGCTGAAAGCGGATGTCTGGCGTCTCATGCCCACCTCCGGTGACAGATGGCAGTTGGTTGGGGAGCTTATGTAAGCCAATATGCTCACCTTGCAATCACTCATTGATGGCGTTCTTGATGACTTGAAGTCGCAACTTGGCCAAGGACGAGTAGCCGACTACATCCCAGAGCTTGCGAAAGTTAATCCCAACAAATTTGCAATCGCGATCACAACCCTCGACGGCGAAACGGTGTCTGCGGGAGACGCACACGAACCGTTTTCAATTCAAAGTCTGTCCAAAGTGTTTTCCTTGACTCTGGCGCTCGGCAAAGTCGGCGACAGCCTGTGGGAACGCGTCTGGCGTGAACCTTCGGGAACGGCATTCAACTCCATCGTTCAACTTGAGCATGACCGCGGCGTTCCGAGAAATCCGTTCATCAATGCTGGCGCAATCGTCGTTTCGGATATTCTTCTTGCTGGCCATAAGCCGCGCGAGGTTATTGGCGAGATCTTGAGGTTCGTGCGCGTTGCAGCAAACGATGACGCGATTGCTATCGATCCGGCGGTCGCACGTTCGGAGCAGGCGACGGGGTATCGGAACGTCGCGCTTGCGAACTATATGCGTTCGTTCGGCAACATTGTGCATCCCGTCGAAATGACGTTGGGCGTTTATTTTCACCAGTGCGCGATAGAAATGACGTGCCGTCAGCTGGCGCAATCCGGCGTATTCCTGGCGAACGGCGGACGTGATCCCTATACCGGCCAATCGATTGTGTCGCGAGTGCGCGCGCGCCGCATTAACGCGCTGATGCTGACGTGCGGTCACTACGATGGTTCGGGAGATTTCGCGTTTCGCGTCGGCCTGCCCGGCAAGAGCGGTGTCGGTGGCGGCATATTGGCAATCGCGCCGGGCCGGGCAGCGATTGCGGTCTGGTCGCCTGGTTTGAATGCGCAAGGCAATTCGCTTCTCGGGACACGCGCACTCGAATTGTTGGCGCAACGCACGGGCTGGTCAGTGTTTGGATAGATTGGAATTATTACTACGGACTGCGGTCACAGATGCAAGGACTTGTGTTTCTAACTCGCGACCTAATTGAATGATCCCCGCGGTCAACAGAACTGAACCGCGGAGGAAGGTTTTGCGAAACGCGTCGTTTAGCGTTTGAATTGCGTGTGAATTGAGTTTGTCATTTTCATCGCGAGCCATGATCACAGTCTCCTGTCAATCATGGCCACCAAGCGCCGTTGGGCGTCGGTATCGCCATCAATGTATAGCTGTGTGGTTTCTATCGAACGGTGCCCTGCGAGGATCTGAACATCCCTCAAACTGGCGCCTGCTTTGTGGACGCGGCGCGCGGCTTGTGTGATGAATGTTCGTCGGCCCGAATGGGAGGAACATCCTTCAAGGCCTGCAGCCCGGCATTGGGTAATGAACCAATTGACAACGCTATTGGGTCTGAACTCGCCACCTCTGCGCGAGAGGATCACTGGTGAGCGAACATCCAACTTTGGAGTTTCATATTTGAGTGTGCTGAGAGCACGCTTCAATTGCGGATGAGTAGGGACACGTCGGCCGCGTCGACATTTGGCGATTGTGTTTCGAACAACGAGTAGCGCTGCGACGCCACCATTTGCGTCTAAAACCATGTCCCATGTTAGTTTTGAAATCTCGGCAGCTCGTAACCCTGCCCGCATGGCCAGCAAAACCATCACGCGATTTCGATAGGCCATCGAGCCGCGAGTGCTAAATTCAATCAATCTCTTAAGGTCATCTCGCGACAGGACCTTAGCTTGTTTTCCAATCATGACGACACCGTTCAAAACGGGGGACGAAGACACTCATTTTGAGGGGCTTAGGACACCCTCGAATTTCCAAGAACGGGGCGAGGAGTAGGCCTAGGCCCTCGCTAGAATACCCCATACAATCGTGGTCGTCAACAATATAATGTAACAAAATCAATGTGTTAGGCTATTTTTTCGTGAAATCGTCACAAAAAATGAACTCTCCCAAGCGTTTGTAACTCGGCTTGAGATTGTTCGTTTTTGAGCGAGTGGGCTCAATTCTGGCGAAATGCCGATAGGTGGCGAATTTGAAGTTTTTTTTTTTAGGGTGAAGGCACCGATCGAGCGATTTTTGGATCAAAGAGATGACTGCCGACGGCGCTCAACTTCGGCTTGGTTTTCTTCCCAATCTTGGTCAACCATGGCCAGACTTCCGAAGTCACGTAGAACCTCTGGGTCTGACACGACTCTTTTAGCATCGCCGTCAACACACTGACCGATCCAGGGGCGCAGTGACGGGAACAGCCAAGCCGTTACGACGAGCGCACGAGCAACTTCAAAGTGATCGAAGCGCCCGTCGAATTCGTCGATTGCAGCTGACTTTGGATCGACCGCCTGTCCAACGGGCGCAGATCTTGGTGCAATCGAGACCGAAATCTCACTGGCGCTGACGCCATGCCCCAACTGCGACGACAAATACCCCGCGGCGAGGGACTTCATCGTCATCTCAAATTCGTCCGGACTTAAGTCTTCTGGGAGTGCGACTGCTTTGGCAGTTAAACTTCGTTCTCGCTCCGCTAGCCACTGCGTAATGGCCTCGACACGCCAGCCCACGCGGTTCGGAGACAATTGTATTGGCTTCGGAAACTTACCATCGCGCACCATCCGCTCAACGGTTCGCCGCGAAACACTCAACGCGTCTTGAACTTGGGCAAATCCTACGTATTGAGGTAGGTGTTGCGGTCGGACCGATTTCGAGACTTTTGTGCCCATAAGCCAAACGTCAGTGATTTGGCGCCCGGGAGTCAAGACCCGACCTAACGCTTTGGTGTGTAACAGGTGTGCAACGGAGCCGACAGAGCAGGCAGCGAATTAACGATAAACCTTTGATTTCATTGGCGCGCCCGGAAGGATTCGAACCTCCGACCCCCAGATTCGTAGTCTGGTGCTCTATCCAGCTGAGCTACGGGCGCGTGCCACCTTAGCCCGTGTTTTGGGCTGCCGGCCGAGATGCCGGTTTGGGGTGAGGCGGA
>JANNFX010000172.1:0-2105 GCA_031380225.1 Hyphomicrobium sp.
GTGCGCGGCGGCGCCACGATCAAGCCACGCTGGCCTTTGCCGATCGGCACCACGATATCGATGACGCGCGCCGAGAGATCCTTGATGGTCGGATCTTCGATTTCCATCTTCATCCACTTGTTTGGATAAAGCGGCGTCAAGTTATCGAAGTGAACCTTATGTTTGATCTGATCCGGGTCTTCGAAGTTGACCTTGTTGACCTTGATCAGCGCGAAATAGCGTTCGCCATCTTTTGGTCCGCGAATCTCGCCTTCCACCGTATCGCCAGTGCGGAGCGCAAAGCGCCGGATCTGCGATGGCGAAATATAGATGTCGTCGGGGCCGGGCAGATAGTTAGCGTCAGGCGAGCGCAAGAAACCGAAGCCGTCTTGCAGCACTTCGACGACGCCGACGCCGATGATATCAATGTCCTTACCGGCCAGCGCTTTCAAAACAGCGAACATCAGTTCCTGTTTGCGCATTGTCGAGGCATTTTCGACGCCGTTTTCCTCGGCGAAACTCAGGAGCTCCGTCGGGTTTTTCTGCTTTAGATCTTCGAGCTTCATTTCAGTTCTTATTTCAGTCTTTACTTCAGTCATTTGGGGGAGCTCCAAAGGGCCCGGATGAGGAGGGAAGGCGGAAAAAAAGCCAGGCCGGAGAGGTGGGAGAGTAAGGCGAAGCGCAAACGAGCTGCGCCTTTGCCTGCTGAGCCGGAAACCGGGACAGCGGCAGACTCGGGTGGCGTCTAAGGCCCTGAGTCGTTGGGAGAAATGAACTTATAGCAGAGTGCGAGGCGCTGCGAAAGGTGGTTGGGAATGTTTTTTGTGCGGCGTCCCAGATTTACTGAAGATTTGTACCGAGGATAGCGGCAATCCTGTCCAGAACATCCTGCAATAACTGGTCGTCGGCTTTGCTGTGAAACTCGGCTGAGCGCGACAACCAATCCAATGATCTGACTTGATGCGACAGCACAACGCCTGTGAGCTTCGAATTCCGAGGAACTGGGATTTCGAACCGGCTGCCAGTATGAGTATTGGTCAATGGACAGACGAACGCTAGACCAGTTGCAATGTTGAAATCTCGTGGCGACAGGATGAGTGCAGGACGCCGCCCAGCTTGTTCCGTTCCTGCGTGGGGTGTAAAATCCATAAAAGCGAAGTCACCGCGCTCAGGCTGATAAGGCGCCCGCCTCACCATACCTCTTTACCCCGCGGCATACCCCAATCAACTTCGCGATTTTCAGACGGCACCAGCGGCGGCTCACCCGCAAGCAGCTCGGCCAGAGTGTACTTCGTGCGAACCGGCTTAATGGTGATCGATCCAGCCTCCACGGCCAGTTCAACCGTCGCACCGTCCGATAGTTTCAGTTCATCAGCGATGTGCTTCGGCAGCCGCAGCGCTAGGCTGTTACCCCACTTGTTGACGGTTGCATGCATGAAGGCCTCGATACCAAATACTATCTACAAAGTAGATACACCATCCATTCCAGAAAGCAAGACCATGACGGACTCTGTATGTTCCGCAGCCAAACCGCAGAAAAAGCTGGACAAACACATGTGGAAAAGCAGTCCACGGCGTCCGACGGTGTGATGAATCGACTTAGATTATTACAACTTGAACGTTTGGCAAAAAAAAGCCTGGGCCACTAACCCAGGCTTGCCAGACAGCCCGCCTCAACCGAGGCCGTGCGGGACAATCCTTTCGCGGCGGTTCATTCGAATCGTTTTGGATGATGATGTCAAGGCGGTCCTCTCTGTACTCTACAGAAGGTTTGACCCATGTCAGACGTCATTACTAAACTGCGCGTGTTTTGTATCAACAAGACCGACCGCTACAGTGCACACGACCGAATTAAGTCAATTGGGGGTATGCATTCTGATGCTCGTCGCTGGAAAATCACCCAGACACAAGCCATCGAATTTATTGAACGTGGAACGAAGTTCTACGTCTCAGTAGGCGGTGAAACTGTTGATGTAATTGTCGCGACCAGCCCTTACGGGAACAAATACATCAAGACCCGGAATGACGGTGAGCAACCGAACAATTTACTCAGCCTTCCAGAGTGCCCGTAAAATGTATCTCGTGCCCGGCTGCATTTGGTCGGGCACGATTATCTAAAAATTTGG
>JANNFX010000204.1:0-2098 GCA_031380225.1 Hyphomicrobium sp.
CAATAACTCGAAGGCAAGTTCTCGCCCGCTGCGTAACCCAACACCTTGCAACAACAATTACGGACAACGTTTTCCCTCGAAGCGGGTTCTCAAAGATGTTGGGTTACGCGGCGGCTCGACGTGCGCGGCTGAAAATATAGATCATGGCCGCCGCTAACCCAACCTACGGGACTTTGCGGATGATAGATGTTGGCAGCAACAGCAACTGTGAGACCTACTGCCTTACTGCCTTACTGCCTTACTGCCTACTGCCTACTGCCTACTGCCTCATAAAAAGTTATCCCCGCGGATTGGGGGCGGCGTAGACTGGTGGGTTTGGCTTCGAAGAGGCCTAGTAACATATTGAAAAATAATACAAAACTTCATTTTGTCGATTGACAGCGCAACGCTCCTCGGGTATGTTTTGGGTATGGTTCGAATAGTGCGTCAGGCGCGCTAGCCACTCAAAATCCTAAAAGCACAAATGTGAGACGGCCCAAGGCCTATGTGAAGCCGCCAAGTGACGGCGGGTTCGGCATTGCCAATTCAAAGCTCAAAATGCCGGTCACGTTGGCATCAATAGACATGATGGACTTCGCGAAGACGCTCACTCCGGCCTGCGTCGGTCTCTAACACGAGCACCTAACGATCTTATGCAGGCCGGAGTGAGCCAAGGGGCGAAGTCCGGCATTGTTCTCTTTCGAAAGTAGAACGGTCATGCAGCTCACCTACGCGGAGTGGGACGAGGTGCGCGTGGCTTACGGCGCCGATATCGACGGTGTGGCTAAGATCGCCAAACGCTTTGGAATCAAACCGCATGATATCTATAACCGCCGCTCGCAAGAGGGCTGGCCGAGCCGCGCCAACCGCGGGCTTGGCATTGCAAACTCGAAACTCAAAAGACCGGTCACACTGGCGCACCTCGATCTGACACCGGAGCCGGCGGGCAGCCCGGATGGCATCGAAACCGCGCCGGAAGATCTGCCAGTTAGAAGGCCGAAGAAGCCATCCCTCAACGCCACGCCAGACCAAATGATGAAGCCAATTCGCCGTGTGGTCTACCGCATTATCAAAAATTTGGACGAGCGCTCTCAGCATGATCAAGTCCAAATTACTCAAGATCAAACCGAAGCCGTCAAACACATCGACCAACTTGTCAAAATCCTCGAACGGAGCAAGGCCATGTCTGCGGACGACCAGTCGCCGAACAAACCGCAAAGCAATGCGCGCCAAGACGGAAAGGAACGCGCCGTTGCCGCAGCAAGACTCCGTCACGAGATTGCGGATCGTCTTGAACGCCTGCTTAAGGACGGCGAGCCTGTTCCCAAAACTCGTCGCGATCCTCGCTGAGTATCCCGATCGTGTCCTCTGGACCTGGACGGTCGAGGGGCGCGATGATCAATGGCCGCCCGATTGGCCGGTCGATTGCGCTGCCTGGCGTGTGTGGCTGATCCTCGGTGGACGCGGCGCGGGTAAAACGCGGGCCGGCGCAGAATGGGTCAGGATGAAGGCGCTCGGGCAGATCGAGCCGTACAAGACGCCAATTCGCATCGCGCTTGTTGGCGAGACGATGGCCGACGTGCGCCGCGTGATGATCGATGGCGAGTCTGGACTATTGGCGGTTCATACCGAAGACGGCGAGCGGCCAACGCTTGAGGTTTCCAAGATGCAGCTCGTGTGGGCTAACGGTTCGGTGGCGCAAATGTTCTCAGCCGAATGCCCGGATAGTCTACGCGGGCCGCAGTTCGATGCGGCCTGGTGCGATGAACTCGCCAAGTTTCGTGATCCAGAAACAGTGTGGGATATGCTGCAGTTCGCGCTCCGGTCCGGCCAGATGCCGCAAGCTTGCGTGACGACGACGCCGCGGCCGATGCCACTGCTGAAAATGCTGATGGCCGATCCGTCGTCTGTTCTGACGCGCGCGGCGACAGCTGCGAACAGCGCCAACCTGGCGCCGTCGTTCGTCTCAGAAATGGAACGCCGCTATGCTGGCACTGTGCTCGGCCGCCAGGAATTGATGGGCGAGATCATCGAAGAGTTCGCTGGCAGCTTATGGCGTCGCGATTGGATCGATGCAGCGCGTGTTGGGCGTCTGCCTGAGATGAGACGCATTGTGGTC
>JANNFX010000144.1:0-34570 GCA_031380225.1 Hyphomicrobium sp.
CGACAAGAACGAGGACGCGTCCACGGAAGCGGCTTGCAACGCAGCCGCGAAGGCTGCCTGCGCGAATTCGCGCCTCGAAATTACCAAGTCCAAGCGCATCACCGCGAGGTTCAATGGTAAGGCGCTGGCAGGCCCCTACGGCGGGAGTTTCTGCGCCCCGAGCCGCCCCGACTTCAACAAGTGCAAGTAATAGTAGACGACTGGTTCTGCAAAGAACTGGAAAAAGCGGAGGCCGGGCTCATCTCGGCCTCCGTTCGCCTAACATTTACGCCGCAGCCGTCACCGGTCTGTTCCGATTGCCCTTCACTGGCATTCGGGATCGTGTACTCAGACCATCTGGTCCACTGACGCCGTCATCCCCGCCTTGGGCGGGGATCTGTCATGTTACAGTTTTTCCAACAGCAGCTGAAGTTCTGTGGCTGAAATTCGTCACAATGAATTTTTGACACGACGGATCCCCGCCCAAGGCGGGGATGACGGAACATGTGTGTAATTGAAAATGCTGAAAATTTTGGGCGATAGCTGACCCGTAAAACCTTCCCCCGTCGAAGAGTGACGCGGTGCAGAACGCAACGAAAAGGCCCCCAACCCACCCGGATCAGGAGCCTTTCTCTGTTCAGTAAATTTGCTCCGCCCTTAAGCGGCCTTGCAGATAGCTTTCGCGACAGCCGAAGACTTTCGAACTGCAGGCGAGATTGTGACAACCGGCTTCATCCGGGCCAATTCGCTGGCCGTTCGATACTTCTTGATCATCACTTCGCGGGCGCCAAAGGCTTCCGCAAACCCGAACATTGCCGCTTCCGGCCTGAGTCCGGATGCGCCTGACACATCGACAGCCACAAACCCGGACGCCGGGCAAGCCTCAAGCGTCACCTGGCCCGACTTGAGCGAGGCAACAGCGGAGAGCCAGCCGCGCGCATCCATGCTGCGGACGTCAATCGTGATGGCTTTGGTCTTGGTGAACTCCAACGCATCGGCAAGAGCCTTCTCAACCAACTTGGCCGAGCCAATTTTCTTGGCGCCGGTCATGTCGATGATAAGCTTCTGTGTAGATACGCGGTCGTCTTCGGTGTGATCCCCATGCACGTCGCCGTGCTTCAGATCGGCAGTAACTTCCTCTTGGGCGGGGCTTGAACGAGTCAAGTCCATCCCCAATTGGAAGAGGGCGTCGTTATAGGCCATAAGGACCCTCCCCAACCAGCAGACAGATTTTTAACTCGTCCGCTCCTTACCTTGGGGGTTTTGGGGATTTTGTCCTTGGACCTTAAGGGCAGTCGAGACGAACGAAGACGGGGTACATAGGGCCACCCCCCCCCCTACGCAAGCGTTTTTTGCCCCCTGGGGGAATTTATTTTTTACGCTGTGTTCACAGCGCGTTAATTGCGGTGTGCTGGGGGAGTTTTTGTGCGGAATTGGGACGGTGCGAAGCGCCTTCTGTCGGCACACCGGTCTGCATCCAACGCGCCCGCGCCATAACCCGGCTGGAACTTGCTTCGCTGTCCAGGAGGAAACCATGCCATTACTCAGATTTGATCTCTATCAGGGCCGCAGCGGCGAGCAGCTGACGACGCTTCTCGATACAGCGCACCGTGTCATGGTAGAGGCGTTCAAAGTGCCAGAACGCGACCGCTACCAAATCGTCAATGAGCTCCGTCCATCACTTATGATTGCCGAAGACACCGGGCTCGGCATCCCCCGCACCGCCAACTTCGTGATGATTCAAATTACGACGCGGCCACGCAGCCGCGACATGAAGGAATTGTTCTACAAGCGCATTGTGGAAGAGCTTGAGAAAGAGTGCGGAATTGCGCCCTCCGATGTCATGATGACGTTCGTGACCAACACCGACGAAGACTGGTCCTTCGGCCTCGGCCGTGCGCAGTTCCTCACCAAGGAACTCTGAAAGTTTTGGATCGCTGGGTGCGTCTCGAACGACCCCGGGCACCGAAGCGATCACTTCGGTCCACGACGCTTGGCGTCGCGACTGCGAGAGCCGCGGATTCCATCACGGCAGTATTGCTCTGTAAAAAAACGGACCCCTGTTGTCAGCCGCCCGCACACACAAGGCGTGAGGCTACGTCAAATTAGGGTTGTGTAACGCCGGGAACATCTGCCTTTGGTGCAACGTCCTAATGTTCCTCTATTGTTTGAGGAGCAGGCCATGGAAATGCTGATGTCACTCTCCGGAATCCTTGGCGCGATGTGCTGCGTCGGCATGTATGCGGCGGTGAGTTTCGGAACAGTCTGCGCCGACAAACCAATGTTCTACCTGGTTAACGCCCTTGGGGCTGGGTTGGTGCTGGTCGGCGCCTCACACACATTTGACGTTGGCGACTTGGGCACCATTGGCCAAGAACTTATTTGGGCGGCCATCAGCTTGATCGGCGCAGCGCGTGCTTGGATGCGACCAGGATACGAGAAGGCGGCCTCGCCAAACTAGCCCATTGAAAAAGTCCGCACTAGACCGGCTGGGCGGCGGCTACAGCGATGGCAAGTATCAGCAACGCTTACGGAACGCGGGCTATCTCTAGGTGAGACTCAATCTTCACGGAGCCTGCAGCAGGAAAAAGATAACCACACCAACTGTTGGACCGGCTAACGTTGCCAACACCAACGCAACAAACGACTTCGCTTCCATGACACTTACCCCATGTCACACGCCACAATTTCCGGTGCCCGCACTTTTGGCAAACCGGACGAACTTCGAAACTTAAACGCAACTCTGCGCGATTTAGTTCCGCAACGCGTCCGCAACCCCCCTCGAAGTCTTGGACTTATCCACACTAAACCAAAAATTGAGGGTGAGCACGTCCTTTTCGCAGAAAAGTCACATTCTGAGAGAGCGGTAATCGCCCTGTGATTTGTGCGCCGCAATATTCAGAAACCATCTAATGATGTCGATTTAAGTCTCAGAATACAAACAGCAACCGTTGCGCACCGCGAGTCCATAACCGCGACTGCCCCAGGCAAAACGACTCAAATTGCAAGCAGGATCGCCGATCTTATCCACAAAATTGTGAAGAGATCAGACCGCGAACAAAGCCGCCGATCCCCGATTTGTGTGTGGAGAAGTATTGCCAATTTCGCCGCCGCGGCTGCCATTGCTGCACCGGCCAGTACCGTCATCCCCGCCACTTCTGGGTGGGGATCCGTCAAGCTGCAGGCGAACAAAAATTATCGTTTCAGGACTGTGATTCGAACTGCGTCACAGCAAAACTCCGACACGACGGATCCCCGCCCGGTAGTGGCGGGGATGACGAGAACCGTGGGTATCGCGCTGCGCTCTCGCCGACGTTCTTGTCGGGTCTAAAATTCTTGAAAGCCCCGCAGCGGCACGACGCATAGGTCGCCCACCGGAGTGCGCGACGCAAAAAACTTCACCGGCGTGAGGCAAACAGCGTCAACTGCCGCTCGTCCTGGCTCTTGGTTTCATAGGCCAGCTGTTCAATGCGATCGAACGGCACCTGCTCGGCTTCGATCAGCGAACGTTGCGCCTTCATCGAGCGGACCAGGCCTTCCTGCACGAGATGGAATTCGCCAACTGTCTGTCCCGGCAACACGGACGACGGATCAAGCCCGCTTTCGCTTGCGAACGCGGCTTTCAGTTTGCGTAACGCCGTGTCTTCACGCACGCGGCCGATGAACCAGCTCGTGATCTGGTCACGGCTCTTATAATCGAGATCGCCCGGCGATTGCGTTGCCAGCATCAGACCGAGACCGGCTGAACGGGCGCGCTTCAACAAGCTCTGCAGTGGCTCGGACGTTGCTGGCTTGGCATTGGCCGGGATGTAGAGGTCGGCTTCGTCAAGCATCAGCAGCGACTGCAGTTCGTCATTCGGATTGCGCTGACAGAAGCGCAACGCCTCGGCCAGGAATTGCGATACCCAGAACAGAATGTTTTCGTTGTCGCCGAGGAAGCCGGTGTAGATGATCGACAGTCTGGTTCTGCCAGGCCGCGCAAATTGCCCAAGGCCCAGCAATGAATCCATCCGCAGGCTTTCGCCGCCACCTTCGAACAGCACCGAATTGCGATGCCGTAAGCTGTCAAGCTGAGCGACGAGATCGCGGCGGATGCGGCCAGATGGGTCCATGCGCTGCGTCAGGTCGGTCAGTTCGGGATCTTCATCTTCAAGCAGCGTAATCAAATCGCCGAGCGTCACTTCGTGACTGCAGCGAGAGCCCAAGATGCGAAGCGCGACTGACAAGGTGCCGCTCTGCTTTTGGTGCGTCGCCGAATTCTTGAGATGCAACATTTCGCCAAGCGCCGCCGATGACAGGTTGGCAAGGAGCTGCTGCTCGTGATCGGGCAATTCGTTGATGCCATTCGGCAGCAGCGTGATCGAGATTGGGCGTCCCGACGAGCGGCCGGGCGTATAGACCGCCACGTCGATGGCGTCGGCCAGCTTTTCGCGTTCGGCGCGGCGCTCTGGTGTTTCATCTGGCTGCTCGCGCCAGACATCCGGATTGGCGTAAGAACACAGGTCGCCCTTGCGGTCGATCAAGACGACCGGGATACCCTTCAATAGCAACTGCTCAATGATACATAAGGCCAGCGTCGTCTTACCGGAACCAGAGCCACCGAGCACGGCTGTGTGGCGCTTCAGAACATCCATATTGAGGCGCACGGGACTGTTGCGCTGACCGCTTTGACGGCCGGCAAGAATGCTTGTCGATAGAGTGCCGTTTTCATCGAGAATGACAGACAACGGCAATTCATCGTCATTGGCAGCCATTGGCTCAGATTCGGGCTCGCCCCAGGCGGCGGTGAACGGCGGTGCTGTGACGGCCGTGCCGGATGCCGCGGCTTTAGTTGGCGCCACACTTGCTGCCTTTGCACTAGCTGCGGCGCTGTCATCGGCACTGACAATTGCGTCGCTCTCAAGCGCAACCCGTGCAGACCTCGGCAGCGTCCGGCCCAAGAGATCAAGGCGCAGCAATTGAATGATAGTGATCAAATTCGACAGCAGTTTCGTGCTTTCGAACCAAGCCATGAAACCCGGATCCGCGCGATGGTGAGCATGGAACTCACGTACCGTCATCATCCGCTCCCATTCCGGGATCGGCACCAGCAGCTGCCGGCCACCACCATCGCGGAATTTGCGGAATGCCTGCGCAGTCTGGTTTTTACGATTGGGCGGGAAGTCCGTCGCGCGCAGCATGAAGCACGACTTGCCGGCCATTGACGTCAAAACTTTATCGAGCTGGCGCTTCAAGCCGCCGCCTTGCGTCGTGCGGTTACAGAGGAAAATACGCGCGTCCGAAACAGACTGGGCGCCGTGCGACACGCGAATGTCAATGATCGGCAAATCCTCGGCAATTTCGAGGCGATCAATTGAGACGGTAACACCGCCGTCCCATTCCTCTTTGGCGAGCATTAAAGCTGACGACAACACGTCCATCAACTCTGCATCGTCAGACGACATTTCAGCTTCCGACGCACTCTGGAACCGGTCCCAGGCCTCGCGGAAATTGACATTGACGCGACCGATCGTCTGCTTACCGGTAAGTGCCGGCTGCACATCACCACCAAAGATGCCGCCTAACACGGACGCGAGTGTCGACGTCCAGCCTTGTGCGGGATCGGGCTCAGCCTCCTCGGGCTCGCCGTCCGAACGGACTTTTTCTTGCAGCCGGCTTTGCGCATGTTCAAGCAGGCGCCGCGTCGAAAGGCCACCGAACTCTTCAAAGAACTCGCGGCCGAAAAACTGCGTCGGATCTGGAAAACTTAAGCCAACGGCTTTGCTCTCGGCTTCTCGTTCAAGGCGCTTCGCAATAATGAGCCGCGCTTCGTCCGGCGTGCGGCTTTCGAGCAGCGCAACGGGTCCAGCTTTTTCGATGCGGTCAACGTAGGACTGCGCCAATACCGAACGCACTTGGCCATAGAAGTCTTCCAGGCAAGAGATGATGATGATCGCGTTCGGCAACCGGTTGGCGATCTGAATCAGATCGCGCACGGCTTTCTGGAAGCGGTCTTCAGGATTGTCAAAAAAGCGCAAGTCTTCGACTTGATCGATAGCGAACACGAGAGCCGCGCGCTCGACAGTCCAGATCAACTGGCCAAGAGCGGTGATGATTTCAAATGACCGGTCTTCGCCTGTGTTGGGATCGAGGGCTTGGACCGCCTGATGCGCCAACGGCGTCAACTGGCGGCCGAATAGATACTGGCGAACCCGCTGATCAACGCGCGGATCCTTGCGCTCCAAATAAAGCAGCGCCCGCACGATGTTGATATCGAGTTCTAAATCGCGGAACTTTGGACTGGCGACAATATCGTCGGCCAAGCGCAAGACCAGCTTTGCCAGCTTGTCTTCGTCGAGGCTATCCTCGCGCAGTTTTTCGAGATCGCCTTTGGGCAGGTTTTCAGCGTCGGACACCAAACGGCGCGTCAGCCTTTTCAGACCGGATTCACCATCGCTATCGGGATCATAGCTTTTCTCGAGCGAGTGCACGAGGCGCCGCAGGTAATAGTCGGCATAGTTTGACACGTCCGGCGTCATTTGCGCGTAGCCAAAGTAGGCTTTGCCTTCGCGGTGAGCGGAGGTCCGCAACGCGCGCAACAAATGGGTCTTACCAGCGCCCGATTGGCCGTGGAACAACAGAATGCGGGCTTGCGTAGAAGAGGCCTTTGAGCCGGTCACGCTTTCGAGCAAGGCCTGGAATTTAGCACGCGCTTTGGCATGCACCGCCGGCACGTCAACCGGGTCAGCGCGCCAGATGTCTTCTTCCCAGGTAATCGAATGCTCAAACGCACCTGCCAATTGAGCTGGCGCATTCGTTTCAGTTGCGTCTTGCATCAATCAATCGTCCTCGACGCGCAGGAAGTGCCAAACCGTGTTTTTGTAGGCGATCACGGAGGCTTCGAGCGCCTGCAAATTGCGTTTGTCTTTCAAGTCTGCTGTGGCGAGTACAAGCCGGCCGAGCCGGTGTTCTTCAGCCAACATGCATTTGAATTCAATTTCTGTGATGTCCCAAGCCGATTGCGTGTCACGAATCGCTTGCCACACGTGAGAAATAAACGCCTTCCGGTTTCCTGGCCAGCCCTCAGAATGGTGTGCCGCTACAGCCTTGACAGTGGCAACAAAGACATCGTGATCCGGCTTCGTCGCCACCGGCTTGGCTTTTTGAGAGGGCCCTGCATCATTCGCCGCTTTCGGCAAGGATCTCACGTCGGAAATCCCAGCGACTTTTGGCTCGCTAGCCTGATGCGCCACCAGAATTTTGGTGCCTAGATTACGATGGATCGCTTCTTTCAGCGCGTCGTGATCGGTTTGCACCGCGCCAACCGCTTCAGCAGCGATTGCCACGATCAAACGTTGATCGGTGCCGAAATCTCGCGGCTGCAATGACAACTGCCCTGCCAAGGTGCGGCCGGCTTTCGATGTGAAGGCTGTGCCCTTACCGAACCCCGCCTTCATCGAATTGCCAAAAGCGCGCTCAAGCGCCACCAGTGCCAATTGCGCGCGAAGCTTTGCGACCGACGGATTCTTTTTGGCCGGAAGATTATAGACGGACTGGAGAATAAGGGCCCGCAAACCGTCAGGCCTCAATGCCATCTTGAGCCGTGATGGATTACCGGTCTCTATGCCAAGACTTTTGCCGATCAAATCAAGATCGCGAATTTCTGTCCACGGCCGTGCGTCTCCGGGCTTGATACCGAAATAACTTGCTGCCGCAGCGGCGCCTGAGTCAGCCGGTTTCAAGCGATTGCGGGATTCGGTCGCCAGTCCGGCTGCGATCAATTGGCCGATCTGCATCTCGGCCGTTCGCCGCCATTCCGCAGGCGACAGTTTGTGGGTCACAAATCCTGCCAGATCGCTGGCGATTTCCGAACGCGTCGCGCCACCATCGCAAGCCACACGCGCAAGCAACAGCTCGCCGAGTGGCGAAATTGCGCGCACAGTTGTTGTAAAACTCATGGATGACTGGGTCACCATACTTGTCTGGGTGACAGCGCTCATTCGCGTCCCTCCCTCACTCGAAAATTCGAGAAGCCTTGGACGCACGAATCACCAGTCAGATGCATATAAGAGTGGAGCAGAATGGCTTGAGATAAAAGCTCAAACCGGCAACCGGCGGAAATTTTTGAGCTCCGTTTTAAAATTGTCCCCAAAGAAGCCGTCACAGCCCGTCTTTTGCCGCAACCAAGCCCAATTGGCGTCACCATCGTCGCAGATCACTTGCACAAGGGACAAGCGTCGAGGGGCTCGCGCCATCACCGGCGTCTGCGAAGTCTTTACGTTAACGCACGTTTAAGACTTTGCGTGGCAAGTTGCTGAGATACCGCGTGTCTCAGCGGGGAGAAGATCATGTATCGCGTACTTATGATTGCCTTAGTTGCAGCCACTCTTGGCGCCTGCAGCTTATCTGCCCCGTCGGCTCCAATTGGGTTTTCGCAAGCCAGCGAAACCAAATCGATCCCCAGCAATTCGAAGACCAAAGTTCAGAGCCTCGCGCTTGGTGGCGAACCGTCTGCCGCGCGTGGATCAGATCGCGCACCGGCGGGTTCGTTTGAGCGCCCTGACCGGGGCTCACTGACCGACCGGGACTATACCGGTACGGCGCTCAATGCAGAAATCGCACGCGATTTGATCAACCAGTATCGTGTCGACAATGGCCTCAAGCCGTTGCAAATAAACGTGAAACTCACAGAAGCGGCGAAAGAACACTGCCGCGACTTGGCGAAGTGGGACCGCATTTCCCATTACGGATCTGACGGCTCAAACCCTTGGGATCGCGTCAAGCGTACCGGTTATAAAGCCCGCCTCGCGGCCGAAAATGTCGGAACTGGCCAGGTCAATTTTGACGAAGTTATGAAAGGCTGGAAGGATAGTCCTGGCCACAACAAGAACCTGTTGCTGTCTGATGGCAAGGAAATGGGCTTAGCCCTGGTTCAAGACCCAAAAACTGAGTTTAAGTCGTTTTGGACGCTGGTCATCGGCGCGTCGATGTAAAATTCAAGGCTTCGAACCGGCATTCACGCGCCATGATCCAACCATGGCGCGTGAATGCGATTATCGAACCGCTGGCGGACCAGTGCAGCAACACCCGCCCACGCCCAAGAGCGCCCGGCATCGCCCTCACTTCCCCGTAAATCTGCAAAGAAATCAGCTACTTCCGCCGCATGCGCGCCGTGCCGGCCTTCCAACGTGAGGGCCATAAATTCAACGTCGTTGGGGGTCGGCGTTGCATCAACATCTGGGTGCCAATTTGCGTTCATGGGATTTCGTTTCCGGTGGTTTCTTAGTTCGAAATCGTCTCTCGAAACCATTGAAAGCAAGATCAGCGCCACCCCCAATCTGGCCTGAAATGGCACAATTGCCCCGGCACGCCGCCGTGACGCCTTGCGGTCGGCGCTGAGAAAGGGCACCCAGTCCCAAAGTTTCCCCATTTCAAATGCTACACACTCGCACCGGACTAAATTAAATAACCGTCCGGCAACTCTCAGCTTTTTCGACTGAAGGGGCATGGCCATTACGGCTCAATATGGTGGCGGCGCGGGCGGCGGCCACGGTGCTGTAGACAGCAGCACCGCGGCCGCCGGGGACAGCATGGGCGCTCGAATGAAGCGCGCGCGCCGTCACAGCGCAACTGTGCGCGTGCTCAGGACCGCTTTGCCGATTTCGTTGGCCGCCATCTTGGCCGTGTTCAGTATGTCGGTCATGAACAAAGCTGGCATCGGTCTCGGTCTGCCCGATATCCCAGTGCCCAGGATTTTGCCCGAAAATCTCGCCATGGCAAACCCGCACTATGAGGGCTTCGGCAAAGACGGCAGCAGCTACAGAGTTACGGCCAAGACCGCGCGCCAAAACTTCGACAATACCAACATCATCAATCTCGATCAGATCAGCGGCGTTATGGTTGATCTCGACAAATCCAAAACCAACTTCACGGCCGTGCGTGGCGACTACAATCAAAAATCGGCTATGCTTGAGTTGTTTGAAAAGATCACCGTCGACGGGGACACAGGGCTCAAGGCCGTACTGAAGAGCGCAACCCTCAATACTAAAGACAATTCCATGGTCTCCAAAGAGCCCGTCAACATCGCGTTTACAGCTGGAACGATCACTGCCAACGGCATGAGACTTCGCAACAAAATCCATGAGGCCACGTTCGCCGGCAACGTGGTTGCGCAATTTGTGCCTGAGAAACCAAAGACGCCGGAGACAGTGAACGTTACGGCCGCTGAAGCTGCTGCAGCTGCAGCCAACGCCGTGCAAATGTTTTCAACGTCAGATTCACCGCTCGACGTCACCTCCGCTCGTCTCGACGTCAAGGACGCCATAAACACTGCCGTTTTCATGGGTAATGTCCTGGCAATTCAGGCGGGTCAATCTCTCCGCTCACCCGAATTAACGGTCGTCTATGCACGAGACAGCGCTGCGAACGCTGGCAAAAAGCCACAGAACACGGCGACGCCAGCCGGTAAGATCCAGCACATTGCAGCCAAGGGTCCGGTCGTCCTGGAGCGCGGCGTTGGAGACCGCGTCAATGCAAACGCATTAGAATTCGATGCCACGACAAATATAGCTACTTTGACTGGCAACGTTATTATGCGCTCTGGCGTCGACCGCCATGCCACCAGTGACCGCGCTGACATGAACCAAACCGACGGCACGATTTTGCTGACCGGCGCACAAGTGGACGTGCTGCAAGGCCTCAATGAATTGCACGGCCGCCGGTTGTTTATCAATCGCTTGAACGGGACCGCACTGTTAACCTCGCCACCCACGGCCGGTGCCGGTCCAGGCCGGATCAAGACCAAGTTCTATTCCGGCGGCGCTGACGGCAACAAGAAAGCCAAGGCCGCCAAACCCGAAGCCAAACCTAATGATGGCGACGGTTCGCCAATGGCATCGTTCAAATCCGACCCCAACAAGCCGATGGATATCGAAGCCGAACAGCTCGACGTTAACAACCCCGCTAAAACCGCAACATTCCGCGGCGACGTCGTTGCAATCCAAGGCGATATCACATTCAAGACCGCAGAAATGGTCGCCATCTATACTGGCGACGTCAATTTAGCCGACGCAACTGAGCCCAAGATAGCGGGCGACAAGGATAAGAAATCAGAAACTGAATTGACCCGCATAGAGGCTAAGAAAAACGTCACGGTGACCTCGAAAGATGGGCAATCGGTGCAAGGCGATTGGGCGACCTTCGATGCCAAGGCCAACACAATTGTTGTCGGTGGTGAGGTGATCTTGTCCAAGGGCGGCAGCATGGTGCGCGGCTCGCGTATGAACATCGACCTCACGACTGGTGAAAACACCATGGAGACCACGCCTGGCGAAACAGTGCAGTTGCCTGGCGGTGGGGGATGGGCAACATCGGCTCCAGAATCCGGGGCGGCGACGTCCAATCGCGGCCGGCCCAGTGCTGTCTTCTTCCCCAGCGACATGGGCATGGCCGATAAGAACGGCAAAAAGAAACAGAGCAGTAAGACCAAGCCGGCTCAAGCGTCGCCGGCTTCGACGCCACAAACTGGCGAGGCGTGGTCGACTGAAACCGCTCCT
Source organism: Hyphomicrobium sp. (assembly GCA_031380225.1). GTDB lineage: Bacteria > Pseudomonadota > Alphaproteobacteria > Rhizobiales > Hyphomicrobiaceae > JANNFX01. The sequence goes on from JANNFX010000144.1 coordinate 11,514, forward strand.
GCAGATCAGGGCAGCAATCCGCTAGACGCTCTCGACTCCCCCAATGTTGAAACACCCAATTGAGGCCAGCGACGATGATGCCTTCGCTGCCAAGCTTGTATGAGGGTAAGATCGTGTGGTTGCCGTTGAAATTTAAAGACCAGTTTGTGCTCGTCTCGTCTCCGAAAGTTTTGCGCCCGTGAAGTTGACCGCGTTCTCCAATCTCCTTCCAAAAATGCTGACCGGTGGCAAGAAGTCCACTGAACTCAGCAATGGCGCCGCGCCCGACCCGTTCATGCAAGGCGCGAAGGGCTGGTTGACAGCGGCGCATGTCGAGAAGTCGTATAAGAAGCGAAAGGTCGTCAAAGGCGTCAGTCTCGCCGTTGGCCGCGGCGAATCCGTTGGCCTGTTGGGTCCGAACGGCGCCGGCAAGACGACCGTGTTCTACATGATCACCGGCCTAGTTCCAGCCGACACCGGCCGTATCACAATTGACGGCGAAGACGTAACCGCCTTGCCCATGTATCAGCGCGCGCGCCTTGGCATCGGCTACCTGCCGCAGGAAGCATCGATCTTTCGTGGCCTGACTGTCGAACAAAACATCATGGCGGTGCTCGAGTTAGTTGAGCCCGATAAGCGCATACGCAAAGAGCGTCTCGAAAGCCTGCTTGAAGAATTTAAGATCACGCGGCTCAGGAAATCGCCCTCAATCGCGTTATCAGGCGGTGAACGCCGGCGCTGCGAAATTGCCCGGGCTTTGGCCTCCCGTCCGTCGTTCATACTTCTTGACGAACCGTTTGCGGGTATTGACCCGATCGCGGTTGGCGATATTCAGGAACTTGTCCGTCACTTGACAGACCGTGGCATCGGGGTCCTGATCACCGATCATAATGTACGTGAAACTCTAAGCCTGATTGACCGCGCCTATATCATCTATGATGGTCAAGTTCTAACACAAGGTAACCCTGAAGAAATCATAGCCAACGAAGACGTGCGCCGCGTCTACCTCGGGGATATGTTCGTTAACGGGCGTTGATATAAACCAAGCCTCAAGACGCCTATCGCTAGGTTGGGGACATGGCAATTTTTGCAAAGCTCGAGTTACGTCAGGGTCAGGCCCTGGTGATGACTCCGCAATTGCAGCAGGCAATCAAGCTGCTGCAGTTGTCGAATACTGAGCTGTCGCAATTCGTCGAAACCGAACTTGAGCGCAATCCGCTGCTTGAACGGGTCGAAACCGCCGATCAAATCGCACCGACACCAGCGGAGCCCGAAAGACCGGACACGTCCGGTGACGCAGGCGATGGCGATGCCGCCACTGCCGCTGATGTGCCGGCACTCGATTACGACAAGGCCGGCATGGAGCAGGCCGTCGAACTCGATACCGATTTCGAAAATGTCTATCCCGACACCGCCGTTGCCGACATGGCAGCCAGCGCAGAAGCTGCTGGCTGGGCATCTTTACGGCCGGTTGGCGGTTCGTTCGATGGCGGAGAGAATGATTTCGAAGACTACGTCTCGGATCAAATCTCGCTCAAAGATCATTTGACGAGCCAACTGCCACTTGCCATTGCTGACCCAGGTGAACGCCTCATTGGCCAGTACCTGATCGATATGATCGATGACGCTGGCTACATTGCCGGCGAACTCACACAAATTGCCGACAAGCTTGGCGCGCCGATGGCTCTGGTCGACCGCGTATTGGCGACGGTGCAAACCATGGATCCGCCAGGCGTGTTTGCGCGAACACTTGCAGAGTGCCTGGCACTGCAGCTTAAGGAACAGAACCGTTTCGACCCGCAAATCGCGGCGCTTCTCGACAATCTGCCGATGCTCGCCAGCCATAACATCAATGGCTTGAAGCGCGTCATCGGCGTTGATATGGACGAATTGGCCGAGATGATCGCTGAGATCAAGCGGCTCAATCCGAAGCCAGGCCTCAAGTTTGGCGCTGTTCAAATGCAAGCGGTGGTGCCCGATATTCTCGTGCGCTCAAGCTCAGACGGCAGCTGGATTATCGAACTTAATAGCGAAACGCTGCCGCGGGTTCTGGTCAATCGCGCCTATCTTTCGCGTGTCAGCACTGGCGCGTCGCAAAGCCGTGACAAGGACTATCTGCTTGATTGCTTGCAAACAGCCAACTGGCTGGTCAAGAGCCTTGACCAGCGTGCGCGCACCATTTTGAAGGTCGCCGAAGAGATCGTGCGTCAGCAGGATCAGTTCTTCAGCCACGGCGTTCAGCACTTGCGGCCGTTGAATTTGAAGACGGTTGCCGACGCGATCAAAATGCATGAATCGACAGTGTCGCGTGTGACGTCTAACAAATACATGTCGTGCCCGCGCGGAATCTTCGAACTCAAATATTTCTTCACGTCTGCAATCCAGTCGTCCGGCGACGGCGAAGCGCATTCGTCCGAATCAGTCCGCCATCGAATTAAGAGTTTGATAGACAGCGAAACCGCGCGCGCCATCCTTTCTGACGATATGATCGTCGACCGGCTCAAAGGCGATGGTGTCGAGATCGCTCGCCGCACAGTCGCAAAGTACCGGGAAGCGATGCGGATTCCGTCGTCTGTCCAGCGCCGCCGGGATAAGCAGATGCAAGAGCGATCAGTCCGCGCGAGCTGACGAAATCGAATAAATTCGCTATACATCAGTAAGTTAACTGATGCATTGACTTCGACTGCTGGGGCTCCTAATTTCCGGCACGTTTTCGGTTGTAGAGGATGCCTTGAACCCACACGCCAAGATTGTCTTGGGGATTTTTCCCAGGCCACCGTGTTTCAGCGGGCGGCTGGATCCGGCGCCTTGTACACATCCGTTGCAGAATCAGAACAATAATTGACCAGACGCTAGGCCGCCATTCGGCTATGATTCATTAGACGCGTTCTGGCTCTGCCTTTGGGATAAGCAAATGGAACTCGGCGACATTCTAGCTTCTGACGGAATACTTCAACGGCTTAAGGCCGACACCAAAAAGCAGGCGCTTGAGGGTTTGGCAGCCAAGGCGGAAAAGCCAGCCGGAATAGTGGCGGTCGAAATTTACAATGCCTTGTTGCAGCGTGAACGGCTGGGATCGACCGGTCTTGGACGTGGCATTGCTGTTCCGCATGTCAAATTCAAAGACCTGAAAAAAATTATATGCCTGTTCGCGCGCCTTGAGCAGCCAATCGAATTCGAAAGCCCCGACGGCGAACCGGTTGATCTCATCTTCTTGCTGATGTCCCCCGAACATGCGAGTGGCGATCATCTCAAGTCCCTTGCACGCATTTCGCGGCTTGTCCGCGAGCCAGCCCTGCTTGAGCGGCTCCGTAATGCGCCTGACACCGCGGCGCTGAACTCGCTGCTGACTTCCACCAAGACCTCACACGCGGCATAGAGCTGTCTAGAAGGCGGAACGGCTGGTAGGCATATTCATGCGCACCAGCCGTACACGATTTTCAGCCGGTCATTTCTCGCAAGTCACGTCGATCGTCACGTACGGAAGCTTGAGCCGGCATTTGCCGTTTCCAGTTTTCTTGAGGCCGTAATCGTCGCCGAATTCCATTCCTGCGATTTTTTCTAACAGGTCCTCTTTCGGCGCTTTGGCGTTGTCATCGTCTTGTTCAGTATCTTCGTTAGAGCTGACCTTCGGCTCAGCGGCAGCTGGAGCTGACGCGACCGGAGCAGGTGCTGAAACAGACGGAGCAGGAACGACGTCTGGCTTCGGCGCTTCGGTCGCTGGCGGTGGCGCTGGTTTTGTCATCAAGGCCACCGACGGTGACCTGATTGTTTCCGGAGCTGCTGTCTTTTCAGTCGTCACGGACTGCTTTGCCTTGGTTTCAACGGGCGCGGTTTCTGCCGCCTTAGCTGCCACCACCGTTGTTGGCGTTGCCGCTTTCGGAGCTTCCGGCTGCGGTTTAGCCGCGGCTTCCGTTACATCGCAGCGGACCAAGCCGGCCGGCGCCTTAGTCCAAATCATGGTCTTGGAAAACAATTTGGTCCCGGCATACCCAACGACGCGCAGCGTGCCGTCGTTGAGCGGCTTCAATTCAACATCGTAGCGCCGGCCGCGCTCAGGACTATAAACCCAGCCACCATCCCAACGGCCGTTGCCAGCCGGAGCGGCGTCACCGATGATTTGTTTGCGGCAGCCGCGCGACTTGTCGGCCGGATCTTTGATCCAGACCAAGTGGCCGCACATTTTGCCACCGCAGTCCTTGATCTCGATCGCTCCTTTGCCGTTGTCGCTCATCCAGACGCCGGCTGGATCAGCTGCCAACGCCGGGGCCGTCATTGCAGAAATTGCAGCCAATGCAGCTGCGCTGCTAAGCCAAAAGTTATTTGAGCGGCGCATAGCCACCTCCTATCGCACGGACAAATCATAACCAGCGCGGATCAGCCCACGCTAGCCTTATCGAGTAGTGTGCGAGCATAGTGCCGCGGCCCGGCCGCCGTGGCTGTTCCCGGCGGAACAGGGTTAAAGTTTTATCATCACGTGGCGCGGCACCGTGTAATCTTCAAGCGCGTACATCGACAGATCCTTGCCGTAGCCGGATTGTTTGACGCCGCCGTGGGGCATTTCGTTTAAGAAAATGAAATGCGTGTTGATCCAGGTCACACCGTACTGCAAGCGCGCCGCCGCCGACATGGCTTTGCCGACATCCTTGGTCCACACCGATGACGCAAGCCCATATTCTGAGGCGTTGGCCCACTCAATGGCCGCTTCTGGATCGTCGAACCGGGTCACAGACACCACCGGACCGAAGACCTCGCGTTGCACGATCTCATCGCTTTGGAGCGCATTCGCTACCACCGTCGGCTTGTAGTAATAGCCAGGACCATCAACGTCTGCACCGCCGGCTGTGACTTCAACGTGTCCGGTGTTCCGCGCCCGGTCGACAAAGCTTCGGACTCGCTCCCGGTGCCGGGCAGAAACCAGCGGTCCGATTTCGTTGTCGTCGTCGTTGGTGAGATTGAACTTGATTGAATTCACTGCACTCGACAGGTCGGCCACTAAGTTGTCATAGACGCCCTTGCCAGCGTAGATGCGGCACGCAGCCGTACAGTCCTGACCCGAGTTATAATAGCCGAACGTCTTGACGCCTTCGACGACTGAGGCGATGTCGGCATCATCGAAGACGATCACGGGCGCCTTGCCGCCAAGCTCCAAATGTGTGCGGCGCACTGTCGGCGCCGCGGCCTGGATGACTTTTTGGCCAGTCGGGATGCTGCCAGTTACTGACACCATCGCCACGCGCGGATGACTGATCAGCGCCTGTCCAACCGTGGCGCCGCGGCCAGCGATAATATTGACCACGCCTTCAGGGAAAATACCGGCGATGGTCTTGGCCAGCATCAACGTCGACAGCGGGGTATTTTCAGACGGCTTCAAGACCACCGTGTTACCCGCGGCCAACGCTGGTGCTAATTTCCAGATTGCCATCATCAGCGGATAGTTCCAAGGCGCGATCTGGCCGATGACACCGATTGGATCGCGGCGGATCATTGAGGTGTAGCCAGTCAAATATTCGCCAGCGATAAGCCCCGTCATAGCGCGAACCGCACCACCAAAATAACGGAAGCAATCCGCGCCGATCGGCATTTCGTCCTGCAACATACGAATGTACGGCTTGCCGCAGTTGAGCGCTTCAACGCGGGCAAAGGCCTCGGCGTCCTTGTCAATTGCATCAGCGAGTTTGAACAGGAGATTGGCGCGCTCGCCTGGTGTTGTGCGCGACCAGGTGCGGAACGCTTTTTCGGCTGCTGTGACAGCTTGATCAACTTGAACCGCGGAGGCTTCTGGCACCGAGGCAATCGTTTCGCCGGTCCTCGGATTAACAATGGTTTCGGCAACTTCAGTGCCGGCAACAAAAGCGCCGCCGATCAGCATTTGGGTGTCGAGCATGAAACGTCTCCTTGTTTTTTCGGTGTTCTATTTGGCCTTGACTGTTGGGTCTATTTCGATGATCCGCCAGTGTGCTCGCCCTCGCGCGTTAAATAGTACGCAGCGAGGATCGGCAGCAGGGTGACGGCAATAACGAATACGGCAACGACGTTAGTCACCGGCCGTTGACGCGGCCGGATCAATTCGTTCAACATCCAGATCGGCAGCGTCGTTTGCTGCCCAGCTGTGAATGTGGTGACGATGACTTCATCGAAGGACAGCGCAAACGCCAGCATGCCACCGGCCAACAGTGCGCTGCCAATCTGGGGCAGTACGACGTATCGAAACGTCTGGAAGCCATCAGCGCCAAGATCCATCGAGGCTTCGATGATATTGCCGGACAAGCGCCTGAGCCGGGCCACGACATTGTTATAGACGACCACAATGCAAAACGTCGCGTGACCGAGCACAATGGTCCAGGTCGAGAAGTCGAGACCCATGATGTCGAACGCTGACCGCAGCGAAATGCCGGTGATAATGCCTGGCAAAGCGATCGGCAGCACGAACAGCAGCGAGACAGTTTCGCGGCCGAAAAAGTTTGTTCGCGATAGAGCTGCCGCAGCCATGGTGCCGAATATCAGGGCCAATAGCGTCGCGATGGCTGCAACTTTCATCGACAAAAACAGTGGTGGCCAGATGTCGGGACGTTCAGACCAAGCGACACCAAACCATTTGGTCGTATAGCCCGGCGGCGGAAAAGCGAAGCTCTTGTCCTCAGTCGTAAAGGCGTAAACAACGATCATCGCCAGCGGCGCCAACAGGAACACCAGACCGGCAACAGCCGAAAGTTTAAGGCCCCATCCAGCGCCTGTTCCAACCTCAGAGGACATCGAAGGCCCCCATGCGTTTGGCGATGGTCAAATAGACGGCCATGATCAGCATCGGCACCACTGTAAAGGCTGCTGCAAGTGGAATGTCGCCGGCGGTGCCCTGCAGCGTATAAACCGCTTGACCGATGAAGTACCGCGAGTTGCCGACAATTTGCGGAATGATGTAATCGCCAAGTGTCAGCGAAAACGTGAAGATTGACCCCGCAACGATGCCCGGCAAGGCGAGGGGGAATATAACCGTGCGAAATGTTTGCCCGGGGTCGGCGCCAAGATCAGCCGAGGCTTCGAGATAACTTCCGGGTACTCGCTCCAACGCCGCCTGCACCGGCAGGATCATGTACGGCAGCCAGATATAGACGAACACCAAAAACGTGCCGATGTAGCTGAATGATAGCGATGGCCCGCCGATCACCGGCATCGCCAGCAAAGCGCTCAACGCGCCATCAAGGTACGTCAGCCCGGCCAGCCAAGTGATGATACCCTCCTTGGCCAGCACCAATTTCCACGCATAAACTTTGACCAGATAACTCGACCACAACGGCATCATCACCGCGAGATAAAACAGCGCTTTCTTCCAGCCGCGGGCATAGCGCGCCGCATAATAGGCAATCGGAAACGCGATAACGGCTGACGCCAGTGTCACGATCGCGGCCATCGCAACGGTTCTAAGTATAACGAGAAGATTGGCTTCCTCAAACAGTTTGCCGTAAGTCGAAAGTGTAAACTCGCGCACCACTTGACCAGAAAAATCGTCAAACGAGTAAAAGCTCTGCAGCAGCAAAGCGAACAGTGAGCCGATGTAGACAACGCCGATCCACAACAGCGGTGGCGCGAGCAGCAGTATGGTGAAACGATGAGGGTGAGCAAAAAAATAGTCAGAAATTGCGCCAAGGACGCCCGGCCGGTCAGCGGTAGCGGGCCGTACGGTCATGCTTCGCCGTCCATCGTCACCATTGCGGAGCGCGGCCAAACAAGTTGCACGCGGTCACCAGACTTATAAGCGACTGACGCCGACGGCACCGCCGCTACCAGAGAGGTTCCATCACACTCAACAGTCAGCCGCGAAACGGAGCCTTGATAGTTCAAAGTTCTGACCGTCCCGCTGGCATTGAAATGATCGGCGGGCGCGGCAGCACCTGGATCGACGACAGCGATTTTTTCTGGCCTGAGACTGGTCCACTTCGAGAGGCCGCCCAAGCGAGCCGCCGCATCCGGAGCGAGCACATTTGATGAGCCGACGAAATTGGCGACGAAGCGGGATGCGGGTTTGTCATAGACGTCGGCCGGCGTCCCGGCCTGAACGATCTTGCCATCGTTGAAAATCGCGACGCGATTGGCCATCGACAGGGCTTCGCTCTGATCGTGGGTCACGAAAACAAACGTAATGCCGAGCAGCTGTTGCAGTGCTTTCAGCTCTTCCTGCATCTGCTCGCGCAGTTTGAGATCGAGCGCGCCGAGCGGCTCATCGAGAAGCAATACTTTAGGATTGTTGACCAGCGCGCGAGCAAGCGCCACCCGTTGACGTTGCCCGCCCGACAACTGAGAGGGCCGCCGGTCGCCATAACCGCCAAGCTTGACCATATCTAATGACCGCGCTGCCTTGGCTTCGCGATCGGGTCTGGCTTCGCCTTTGATCATCAAGCCATAGGCGACGTTTTCGCCAACCGTCATATGAGGAAACAGCGCGTAGTCTTGAAACACGGTGTTGACGTTGCGCTTGTACGGCGGGACGCCGCCGACATCGTCGCCGAAAATGCGGATGCCGCCACTATCGGGCTGTTCAAAACCAGCAATCAATCTCAAACACGTTGTTTTCCCGGACCCTGATGGGCCCAGCATGGCGAAGAACTCACCGGGCGCAATCGACAGCGTCACACCATCAACGGCACGCACGCTGCCATAATGGCGCGAGACATTTTCGAAGCGAACTGCGTCTGACATCTGGGACCAACCGGCACGGCTTGCGGCCAGACGTCTTGCCTTAAGGCAAAAGCCTAGCCGCAGTCTGCCGTCGTGTTACTTGCCGAGGATGGCGATGTAGTCCTTGGCCCACTGCGAATACGGCACGCAGGCGCCCTCCTGTTCGCACTTGGCGGTTGGCGTACGCCAGAACCAGATCTTTTCGAAGTTGCTGTAGCCGTTGGTATCGCAACCCGCGTCTGTCAGCAGTTCGTTGCCTTTGCAGGCGGCTGGAACTGAGGGAACCGAACCGAACCAGGCGGCAAGGTCACCCTGCACCTTCGGTGACAGCGAGTGTTCCATCCACTTGTATGCGCAGTTCGGGTGCTTGGCTTCTGCGTGCAACATCGTCGTATCGGCCCAACCCGTCACGCCTTCAGCTGGAATGGTTGAGGCAACGGGCTTCTTGTCCGCTGCCAGCAGGTTGACCTGGAACGGCCACGAACCTGAGGCAACCACGCCTTCATTCTTGAAGTCGTCAACCTGAACCATGGCATCATGCCAATAGCGCCCGACCAGTGCCCGCTGACCTTGCAACAATGCGACCACGGCCGCGTATTGATCCTTATTCAGTTCATAAGGGTTCTTGATGCCAAGTTCGGGCTTCTTCTTCATCAGATAGATCGCGGCATCGGCGACATAAATCGGACCATCAAACGCCTGCACGCGGCCCTTGTTGCTCTTGCCGTCGGGTAGGTTCTGCTCTTCAAACACGACCGACCAACTCTTTGGTGGTTCCTTGAAGACGGTCGTGTTGTACGCGAGGACGTTCGGGCCCCATTGATACGGTACGCCGTAGTGGACGCCATCAACCGTGTGCCAGGGCGCGGATTGCAAGCGCTCGTCAACCGTCTTGAAGCTCGGCACCAAGTCAACATTAACAGGCTGCACTTTTTTACCGGCGATCAAGCGCAGCGATGCATCGCCCGATGCGGTGACCAAGTCAAAGCCGCCCTGGTTCATCAACGTGACCATTTCGTCTGAGGTGGCCGCCGTCTTGACGTTGACTTTGCAGCCGCTGTCAGCTTCGAATTTTGTGACCCAGTCATAGCCTTTGTCGGTTTCGCCGCGCTCAATGTAGCCAGGCCAGGCAACGATATCGACTTGGCCTTCACCGGCGCCGACCGCTTTCATAGGATCAGCCATCGCCGTGAGGGCGCTTAAGCCCAATGCCGTTGCCGACAATAGAGCGGCCGTAAATTGAGATGTGTTCAATGCTGGCGTCATCAACTTTCTCCCTAAGAGTGCGTGTTATTGTAGTTTGTAATTCGGGCAATTGAGGCTTTGGATCGCGCTAAAGCGGTCCCGCCGCTGGTTCCACTCAAAGGAATATTAGTTCAATGTGAAGCGGCCCGCCAGCCGGGGCAACAGGTTCTGGCGAACAAAAACAAGGCAAAACTAAATTGGCGTGACTTATGTTGCGTGCAACTGAGCATCGACGGAGCTGGCCAGCGGGCTAGAGTCCATCCGGCGCGAACAGAACCGGTTCCATTTGAGCCGGAAGGGTTCTAGATCTTCCAGCCCGAATGAATGGCAGCGATTCCGCCGGTCAGATTGCGGTAGCTCACATTGGCGAAGCCAGCGTCACGGATCAGGCCCGCGAACTTTTCCTGGTTCGGGAATTTACGGATACTTTCGACCAGATATTTGTAGGGGTCGGCCGCGCCGGTCACCAATTCTCCAAGCCGGGGTATGACTTCAAACGAATGGATATCATAAACCCTGTCCAGCATCGGCACCTGGCATTCTGAAAATTCAAGACACAAGAAACGGCCGCCAAATTTTAAGACGCGAAACGCTTCGGCCAAGGCCTTGTCGATATCGGTGACGTTGCGAATGCCAAACGAGATTGTGTAGGCATCAAAGCGGCTGTTCTCAAACGGCAAAGTCTCGGCGTTGCCCTCAAAAAGGTCAATGCGATGTGTCAGGCTCGCGGCCTCAACCCGCTTTTTGCCAACTGCCAGCATTTCGGGATTGATGTCGCAAATCACCGCCGTTGTACCTGGCCCGCCGGCCTCGACACTCCTGATCGCCACATCGCCGGTGCCGCCCGCGACGTCCAAGTGCTGGAACGACTGGGCGCCCTTCGGCGGATTCAGCATCGAGATTAGATCGGACTTCCATAACCGGTGCAGCCCGCCCGACATCAGATCGTTCATGATGTCGTAGTTCTCAGCGACGCCTGAAAACACCTCATTGACGAGGCCCTGGCGCTCATTCTCCTTGACCTGGCGAAAACCAAACGAGGTGCCGTAAGAAGAGGACGAATTGGACTGATCTGACATTCGCGGCATCCTACAAACTACCGCCGCCCGGTGGCCCGGTCTATTTGCGCGTCCGTCGGTGCGCCCTCGACAGTCTTCTTTTTCTCCACTGCTACCACTTGAACCGTTTCGCCACGGTCGATACTGCAGTCGCTATTCTTGTCGAGCAACGCGAAGGCGCGGTTTTGTTTGCCAGTCAGCTCTTCTGTCGTGACTTTGCCATCCGAGTTGGCATCGTAATATTTCATGTCGGCGATCGAGAACAAACGGTCGGTTTGAGCCATCACGGCAAATTCATCGGACGTCAGCGCGCCATCGCCATTGCCATCAACTTCATGGACAGCGTTGGTCGCGTATTGTTTCCACTCGTCACACGTTACCGAAGCATCCTTATTAAGATCCCAGGTTTGAGCAGCACCGATAAAAGTGCGATCGACACCATTTGACGAACTGAACGGCGATCCGGTGGTGAACATGTTTCCAAGACCACTACTGCCGCCGCCGCCGCATCCGGCTAAGCTTACAGCAGCCGCGCACACCGCAGCGAGGTGGCGCCAAGTTTGTATCGATCGCATGCGATAGGTCATCGGTGTCTAGAATCTCCCAAGCCGCAGTGCTAACTGCGAAATTAGGCGGATTATGGAGGTTGAAACCGGTTGGAGGCAAGATGCCGCCGCTGCAACCGGTAAAGGTAGTCGTGTATTAGGGTCGTCTGTGGCTCAGAAACCGCGGCTTATCCAGTATTACCGCGCAACAGGGCGTCGGATTGGCTGAGTTCATGGTCCAATTGTATGCCACCCTTGTCACCGGCAAACCAAGTTAATCGGCCCGTGATGACCCTGTTCGGCGGCAAGGTGATCGAAATCTGATCGCCGATCTTAAGTCCCTTGAACTGCCGTAGGCCTGAAAGCCCAAATCCGCCAACTGAGACATCGACAAGTGCAACGCGTCCGTGCTCGCCTCGAAACAATGCACTGGCCGCAATTTCGGTCAGATACCGTGGCTTACGCCGCCGTTCAGCCCAGCCTGGAATGACGATGCGTCCATCGGACTCGACGCATGGACTTTGACCATTCGCGGCTTTTTGCAACAACTCGATGACCTCTGACGCGGCGACGAGAATGTGGCCAGCGCGGTCGCGGCCATTCAAACGCTCGAAGGCTTTGGCGGCTTCGATTGCCGCCTGGCAGGCGTCTGTGTAAGCGTCGGACAGTGCTTCAACATCGGCGAATGTGCCCGTCTCCAGGCCCGCGCGATCATACGCTTGTGCGATGCTCAGGCGCTGTCCTAGACCGCGGGCAAGTTCGAAATTCTGCAACAAGATCGCAATACCGGACAACGTTGGATGCTGAAGCATTTTGGCCAGTGACGCATTGAACAATGCCATCGCGGGCGGCGCGTAGGCGGCAAGAGCTTGCTCAGGCTCAGTTTTGGGAAGGAGGCCACGCGTCTGCGTTTCTATGGCCGTTGCGATACTTGCCGACACCGCCGTCATAACTGCCGAAAAACGAAATTCAGCAGCAATTGCCTGAAGCAACGGCCGGTCATCAGAGGCCAAAATTTCTTGATACGCATCGGCGCCACTGGACGGAAGCTCCGACATTCTAGCCAGGTCCGGCCCGTCGAGATGCAGAATCGTTTGCAGATAATTCATGGGCGTCTCAACCAGAAGGTGTTGGACGCCCATAGAACCGCTGAAATCGCAAATATTCCGTTTACGAGGTCATTTGGTCAGTCTTACTTCGGCGCCAGCACCATCACCATCTGACGGCCTTCGAAGCGCGGCTCGGATTCGACTTTTGAGATGGCTTCGCAGTCGGCCTTAACTCGTTTCAGAACGTTCATGCCGAGTTCCTGGTGAGCCATTTCGCGGCCACGAAACCGGAGCGTAATCTTAACCTTATCGCCCTCTTCAAAAAACCGGCGAATGGCTCGCATCTTGACGTCATAGTCGTTGTCGTCGATGCCAGGGCGCATCTTGATTTCTTTGATTTCGACGATCTTCTGATGCTTGCGAGCTTCGGCGGACTTTTTCTGTTCCTGGTATTTGAACTTGCCATAATCCAGGATTTTGCAGACCGGCGGCTCGGCGTCGGGAGAAATCTCGACAAGATCGAGGCCAGCGGCTTCGGCTTTCGCAATGGCATCAAAGCGGCTGACAACGCCGACATTCTGGCCGGTTTCGTCGATCAGGCGGACGTCGCGGGCCCGGATTTGATCATTAATTTTCGGACCGGATGGCTCGCGCTCTGGCGCGGCTCGCATAGGCTTACGGATGTTGTATCTCCTAGAATTGTTAAAGAGGGACGCGTGAGTATAGCACGCCAAGGTGATTGCGGGAACATTGAAGCCTAAGTCAAGCACAAGAGCGCTGATGCAACAGGTCTTAAGGGGGTTGTTTCACTAGAGACACGATTTAGGCCGGATTGGCTTGAAAGGCTGCGGCAAGGTAGGTCCCGAGTAGGCTGTCATAGACCTCGAGCGTCTGACGCCGCATCCCGTTGAGCGCAAATTTATCTAGCACATGCGCCCTGGCCCGGCTCCCAAGGCTGTCGCGATCGGCCAAATTGAGGTGCAGCGCCTCCGACATAGCCTCAGCAAGTTGGGCAGGATGAGCTGGAGGAATGAGCCAGCCGGTGCGTTGACTGGCCGTGACTGCCGGTTCAGCCAGCACGGTTTCAGGTGGAGCTCCGATCGCCGTGGCAATGACGGGACAGCCCATGGCTTGCGCTTCGGTGGCCGTGCGGCCAAAGGCTTCGGGCTCCGTTGAAGCAAGGACTGCAAGGTAAGCCGCGCGAAACGCCACCGGCATGTCATCGACATGGCCGACGAGGCGCACCCGTTCGTTGAGACCAGCGGCTGCGATCTTAGTCTTGAGGTCGGAGCGGTAACTGTCGCGGCCCTGGTCATCGCCAGCAAGAATGATCACAGAATCGCCAAGACGGCCCTGATCCTGCAATATCTTGGCAGCGGCAATAATCACCACCTGGCCTTTCCAAGCCGTCAACCGCGCGGCATTGAGTATAATGCGTTGACCGTCAGCAACGCCCCAAGCTTGGCGCAGCTTTGCGACTTCGGCGTCAGATATTTTAGCCGGATCAAATGCCGCCCCGTCAACACCGCGATAAATCACCCGAATGCGATCTTTGGGCGTTGCGTATCGGTCAGCGATCAGCCGGGCCGTGTAGTTCGAATTGGCGATGACGACTTGCCCACGTGCCATGACGCTGTTGTAGAGATTCTTCGCTCGGCCGCTTTCGTTGTAAGCGCCGTGATAGGTGGTGACGAACGGCCGCCCTGTGATCGCCGCAGCTCTGAGCGCACTCCATGCCGGTGCCCGGCTGCGCGCATGGATCAGGTCAACCTGCTCGGCGTTGACAATTTTGGCGATCTCGCGCGCGTTCCACGCCATGCGCAGCGGATTCTTTGTCGCCGCCGGAAACGGGATGAATTCACCGCCCAAACTATTGATGCGCGGCGCCATCCGGCCACCTTCCGACAACACCAGCGCCCGGCCACCCGCGCGCACGATGGCAGCCGTGATCTCGACCGTCGACAACTCGGCGCCGCCCGTTTCAAGTTCGGGGATTATTTGCAGTATAGTCGGGCGGTGCGTCGCCAAGCCGGCCTCCGGTTAATTGAGGGTGCCTTTTAGGATGATGGAGCCGCCCCTGCAATTCCTTGACATCAAGTCAGAAACCGGCCAGCGGCGGATCGCCTACCTGCATGACCCTGCAACTGCGGGCGGACCGGGCCTTATTTGGCTGACCGGGCTCAAGTCCGACATGGTGTCGACAAAAGCCACGGCCCTTGCCGAATGGGCCTCCGTCCGCGGCCTCGGCATGACCCGCTTTGACTATTCCGGCCACGGCCGCTCGGACATCGCTTTCGAAGACGCCGTCGTCAGCGACTGGATCGAAGAAGCGGAAGCAATCCTAAGCCGTGTCACTGCCGGCGATCAAATCCTGGTCGGCTCTTCGACCGGCGGACATGTGGCACTGGCGCTTTTGAAAAAGCTGATGTCCGAAGCGCCGGATACTGCCAAGCGCATCCGCGGGCTCGTCTTGATCGCACCGGCTTGGGATTTGACCGAAGAGTTGATGTGGAAAAAATTCCCTGACGGGGCACGTCGCGCAATTCTGGAGCAAGGCCGATGGGTGCGGCCATCAGAGTATGATCCCAACGGCTATGTCATCACGCGGCGCTTTATCGAAGATGGGCGCACCACTTTGATTGGTGGCGTGCCGTTCGATCCCGGCCGCCCGGTCACAATCATTCAGGGACTACTTGATACAGACGTGCCACCGGAACACACGCGGCGCTTGATATCGCTTCTCAAAGGCGATCGGACAACTTTGATCGAAGTCCCTGATGGCGGCCACCGCCTATCACGCCCCGAAGATATGGCAAAGATGTTCGAGGCGATCGAAGCAATGTTGGCTGACCACTAGTTCTCCGACACTAACTTTCGATACCCGATACTTCGTCATTCCGGCGAAGGCCGGAACCCAGACACTATGAAATTTGATAGAATTGCAAACTGATCTCAAACGCAGTCCATCACCGGCAAGCTGAGACTTGTCTGGGTTCCGGCCTGCGCCGGAATGACGAAGTGGAGAGAAACAGGCCAGTAAACCAAGCGATCGTGACGCAACACTAGCGCTGGCCAAAAACTACGCTACATCCAGCCTGACGGGTACGTGTGCGGCAGCCATGTGGCGTTTGGCTTGGCCAATAGTGTAGGTGCCGAAATGGAAAATCGACGCGGCTAACACCGCGCTGGCGTGACCCTTGGTGACGCCGTCAACCAGATGATCGAGATTGCCGACGCCGCCCGACGCGATCACCGGCACGGTCACACTGTCCGAGATCGCGCGCGTTAAGCCGAGATCAAATCCGGCCTTCGTACCGTCGCGGTCCATCGACGTCACCAGCAATTCACCGGCGCCAAGTGAAACCACTTCCTCAGCGAATTCAATCGCGTCGATGCCGGTTTTCGTGCGCCCGCCATGGGTGAAAATTTCCCAGCGCTCTGCATCACCGTCTTTCGAAACCCGCTTGGCATCAATGGCCACGACAATGCACTGCGCGCCGAATTTCTCGGATCCCTCGCGCACGAATTGGCGATTGGTGACGGCCGCGGTATTGATTGAGACCTTGTCAGCGCCGGCTTCAAGCAGCTTGCGAATATCGCTGACCGTCCGTACCCCGCCGCCGACCGTCAACGGCATGAAGCAGCGCTCGGCCGTGCGTCGGACAACATCAAAAATTGTGTCGCGGTTTTCATGGCTGGCGGTGATATCGAGGAAACACAACTCATCGGCGCCAGCGGCATCATAGGCGGCGGCCGATTCGACCGGATCACCGGCATCGATCAGATCGACAAAGTTGACGCCCTTAACGACACGCCCGTCCTTCACATCGAGACACGGAATGATACGGATTTTGAGGGTCATCTGGCGTCCTCCAATCGGGGCGGGCGCCCCTCACAACGCAAATCGCCCCGCGCACTTGCACTATCAAGTGTGCAAGTCGCAGAGCGGGATGCAAATGGCAATCAAAAACCAGCGCGCTAAATTACGAGGCGCGGCGCGACGTGGCGAAGCCAGGGGCGATTTCAGCCGCACCCGAAGCCGGGGCCGGAGTTTTCGGACCTTTGGTCTTGGCCGTGTCTTTGTCAGCGAGCAGGTCAATGCGTTCGCGGAACATCATCAATTCTGACAGCGCCTGATCGACGGCAGCGGCGAGGCTGCCAACCGTGTGATCTTCAGGATGGTCGACAATCGAGCGCAACTTCTGAACCAGGGCGTGTTCGCCGTCCGGCGCCGAACCGGTACTGTCAGCGGTAACCTTCTTGTGGGTCATTGCAGTGCTCCTAATAGTTCTGACCATCGCGTAATTCGCCAGCTGCCAGTGATGGCGGCCAGTCTTCGCTTCAAAGCCAACATTGCTCCAAGGATGTTAAAGGTTTCGTTAAGGATGAAAGAAAAGTTTCGCGGTGTGTCAGATATCTGGGGTCAGACCCCGTCACCCCCGCAACGCCTCGGCTGGATCGATGCGGCCGTCGTAAAGAGCGCGGCCGGAGATGCAAAACCCGCTACGGTCCGAGCATATCCGCTGCCTCGACTTCAAAGCCGGGTGGGTCGAGGTGGATCGGGCCGGCGCTGACGATGCGCGAAATGATCGCGCCAGAGTCATCGCGGCTGTGATGGATGACGACGCGTTTCACCGGATGAATGATCAAATAGTGGCGCACCGAAGCCAGCGAGAAATACTCGACGAATTTGGCGGTCGTATCGTCCTGCTCGCTCGACGGCGAGACCACTTCGACGATGATCATGGGCGCATCGAGCACCATCGAGTCAAGGTCAAACGTGGTGCCGCATTGCACGGCGGCATCCGGCTCGCGCGCGGTGGTATTATTTATGACGACCGTCGCGCCATCTGTAAAAACAGTACATGACAGGCCAGCCTGCTTAATACCGTTACGTAGCGCAACCGCTGCTTCGAGCTTTCCAAGATTGTGCCGCAATCGCTCCGGCGACATTGCGACCGGCTCGCCATTGACGAGTTCGAACCGGCCCTTCGGCTGAGAATACGCCCAGGTCAGATATTCCGTTACGGTCAATTGTGATTTCGGTTGCAACGCCATCCTGCGTGCTACCACAAACCCGGTGCGACGGCGAGTGCCAGCCGCTACCCTTGTCCGAACTCTACGGCCTTCAGTATGGCTGAAGCAGGTCGCGGACACGGCCTTTATTGTGCCGCAAGTTGTGATAGTATCCGCGCCGAGAGGTGTTTGGATGCGACGTTTGCGGACTCGATTAACGGGCACTTGGCTGGCGCTGCTGGCGCTGGCGACGTTGCTTGTAGTGTCGTTCGGCCATACCCATAACGCGCCAGCGAGTGATCGCGCATCAAAGCCGCTCGAATGCCGGCTGCCGTTTGCCGCCAATGCCAATCCTGACTGCCCGCCGCTTCATCCCGACCATATCCATTGTGCCGTGTGTTTGGCGGCGAATTCGGCCGCAACCGCCGTGCCGCCGGATGCGCCAGTTCTCCTAACGCAGGTGTTGTTCGAGACGGTGACGTTTGCGTCGATCAAAGCACCTCTTTCTCATGGCACCATGACGCTGCCGTTCCAAGCGCGTGGCCCACCCTCCGTCTAATTTCAGAACATAATTCATAAAAGCGCAGCGCTACCGCTTCCCTGAGGCGGCTCGCGCGTATCCATGGACTGAGATTTACCAATGGTATCATCATGAAACTGACCCCTGTTGTCCTATGTGCAGCACTCCTCTCAGCCGCGCCGGCCTTTGCCGAAGACAAGCGCCACGCTGACAAACACGAACACGGCCACGGCACGCTCAACATCGCCATCGAAGGCAATCGCGTCGCGTTGGAACTCGACGCGCCCGGCATGGATATCGCTGGCTTCGAACACGCAGCTGAGACCGCCGAGCAGAAAGCTATCGTCCAGAAAGCCGCGGCGATGCTGGAAAAGCCGCTGACCTTATTCCAAATGCCGGATGCTGCCGGCTGTACGGCCGTCGAAGCCAAAGCTGGCCTTGAGACCGAAAGCCACCACAATGATGGCGATGCAAAGGATAGCAAAGACGCCAAGTCCGGAGACCATGAGACGAGCGAAATCCACACAGATTTCAACGCCGTCTATGTACTAGAATGCACCAATCCAGCCGCGCTGACCTCGATCAAGTTCGACTACTTCAAGATGTTCGCTGGCGCCGAAGAGCTTGAGGTCACCGTCATCTCAGAGAAGGGCCAGAACGCCTATGAGATCCACCGCGACAAGCCCGAGCTGTTTCTGACAGGCTCGATGTGACGCTGATGATGACGGTCGCTGAAACACACGTCGAAACCGCGCCGCGCAATCGCGACGCCTCCGCCGTCGTATCGATGGCGGGGGTGCGGTTCGCGTGGCCGGGGCGCAATGCGTTTTCGCTCAGCGTTGACGGGTTCTCGGTCAATCGCGGCGAGCGCTTGCTATTGATAGGGCCGTCTGGATCGGGCAAAACTACGTTCCTGAGTTTGCTGGCCGGCATCGTCAAACCCGATGCCGGACGGGTCGAAATTCTAGGCACTGACACCTCAAGCCTGTCGAGCAGCGAGCGCGACCGTTTCCGGGCCGAGCACTTCGGCATCATCTTTCAGATGTTCAACTTGCTGCCCTACGGGTCGGTAATTGACAACGTGGTGCTGCCTTTGAACTTCGCAGCCGGGCGGCGCGGACGGGCAACGCAAATCGGGTCGCAACAGCAAGAGGCGTTGCGGCTCTTGGCGGCGCTTGGCTTGAAGGCCAATGACTTTGCCGGCTTGCCCGCCTCCAGTCTCAGCGTTGGTCAGCAGCAGCGCGTGGCGGCAGCGCGCGCCTTGATCGGACGGCCAGATATAATTGTCGCCGATGAGCCGACGTCGTCGCTTGATAGAGAACGCCAGGCCGCGTTCCTCGAAGTTCTGTTCGCGGAAGCCGAAGCCAGCGGAATAACCGTGATTATGGTCAGCCACGACACCTCACTCGGCAAACACTTCGACCGTGTGATCTCGCTCGACGACATCGCTACCGCGTCGCGGGGGGCGGCGTCATGATCATCCCGCGCCTCGCATTGCAATCGCTTCGCAACCGCGCTTTGACTGCGGCGCTCACCGTACTTGCAATCGCTGTCAGCGTCATGCTGTTGCTTGGCGTAGAAAAAATTCGCACTGGCGCGCGGCAAAGCTTTGCCGATACGATTTCGGGTACTGATCTCATAGTTGGCGCGCGTGGCGGCTCGCTTCAACTGTTGCTGTATTCTGTGTTCCGCGTTGGCAACGCCACCAACAATCTAACGTGGAAGAGCTATCAGGATATCACCAAATTGCCGGAGGTTGCTTGGACAGTGCCGCTGTCCCTCGGTGACAGTCATCGCGGCTTTCGCGTGCTCGGAACCACGCCGGACTATTTCAAGCGTTATAAGTTCCGGCATGGGCAAAATTTGGCATTCACAACCGGCGCACCGTTCGCTGACCTGTTCGATGTGGTGATCGGTGCCGACGTGGCCCAAACACTCACCTACAAAACCGGCGATAAGATCGTCGTCGCGCACGGAACCGGCAGCGTGTCGTTTGTTGAACACGCGGATAAGCCGTTCCGCGTCGCTGGTATTCTAGCAAAAACCGGAACCCCCGTTGATCGCACGCTGCATGTCAGCTTGGGCGCCATCGAGGCGATCCACGCCGATTGGCAGAACGGCATGCCAGCCCAAGGCGAGACGGTGGCAGCCGACGCCGTTCGCAGCATGGACTTGACACCGAAAACAATCACGGCCAGCCTTATTGGCCTAAAATCCAAGATCGCAACCTTCAAGACCCAACGTGCGATTAATGAGTATGACGTGGAGCCGTTGTCAGCGATCATCCCAGGTGCTGCGCTGCAGGAACTGTGGAGCCTGGTGTCGAGCGCCGAAACCGCACTGTCCGCCATTTCCGCGATGGTCGTATTCACCGCACTGCTCGGCATGTCGACCACCATTCTGACAACGCTCAACGAACGCCGCCGCGAGATGGCGATTCTGCGCTCCGTGGGCGCAAGGCCGTCAACGATCCTCGGACTGCTGGTGACCGAAGGCGCGGTGCTGACGATTGCTGGCATCGCAGTTGGAATCCTCTTGCTGTACGCCGCATTGCTGGGCCTCAGGCCGTGGATTGATCAGGCCTACGGTTTATCAATCGATATCCGGCCGCCGGAGGCGCGCGAATGGCTGATGCTGCTTTTGATCGCTGCGGGTGGACTTATCGCTGCCCTCATTCCGGCGGCGCGCGCCTATAAACTTTCGTTGGCTGATGGCATGATGGTTAGGACCTGACATTGATGATCAAAACAGTAACTGTTTTCGTGATGGCCTTACTCACAACTGGCGTGCCGGTTGGCACAGCGCACGCCGCCGATGCGCCAATGGTTCTGAAATGGGCCGACCTGATGCCGCCCGCCGCGGCCCCAGCCGATCCGGCTAAGCCAAAATCGTTCTTCTCGGAAGCTCTGAAGAAGGCTGATGACGGCTCAGCCCCACCGCCGATGACTGAAGGCAAGTTCATGGCTTCCAAGCGGCGCCAGCCCGGCGATGGCAAACCGCCGGCCATCGTTGACAATCTCAACGGCACACGTGTGCAATTGGGTGGCTATATCGTCCCGCTCGATTTTGAGGCGACCAAGATCAAAGAATTTTTGCTGGTGCCGTTTGTAGGTGCCTGCATTCACGTGCCACCGCCGCCCGCCAATCAAATTGTGTTCGTGAAGTCAGCAGCGGGGATTGAAATCAGCGGCTCGTTCGAGCCGGTGACCGTGACCGGCACCATGAAGACCGAGGCAGCGTTTACGGGGCTGGCAGATGCCGGCTACACGATTGACGCTGATCAAATCGATATCATCAAGAAATGAGTGGAGACCAGGCTATGACATCATCATCCAACACCACGCGTTGCGCCGCAGTTTTGGCAGCATTGGCTTCTGTGCTCGCCACATCCAACGCCTCCGCGCATCCGCACGTTTTTGTCAGCGTCAAAAATTCAGTGCTGTTCGACAAGGACACCGTCACTGGCATCGAACAGGCGTGGACGTTCGATGAGACCTATACTATTGGCGCCATCGAAGGCTTGGATAAGAACAAGGACGGCGCCTACACGCGCGCGGAATTGGCCGAACTGGCACAAGTCAACATCGATGGCTTGAAGGACTTTGACTACTTCACTAACGCCACCCAGAACGGCACCCCGCTGAAGTTCTTGCCGCCGAAGGATTACTGGCTCGAGTATGCCGACAATACGCTGACCCTGCATTTGACCACGCCCCTCGAAAGGCCGTTGCCGTTGAAGGCCTCATCGTTCACGTACTCAGTCAGCGATCCCTCGTTCTTTATCGCCTTTGACTTTGCCAAAGTAGAGCCGGTCAAGACCGCGGGCACAGTCACTGACGGCTGCAAGGCAGCGCTTAAGGTGGAACCTGCTGATACCGAGACCACCGACTTGTCGTCGGCCTTCGGCGTGCAAGCCGAAGGCAGCGGCATGGTCGACGTCAGCTGCGCGAACTAGCGCCCCGCAACACCCGCAACGCCTCAGCCGGATCGATGCGGCCGTCATATAGTGCGCGGCCGGAGATGGCGCCTTCGAGTTTCCGGTATTCGGGGCGGACGAGATCGTGGATGTCTTTGATCGAAGCAAGACCGCCGGAGGCGATGACCGGGATACTCGTCGCTTCTGCCAGCGCCAAGGTGGCTGGCAGGTTGAGGCCCTTCAGAATGCCGTCGCGTTCGATGTCGGTGTAGATGATGGCCGAGACGCCGGCGTCTTCGAAGCGGGCGGCAAGTGCTGCGACTGTCAGTTCCGAAGTTTCGGCCCAGCCTTCGACCGCCACGCGGCCGCCCTTGGCATCGATACCGACAGCGATACGGCCGGGGAACGTTTGGCACGCGGCGCGCACCAGTGCCGGATCACGTACCGCGATGGTCCCGAGAATGACGCGGCGGATGCCTTTGGCGAGCCACGCCTCGATGGTCGCCAGATCGCGGATGCCGCCACCCAACTGCACCGGCATCTTCACGGCGGCCAGGATGGCATCGACTGCGGCGCCATTGACCGGGCGGCCCTCGAACGCGCCGTTCAAATCGACGACGTGCAGGTATTCGAAGCCTTGATCCTCAAACTGCTTGGCTTGATCGGCCGGATCGGCGTTGAACACCGTCGCCTGATCCATCTCGCCGAGCTTCAATCGCACGCATTGGCCGTCTTTGAGGTCGATGGCGGGGAATAGGATCAAAACGAGCGCCTTGAAGTTGTAAGGCCCGGTGAGTGGCCTTGAGTTTGCTACGATCTCAAGATCATAGTTGCGGCCGAGCAATCCCGCTCGCGTTGCGTTCCGTCAAGCGCGTCACCTGTCAAACCGTTGCGTCATGTCGCCCAGATTACCACTCCACCGCCGGAAACAACGCGACGCGCTCATCGAAGCGGCGATGCCGCGGCGCGCGCTGACGGAAGCCGATGCCATCGACATCTGGATGGCGCGTTGGTTGCGCATTCGACCCGCCGATTTGATCCGCCGCTACGGCT
>JANNFX010000270.1:0-8206 GCA_031380225.1 Hyphomicrobium sp.
TGCGGGTCACGATGCCATGCCGGTCGTGATCCGTGTCGCAGGCAAACGAGATATCAAAGCGGTCCTTCATATCTATCAACCGCTGCATCGCGTACGACGAGGATGGGTCCATGCGGATCTTGCCGTCCCAGTCCACGGTCAAGAAACGGAAGGTTGGATCGACGCCCTCGCTGATCACGGTGAGATCGATGCCGTAGCGTTCGGCAATCGGGCCCCAGTATTTCACGCCGGCGCCACCGAGCGGATCGACGCCCATGCGGATACCCGCGTTGCGGATCGCATCGAAGTCAATTACGTGACCAAGATCACTCACGTAGGTTTCGAGAAAATCATGCTCGTGCGTGCTGGTGGCGCAACGCGCCTGCGCAAATGGGATTTGTCGCACCTCTTTGAGACGGCCTGCGAGCACAACATTGGCGCGATCCTCGATCCAGCCGGTGATTACGGTATCAGCTGGCCCGCCGTTGGGCGGGTTGTATTTAATGCCACCATCGCCGGGCGGATTGTGCGACGGCGTGATGACGATGCCGTCAGCCAGCCCCGAAGTGCGGCCACGGTTGTAGACTAGGATCGCATGCGAGACTGCCGGCGTCGGCGTAAATTCACCGCCCGTGGAGATCATCGTTTCCACGCCGCTAGCGGCCAGCACCTGTAGCGCGGTCTCGAAGGCCGGCTGCGACAGTGCATGGGTATCGATGCCGATGAAGAGCGGGCCATCGATGCTCTGGCTTTTCCGGTAGTCGCAGAGTGCCTGGGTGATCGCCATCACATGCCATTCGTTGAAGCTGCATTCGAACGAACTGCCTCGGTGCCCGGATGTGCCGAAAGCAACACGCTGGCCGGGTACGTTGGCATCGGGGCGCAGATCGAAGTAGGCAGCCAGCAGCGCCGGCACATTGACCAACAATGACTGCGGCGCTGGTCTACCGGCGAGGGGGCTGAGCGTCCTAGTCATCTGCGGCTCGCCCGCAATTGACAGTTACTTGCGGTCACGGGTTCCAGCGCTGCACTGCCACCGCAACGATACCCGCCACGACCATGACGAATAAGAGCATGCCTAGCCCTCCGACCCCGCTCATCCCGTCAAAACCACCCATCTCAGTCACTCCTTCAGAGTTAAGATTGTTCGACACTTGAATCAGTGAGGGGCTTCGGCTTCTTGCGCCGGTCAAATGAGCTGTGCCAATAAGCTGGCCTATTTTGCTTTCGTCTTCAGCCAGGCATCAATCACGACAATTTCTTTTTCCTGCGCCGTGACGATGTCCTGCGCCAGTTTTTTGACTTCGAGATCTTTGCCGTTGGCGAGAACAACTTTCGCCATATCGATGGCTCCTTGATGGTGGGCTCGCATGTGGCTCATGAAGTCTGCATCGGCGTCGCCGGTAAATTTCATCATCGGCATGCCTTCCATCATCTTAGCCATGGCTGCCTTGAAATCTTTTGTGGACGCGGAATCACTCGGGTCGGGAGCCATCATTTTCATTCCCATACCCGGCTTCATGTCCATACCAGGCATGGGAGCTGGGTCTGCAGCGATGGCAGCGGCAGTCGCGAACAAAGTCGCCACTGAGGCCAGTAGGACGCGCTTCATGTTGATCTCGACCTTGTTTTGAGAGTGGTTCTAACGGCGGTAAAGATTAACTGGCCCGAGCCTCTTTAGTTCCCGAACGACCTGTCGGCACAGTTCATGATTGCAGCCGGTCGTACCAGTGTGACTTTAGCAACTCGAGTGAGACCAGCAAGACCACGCCGGCAGCGAGGGTCAACGCCAAATCGGGTATGTGCAGCGGTCCGAAGCGGAAGAGTTCGCTGACGAAGGGCATAAGAAGCGTAAGGGATAGCGTTGCAGCAACGAAAAAAAGAACCCACGCCAACGCTGGATTGGGCCTGCTGATTGCCGCGACCAATGAGGCGCTAAAGGATCGGTTGACGACAATCAAACCAACAATCGCCATGACCAGAGAAAAGAACGTCAATGCACGAACTTCCGCTTCAGGCATGCCTCTGCGCAATGCGACGAGGTAGATGGCTGCCAAAAGGACAAATGCGATAGTGCCCTGCAAAAGACTCCATCCGATGAGTTGTCGCGAGAACAGCGGCTCATCAGGGTTACGCGGTGCGCGGCGCATCACATCGTCCTCCTCCGTCTCGGCCTCGAACACGAGCGAGCAGACCGGATTGATCACCATCTCTAAGAACGCAATGTGCATAGGCCCGAATAGAATGGGCAGGCCAAACAGCAACGGTAAGAGCGCCAGTCCGGCAATTGGCACATGGACAGCAAAGATGAAGCCAATCGCCTTGCGAAGGTTGTCGTAGATTCGGCGCCCGAGCCGGATTGCCTTGACGATCGAGTCAAAATCATCGTCAAGCAAAACAATCGACGACGCCTCGCGCGCCACATCTGTGCCGCGTCCCCCCATGGCAATGCCGATATGCGCCGCCTTGAGCGATGGTGCATCGTTGACACCATCGCCGGTCATCGCAACGATCTCGCCGTTGGCCTTCAGGGCATTGACAATGCGCAGCTTCTGCTCTGGCATAATGCGTGCGAACACGGTCGCGGCACGCACGCACTGGGCTAGCTCCGCGTCGTCGAGCTTTTCGAGTTCTGTGCCCGTCACAATGCCGTCCGCGTTGATGCCTGCTTGCGCCGCGATCGCCTTAGCAGTCGCTGGATAGTCGCCAGTGATCATGACCACCTTGATGCCAGCCGACCGGCAGTCACGCACAGCTTCTGGCACGCTCGCCCGCAACGGATCGGCAAGACCAACGAGCCCTAAGAATTCAAAGTTGAAATCATGCTGAGACTCCGGCCAATTTGTCCCGGCGAATGAGGCGCGGGCGACACCCAATACACGCAAACCCCTAGCGGCCATCACGTCCACTGATTGGGTTAGCGCAGTGAGATCTGCGGCGCTGAGATGACAAAGTCCGGCAATGGCTTCTGGTGCGCCTTTGGCTGCAACGACGCACGCTTGACCTGCTTCAGACGTCTTCCAGACTTGCGACATGGCGAGGAGTCCGGGGCGAAGTCCATAAGTGTGCGCGAGCGTCCAATCAGGGCCGTGCAAATGTTCGGTCGACGTCAAATGCTCAAGACCCACGGTATGAAAAGCTTTGTCCATTGGGTCGATTGGCTCTTTTGCGCTGGCCAGAAGCCCAACCTCAGCCAAGTCATGAAAAGCGTCCGGTAGCTTTGCTCCAGGCGGTTCGTTCAACTTAAAAGTCGTGGCATACTTGAGCCGTAATTCGACGATGGACATCCGGTTTTCGGTCAGAGTGCCCGTCTTATCGGTACACAAGACGGTTGCCGAGCCCAGTGTTTCGATGGCCGACGCGCGCCGGGTCAATACACGGGCCTGCGAAATGCGCCACGCGCCCATCGCCATAAAGACGGTGAGCACGATTGGAAACTCTGCTGGCAGCATTGACATTCCGAGCGCGATGCCACCGAGCATCGCCTCGAACCAGCCTCCACGTAAAATGCCATGAAGCAATACAGCGATGACGCTGACCGCACCTCCGGCAATTGCAAACAACCGCACAAGCCTGCGGGTCTGCTGCTGCAAGCGCGGAGGCTCAGTCTCTATGGTGCTGAGGGACTGACCGATTTTGCCGATTTCGCTGCGCACACCCGTTGCAGTTACCTCGGCGATTCCACTGCCGCGCACGACCAGCGAACCGGAAAACACGATGGGTAGATCATCACCGCCAGGGCGTTGCTCTTTTGGCGAGGCAACACCCTTATTGGCGATCTTGCGCACGGGCACTGGTTCACCCGTCAGTAGCGATTCGTCGGTTTGCATGTCGGCGCTCTGAATGAGAGCCGCGTCGGCCGGGACACGATCACCCTCATTGAGTACGATAAAATCTCCTCGTACGACTTCACGGCCAGCGATGCGCTTACGCTCGCCATCGCGAATAATCAACGCACGAGGACTGGTTAGGTCGCGCAGTGCTTCTAAAACGCGCTCTGTGCGGGCCTCCTGTATCACAGTGATCGAAACAGACATAATTGCAAAGGCGAGAAGAATGAGCGCGTCCTTCAGGTCCCCAAGCGCCAGATAGATCACGCCCCCGCCCAGTAGCAGCAACAGCATCGGTTCACGCATAACCTCGAGCACGATGCGCAACGGTGTGCGCCGGTTCTCCCTCGGCAGCTCATTTGGCCCTTCGCGCTGCAATCTTGCCTGGGCGTCCAATGAAGTGAGACCAGCGACTATTGGAGCCGGGGGGGCATTGCTGGGCATTTTTTACTTTCTCAGTTCATGTCGAACTTGTTCAGCGAATAATCTGGCAAAGTGCCTGATCGGCAGTCGAACCCGTTACTCGCCGAAAAATCTCCCAGCCAGATTATAGCAGTGGGCGATGATCACGCCGGCGACGCCGCCGGATACAAAAGCTGACAAACCGCCGATCAAGAGCGACGAGATTGATCCGGCGGGCTCCAGTGTGAACAATCCGATGAAAGCATGGCTGAGAACGAGGGGCAGCCCAATGAAAACCCCTACCCAGCACAGTGCGAAAAGCAAAAGCGTCGAGAATGCACCGGTCGAGGCGCTGCGCTTGTAACTGAGCATCGATGGAGACGCCGTCCGATTTACTTCGGTCATTGTGTTTTCCTTTAAAAAAAATATGGGACCCTAGCGATGCTATCCAAAGATGCCTCGATGATTTCAACCAAGCACCAACTCAAACTATAGACGCGGAAAGAATGGCTTCAGGATAGAAGGCGAGGCAGTAACTTGCCGCGCCATCCATCCGTTGCGATCACGCCGCTGCGTGATGCGGGGCATGGTCTGCCGGCGGTGCCGCCATGTCTTTCAGGTCTTTGTGCAGGTCGAGTTGACTCGGTTTTCTCGTCTCGAGGATTGTTCTAGCGCGTACCATCTCCTCGACGGGGCCATGCGCCACGATCAGGAATTCTTCGGCTTTCAATGCGTCTTCGTACTGGATCACGCTGTCTTTCGGGATGCCAAGGCTAAACAAGGCTGCCCCGAGTGCGCTTACGCCGCCAACGACAACTGCCCCCTCGATCGCCGCGAACACCATGGCCGCGAGATGTCCGAGAACCATGACAGGACCAACAACAGGCATCGTCATGAAGATGCCACCGAAGAACAGGCCCCAGAGGCCACCCCACATGGCGCCGTTCGTGCCCCAGAATTTGACGCTGTCTCCAGTATTGTAAAAGCCGATCACCTTTTCTTCGGTGTGATAGCCTTTGCCGACAATACTCAAGTGCTTCATGTCAATCCCGCCTCCCGCAAGCTTACGGATGGCGGCTTCGGCACCTTGATGATCGGCGAATACGGCGACCACTGCATCATTCTTTGTCATGGTGGGCTCCTTGTTGAGTTGAAGTTCAGGCAGTAGGCCGGCCTGCTGCGGCAAAAGTGGGGGGCTTCGGCACGTGGCGATCGTCGCCATCTTCGCCGGGCTTGCGTGATGCGAGCATTTTCGGGAGGCCGAGGCTTAGCAGGAGGCCGAATCCAGTGAGCAATGTCATCAGCAGGAACGAGGCATTAGGGAGCCAAGTCACATCGAATAGCAGGCCACCGGCCGCCGAACCCACTGTGACGCCCAGACTCGATGCCGCCGTCTGCTTGCCGAGTTCCGCTCCCTGCGCTTTGCCGGCGTTGCTCGAAATCCAGTAGGTCAGGATCGGCGACAAAATCCCGGCGCTCGCTGCTACCGCTCCAATCACCACGAGCATCAGCGTGAAGTCGGACGCGCGCGGAACGAGGAATAATCCGGCAGCTAAGACAGTAAGAGCTGGCGCGATGAACCAGCGCGTCGTTTCGGGCTTGATCCAGGGAGAGAACACAATGGCCTGGACGACGAACATCACCAGGCTGCACTCGGTGAACATCAGGGCGATCTGGGTTTGCGTCAGCCCGAGTTCCTGTTTGCCGCGCAGAGCCAATCCAACCTCGAACACGCCGACCGCAGCAGAAACGATGAACGCCAGCGCGAGCAATGTCGGGACAAGCCAGGTCGACGTCGCCGAAACGGGCTGGTAGCGCTTGGCGTGGGCATCGCCCTGGTTCGTTCCCGGGACCACTATTGCGGCGGCGACCGCCACGAGGAGAGCAAGTATCGCAGTGCCCGCCAGAGGCAATGCCAATGACCCCGCCGCACCGGCGATTGGGAGGATGTTGGCCGCGCCCCGGGAAACGAAAACGCCGAACATCGGTCCGAGCAGAAACCCGCTGATTCCTGCCAGACTGACAAACGTGAGACTGCGCGCCCGCGCCTGTTCTGTTGTCGCAAGATCGCCAATCGCGGCAAGCGCAACTGGCGTGACCGCAGCGGAGAACAATCCGCCCAGGAACCGCTCAGCATATACCGAGGCCAGACTCTCGATAAAAGCGAAGGTCAGCATCGTCGCGCTGAACCCAACCAGCCCGACGAGAAGAATGGCGCGGCGTCCATAGCGGTCGGACAGGCGTCCCCACGCC
Organism: Hyphomicrobium sp.; assembly: GCA_031380225.1. Lineage (GTDB taxonomy): Bacteria > Pseudomonadota > Alphaproteobacteria > Rhizobiales > Hyphomicrobiaceae > JANNFX01. Next base: position 6,465 of record JANNFX010000270.1, read on the forward strand.
GGGGCAAATAGAAACAGCGCCAGCGTGTAGAGGGCGGTCACCAGGCCCGTCGCGCGGGAAACTTGTGCCGCGTCGCCGCCCGTCCCCAGCAGCCGCTCGATCAGAAAGGGTAGGACCGGCAGTATGATGCCGTAACCCATCGACACCGTGAAGACGGACAGCATCAGCACAGCCATTGTGCTCAGCGGTACGCCCGTGGGTGTGGTGCGATTGATCATGATGCCGCCAGCGCGGGGGTGAGCGCGGCGGCTGGCGCAGGCGCAGCCGCGTTCTGACTACGTATACCCGTCAGCTTGGTCCGCTTCAGCATCAGAGCATTAATCGCGACGATCGCTGAGCTCCCCGACATGGCAATAGCGGCGATGGTCGGGCTGAGCAGGAAGGGATAGAGCACACCGGCTGCCAGCGGAAATGCGATGACGTTATAGCCGACCGCCCAATACAGGTTTTGGTGCATCTTACGCAGCGTCGCGCGCGACAGCTCGATCGCGCCGACCACGTCAAACGGATCGCTCTTCATCAACACGATGTCAGCGCTCTCCATGGCGACATCGGTGCCGGCGCCGATTGCGAAGCCAACATCGGCCTGGGTCAAAGCGGGAGCATCATTGACGCCGTCGCCGACCATGCCGACCCTCTTGCCTTGGGCCTGGAGTTCCTTGACCTTGCTTGCCTTGTCGCCGGGCAGCACGTCGGCGAACACGCGGTCGATCCCCAAACTCTTCGCTATGCGCTCCGCGGTTCCCTGATTGTCGCCGGTCAGCATGATGACCTCGACACCACCCGCACGCAGTGCCTTAATCGCTTCTATTGCCGTTGGCCTGACTGCATCGGCGATAGCAATCAATCCCACCAGTTTACCGCCTACGGCAAGGTGAACGACCGTCCGTCCAGCGCCCTGCAATTCCGCAGATTTTGCGCCAAGTGCGCCGAGGTCGATCTTGTTTTCTGTCATTAACAACTTGTTGCCAAGCAAGGCCGTCTTGCCGTCTACGTCGGCTTGCGCACCCTTGCCTTCAATGTTTTTGAAGCCCGTCGCCTTGGGTACTTTCACCTGAGCGGCCCTCCGGACAATTGCCTGCGCCAAGGGATGGTCCGATCCGGCATCCACACTTGCTGCGGCAGACAGCAGCTGCTCTTCAGTGGCACCGGATGCAAGCACCAAGTCCACCACTTCAGGCTTGCCCATCGTCAGCGTGCCGGTCTTGTCGAAGATAATGACGTTGAGCTTGGTCGCATCCTCCAAAGCCGATGCATTCTTGAACAGGATGCCGTTTTTTGCCCCGAGCCCGGTTCCGACCATGATCGCCATCGGAGTTGCCAGACCAAGTGCATCGGGGCACGCAATCACAAAGACGGTGATCATGAGGCCGAGTGCAAACAACAAGGGCTGGCCGATCACCCAGTACCAGACGACGAAGGTGAGCAGACCCGTAACCACCGCGGCCACGACCAGCCATTGCGCTGCGCGATCCGCCAAGAGTTGCGACGGCGCCTTGGAGTTTTGCGCTTCCTGGACGAGTTTGACGATCTGGGCGAGCGCCGTGTCCGCGCCGACCTTGATGGCGATATACTGGAACGTACCGCTCTTGTTGATGGTCGCGCCGATTACCGCGTCGCCCACCTTCTTTTCGACGGGCATCGATTCGCCCGTGAGCATCGACTCATCGACCAGAGTCGTGCCTTCGGTGATTGTCCCGTCGACTGGAATCTTGTTCCCCGGCCGGATCACGACCGTTTCG
>JANNFX010000005.1:0-3890 GCA_031380225.1 Hyphomicrobium sp.
GATCATCGGCGCTTTCAGCCATAGGAAAAATTCCGCAGCTGTAGGCTTTGAGAAGCACCTGCGGGGTGATGTCGATCATAGGGTCGTCGCGCGACGCCATATTGCTTCGAGCCAATCGAACTCTCGGACGCGCGCGAAACAAGTCGCGCAGAGGCAAGTGTCTATTTCATCCCAAGATATTTTTCGAGCCAGTGAATATCGTACGCGCCGTCAACAATCTCTTTTTGAGTGACCAGATCTTGGAACAAAGGAATCGTCGTTTCAATGCCATCGATGACGAATTCGGACAGTGCTCTCTTCAATCGCATCAGGCAATCATTTCGCGTCTTGCCCGTTACGATCAGCTTGCCGATGAGGCTGTCGTAGAACGGCGGAATACGGTAACCCTGATAAACACCGCTATCGACCCGGACGCCAAGACCGCCCGGCGGGTGCCAGTATGTAATTTGGCCAGGCGAGGGCCTGAACGTTCTCGGGTTCTCGGCATTGATGCGGCACTCGATGGCATGGCCGCTCAACACGACCTCATCTTGCGTCACGCTCAATGGTGCGCCCGACGCAATCCGGATCTGCTCCAGCACGAGATCAAGACCGGTGACCATCTCGGTGACAGGATGTTCGACTTGCAGGCGGGTGTTCATTTCGATGAAATAAAACTCGCCATCTTCGTACAGAAATTCAACGGTGCCGGCACCACGATACTTAATCTTGCGCATGGCAGCCGCAACCGTCTCGCCGATTTTCTTGCGTTGCGCGGCATTCAGCGCAGGTGAGGGCGATTCTTCGAGCACCTTCTGGTGGCGGCGCTGCAGCGAGCAATCGCGCTCACCGAGATGAATAGCGTTGCCTTTGCCGTCGCCAAAGACTTGAATTTCGATATGGCGCGGTTTTAGCAGATACTTCTCGATATAAACCGCATCGTCATTAAATGCGGCCTTGGCTTCAGCGCGCGCGGTCGCAAGTGCCACACCGATTTCGCCAGCATTCTTCGCGACTTTCATGCCGCGCCCGCCGCCGCCGGCAGCCGCTTTGATCAGAACCGGAAAGCCCATCGCGTTGGCGACTTTCAACGCCTCTGCCTCTGTCGTGATCGCACCATCTGACCCGGGCACAACGGGAATGCCGAGTTTCTTCGCCGTTTCCTTGGCTTCGATCTTATCGCCCATGATCCGGATGTGCTCGGATGTCGGGCCGATGAAGGTGATCTTGTGCTCTTCGAGAATTTCCGCAAAGCGGGCGTTTTCGGACAAGAAACCATAGCCGGGATGAACCGCATCGGCGCCGGTGATCTCGCACGCCGTCACAAGGGCTGGGATATTGAGGTAGCTGTCGCGCGCGGGCGGGGGGCCGATACACACGCTTTCATCGGCAAGGCGCACGTGCATAGCATCGGCATCAGCGGTTGAATGCACCGCAACCGTCGCAATCCCGAGTTCTTTGCACGCGCGTTGAATGCGCAGCGCTATCTCTCCCCGGTTGGCAATCAGGATCTTATCGAACATCAGGCGGCACTCCAGGCGTTGGCGTTGGCTCGGGCCGCTTATTCGATGACAATGAGTGGTTCGCCATATTCAACCGGTTGGCCATTTTCGAATAAAATCACCTTTACAGTGCCCGAGCGCGGGGCTGGGATTTGATTCATGGTTTTCATGGCTTCAATGATCAGCAGCGTGTCGCCTTGCGCAACCTTGCTGCCGATTTCGCAGAACGACGCTGAGCCGGGCTCTGGTGAGCGGTAGGCTGTACCGACCATCGGAGACTTGACCGCACCGGGGTGGTTTGCTGGGTCGGCAGCCTTGGATTTTACGTCTCCGCTTGCTGCAGCGGCGGCCGATGGTGCCGAAGGCGGTGCGGCATAAGAAACCGGCGCGGCAGTCATGTGCACCGCCTTCGCGACCCTGACCTTGAGGCCGCTTTTCTCGATCTCAATTTCTGTCAGGCCGGTATCGTTCAAAAGCTCCGCAAGCTCACGGATCATTTGGCCCTCGGCGCTCGCCGTCTTTGCCCCTTGATCTTTCGCGGTCATCGGTCGCCTGTCCCTTTATCTGTTCTATATGAAGCTGTGAGCGGCGCTCGGCCCATGAGGTGTGTTGCGGTGCATCGCGTCAAGCGCTAGCCGGTTGTTTTCGAAGTATGTCGGCCATCGCCTCGAGCGCGAGCTCATAGCCTTTGGCGCCGAGACCGCAAATAACACCGGTCGCTGCGAGCGAAATGTAGGAGTGCTGCCGGAACTCGTCGCGGCGGAAAATGTTGGACAGATGCACTTCAATGACGGGCAACTCGGCCGCCTGCAGGGCATCAAGCAGAGCCACTGAGGTATGCGTGTAGCCGCCGGCATTCAAGATAATGCCGCGGGCTTTGCCGCGCGCTTCTTGCACCCAGTTGACCAGTTCGCCCTCGATGTTCGACTGACGAAAGTCAATCGCGAGCCCGAGGCCCTGAGCGCGCGCCCGTGCCAACCCTGCGATATCGTCCAGTGTGTCGCGGCCATAAATCGCTGGCTCGCGCAGGCCGAGCATATTCAGGTTCGGTCCATTGAGAACGTAGATCAGATCAGACATGCGCCGGGGCAATGCTCGCGAGGGTGGCCGCGCAGACCGCACGGCATGAAACAACGAAGCCTGGGTCTATCAGCTTTCAGGTAGCACGGAAAGTCTGCGCCGGGACGCAGATGTTGACAGCGGACCCGGCGCTTAACAATATGATTAATATAGATAATGTGGCGGATGCTGCGTCGCTAGCAGGTGCTGCACCCGGATTTACGGAAGTCAGCAACCAGGGCTTCCAGCTGATTGTGTAAATCTTCCGGCGCACCGGGGATCGACTTGTCACCAACCAGGAAGTGGGGCGTACCGTTGATGCCCATTTTTTTGGCGAGGCCCTTCATCGCGTCGAGCTCGGCCTTGACGCTGTCGCTCGCCATGTCGGCCTTGAGCTTGGTCATATCTAGACCGAGGGCTTCGGCGGCCTTGAGAGACGACGCCTCATTGGACTGACCCTTAGCGGTGAGCATGGCCTGGTGGAACTCCCAGTATTTTCCTTGGCGTTTTGCTGCAAGCGCGGCGCGCGCGGTCTCCTCGGAACCCTTCGAGAGGATCGGCAACTCTTTGAACACGAAGCGCACTTTCTTATCAGTCTGGATCAGCTTTTGAACGTCCGGCAAGCCGCGTTTGCAGTAGCCGCAGTTGTAGTCGAAGAACTCAACGACCGTAATGTCGCCATTGGGATCGCCCGCAACCGGGCTGTCGGGATTGCGGTAGATCTCCTTGGCGTTCTCGGACATGAACGTCTTGAGCTTTTCGGCCTGTTCCTTCTCGAGCTTGGCTTCAAGCGCCGTTTGCGCCTCGACCAGCACTTCCGGATTGTTGACCAAGAATTCCTTGATCAAATCACCAATGGCTTTTTTTTGATCGTCCGTAAAAGCACCGCCCCCGGCGCTTGGTGCCGCCGCCGTCTCCGCGTGCGCCGGTGTCGATCCCGCAACTAGCCACAAGTCGAGTGTCCCAAACATCATCATGCCAGCCGCTGCCAGTGAGGCGATCCCGGCAGTGATCCTCTTGGCATTTAACGCGCAGGTCCGGCCGTTTGAAATTTCAGGCATTCGGTTCTCTTTATCGATGAGGCAAACCGGGCGGTCAGGTCTGCGGGCGAAAGTTGACGATGTCGTCGTTTTTGATCCACTCGGGCGAACCCGGACGCAGTTTGACTTGAGCGCGTTTGGCAAATATTTGCGACTGCTTCAAGTCGCCCTCAAGAAAATACGCCTGTGCCGTCATGGCATCGGCCTCTGGACCCTTGCCTTGCTTATAGTAAGCATTGGCGAGCAGCCGATAGGCTCGAGAATTCTGGTCCTCGACGAGCGATTTGCGCAAAAGATCGACGGATTCGGT
>JANNFX010000009.1:0-4739 GCA_031380225.1 Hyphomicrobium sp.
GAGCCTCGGCATTCTTTGGCAGCTGAGTTAAACCGGACAAAAGTGGGCTTATCCCCGGGAACCATTCAGCAATGCCATGTGATGTGAGAAGCAGTGCGCGGTTGTCTCAACATATTCAACTTCACCCTGCGTCTCGCCGCACCATGAGTCCCGGCATTAAATGCCGGGATGACAGTCGTGGGTGTTGATGCACCGGAATCAAACAATTGATCCGCTGACACGTCGCCGAATGCACGTGCAGGACATTCGGCACATGTCGCCGCGCACCAACCCAGCCACAGCCGTCATCCCCGCCGTGGGGCGGGGATCCGTCAAACCTCAATCATCGCAGTCATCGCAGGACTGAGCAGATACCAATTACACGAAACCAAATCTCATTACTTTCTGGACTTTCTGGTTCCCGGAAGCTGCGCCTCGCGATCGTCGAAGGCCGCGGGATCACATCAGTCGCGGCTATCCGGCATCGTTATCCGCCGCCGCAGTCCCGTGCTCTAGGCGAATTGCAACTTGCCATACCATGCCGGCCAACGATCCCGGATAGCTGCGAATTCGACAATCCCACACAGCTCACAAATTGAGCGGCGCAGCTTCCGGGAATCAGAAAATAGAAATCGTTGGGTATTGGCAATTTCGATTTGGACCTGCCCGGCGCGCGCACTGGGTGTAATTTTGGAAATCACGCACACCGGCCGCCGTCGACTTCTAAAGCGGTGCCCGTAATGAACGCTGAAGCCGGGTCGGCGAAGAAGACGGCGGCGTTGGCGATGTCGGAGGGCCGTGAGAAGCGCCCCAAAGGAATCCCGCCCAGGAACTTTTTTCGGTTTTCCGGCGTGTCCGGCATACCCATGAAATCTTCGATCAAGCCGGTTTCACCAATCACCGGATTGATGGCGTTGACGCGGATGTTGAGCGGCGCCAATTCAGCGGCCATCGATTTGGTCAAGATCAGCGCCGCACCTTTTGTGCCGTTGTACCACGTGAGACCCGGGCGCGGGCGCACACCAGCGGTTGAGGCGATGTTGATAATTGAGCCGCCACCGCGCTTAGTGAGTTCGGGCACGACCGCGAGCGTCGTCAAATACAGCGACTTCACATTGACTGCGTAGACGCGATCAAACTCGTCTTCGGTCACGTCCATCAGCGGCTTGTTGCGATGCGTGGTTCCGGCGTTGTTGACCAGGATATCGAGCCCGCCAAAAGTTCTTGCCGCCGTTTCGACCATCAAAGCGACGTCGGCGCGTTGCGTAACGTCCGCCGTGAATGGCACCGCAGCGATGCCAATCGAACTCGCAACTTCGGCCGCGGCACTGGTGTTGATGTCTGCGATCATGACCCGCGCGCCTTCAGCGGCAAAGGCAACGGCGATACCGCGGCCGAAGCCTGATCCAGCGCCGGTGACGATGGCAGTTTTTCCAGAAAGACGCATGATTGTTGGCTTTCGCGCCGCTGTTGGGGTCTGACCCTTCACACCGAAGTCCGAAATTATTCTGGGTCGGACTTGTGAGGGGGCTGACCCCGGCTGCTAGTTGGAAGGTGGCTTCAAGCGGTTTTGCGCTTCGATGCGGTAGGGGCTTGCCGGGTAGGTGCCAAGAATTTTGAGTTCGCTCGAAAAGAACCCGAGTTCTTCAAGCGCCAAGCGGACCGGCGTGTCGCTCAAGTGGCCTTCAATGTCGGCAAAAAACATCGAGGCGTTGAAGGTGCCTTCGGTCTGATAGCTCTCAAGCTTGGTCATGTTGACGCTGTTGGTGGCGAAACCGCCGAGTGCCTTGTAGAGCGCTGCTGGTACGTTGCGGACGCGGAAAATGAAGGACGTGATCACCGGCCCATTTCCTGGCTCGGCATCGTCGGGTTCGCGCGCCAGAACGACAAAGCGGGTTGTGTTGTGGGCTTCGTCTTCGACGTTCTCAGCGAGGATATCGAGACCGTAGAGTTCTGCCGCCAATTTCGGGGCGAGTGCGGCTTTCGTTAGGTCCGCCCATTCGGAGACTTGACGCGCGGCGCCCGCGGTATCGCCAGCAACATGCGCCGTGATGCCGAGTTTGCGCAGCAACTTACGGCACTGTCCGAGTGCGTGGACGTGGCTATAGACGCCTTTGATGTCACCGATCTTGGCGCCTTTGGGGGCCATGAGCTGAAACTGGATCGGCAGAAAGTGCTCAGCGACAATGTAGAGGCCAGCGTTTGGCAGTAGATGGTGGATATCTGCGACGCGGCCGGCGAGAGAATTTTCAATCGGGATCATTGCCAGGCCCGCATCACCTGACGAAACCGCGGTCAAGGCATCTTCGAACGTCGCGCACGCAACCGGCTCTGAGCCTGAAAAGGCTTCCATGCAGGCCAAATGGGAATTGGCGCCGGGCTCGCCTTGATAAGCGATCCGCAATGGTTTGGGCGGCGAATTGGATGAGCCCGGCATCGGCGACTTTCAAGTTTGAGGTCAGGATTGAGGAGAGGGTGCGGTTGTCTTGCTGCGTTTGCCTTCCAACATTCGCTTGGCTTTGACGAGATCGGCGGGCGTATCGACGCCCAAGGGCACCGTGTCGACAATTGAGACATCAATGCGCATTCCGCTCTCGATGGCGCGCAACTGCTCTAGCCGTTCGCGGATTTCGAGCGCTGTCGGCCGGAATGAGATGAAACGCTCAAGCGCCGCACGCCGGTACGCATAGATGCCGATGTGATGGTAGAGCGGCCCGTCACCAGCCGGTGCCATGGCGCGCGTGAAATAGAGGGCGCGCAGCCGGTCCGGCGTATCGAGCGGCGTGCCAACCACCTTCACAATGTTCGGGTTGGCGCGGTCTTCGTCGTCTTTGATTTCGGCCGCGAGGGTGGCGATGTCAGGGCCTTTAGACAGCAATGGCTGCATAGCGCTGATCACCAAGCGCGGCTCCAGTGTCGGCAAGTCGCCCTGCAGGTTGACGATGTATTCGGCGTCGCCATCAGGATCGATGTGATTGAGGGCTTCGTAAATCCGGTCGGATCCTGAGATGTGGTCGTTGCGGGTCATGACGGCCTCGCCGCCGGCTTTGCGAATCGCGTCCGCGATCACGCCAGCATCGGTCGCGACGACCACCCTGCCGGCCTCGGCCGCACAGGCCCGGCGCCAGACATGAACGATCATCGGTTCGCCAGCGATCAAGGCCATCGGCTTATTCGGCAGCCGGGTGGCCTGCAAGCGGGCTGGAATCAGGATAACGGTGCTGGCCATGGTACTTTTGCCGCGGCTGGATAGTCATGATTTGCAAGGGGAGCCGGTGACTAATCGTACCGATTGCCCCGCGACAACCGCCGCGTTGCAGTCTGTTGCAGACTTCGCTTAGAACCGCAACCAATCCGAAGCCGTTCACGCCCTGTCCGTATTGATTAAAAGCCGTGCGGCCGCCCTCTGTTAACTAAGGACTTTGACATGATGGATAGCTTTGAGCTGAGCAAGGCCGGAGGCGCCGTCCTCGCTGCGCTGCTGTTGATGTTGGCGCCGGCCACGATCGGCCCGTTGTTCAACGGCGAGCACGGCGGTGGCGGACACTCCGCTCTCGGTGGCTACAACTTGCCGATCCCGGCCGCCAAATCCGAAGCGCCAGCAGGCGACGCCAAGGCCGAGGCTGCCTTTGATCCGGCGTCAGTGTTGAAAATGCTTGCCACGGCTAAACCGGAGAACGGCGAGGCGACATATAAAAAGTGCGCCGCCTGCCATGTGAACGCAAAGGGTGCCAAGAGCGGGACCGGTCCGAGCTTCTGGGGTCTCGTTGGCCGCAAGAAGGGCGGCCAGGCTGATTACACTGGCTACTCGGATGCTTTGAAAGCCAAGGGCGGAGAATGGACGTACGCCGATCTCGCCGCCTTCCTGCACAATCCGAAGGGTTGGCTGCCAGGCACGAAGATGGCGATCAATGTCGCCGACCCGGCCGAACTCGCCGATTTATTAGCATACTTGCGCACGCTTTCGGATGCCCCTGTGGCATTGCCTTAAGCATCTCAGGCTTCTGAATATTTTGTAATTAAAGCGGCTCTGCCTGTTTGAAAGGCGGAGCCGTTTTGCATCTTGCCGATCTTTAATTCAGGCCATTTCCGCGGCCATGTTAGACAAGTCAGAACGTATTCCATCGCACGAGAGAGGGCATAATGACGGCTCGCATTTGGACGGTTCAACGCGCGGCAACCCTGATGTGCGCGGCGGTCCTGGCCGGTAGTTACGCTCTCACTGAAGTAGCTTTTGCGCAAGATGTGGCACCGGCAGCGGCGCCCGCCGCCGCTGCACCTGAGGCGACGCAAGCGCCGGTTCGTCATCACGCATTGTCGTTGGTTGGCACGCCAAAATATCCCGCAGACTTCAAGAATTTCGACTGGGTGAATCCTGACGCGCCGAAGGGTGGCAGTGTCAGAATGTATGCTCCTGGGTCGTTCGACAATTTCAATCAATTCACAATTAATGGAGTTCCAGCGTCTGGGATCAACATGATCAACGATACGTTGATGGCTGAAAGCTTGGATGAGCCGTCGACCGAGTACGGCTTGATTGCAGAGTGGGTGTCATTTCCTCCTGACTACAGTTCAGCTACATTTGCGATTAGGTCCGAGGCCCAGTTCAGCGACGGCCAGCCCATAACGCTTGATGATGTCATTTTCAGTCTCGACGCCATTCGAACGACTTGATCCTATACGCACCAGAACCAAGCGGTTTTTCCAGCGTTGTCTTCTTCAGGTCGCGTTGCTCACCGTTGGCGCCCTTCGATTCCCAA
>JANNFX010000016.1:0-19165 GCA_031380225.1 Hyphomicrobium sp.
TCAGAGCCGGAACGTGTACGCACAATAGGGGTCAATATTGCACGCCGGTCGGGGGTCAATGTTCAACGCCGATTGACAGTGTTGCGGTCGATGCACTTATCGCGGGCTTTCTTATCGGGGAGCCAACCTTGGCAGTCAGCACCTTTGAGCGCGACTGTAAGGGACGCGACCAAGGGCTCAATCTCAGAGACCGCACGGGACGGCTTCAGAGCGGCAATCTCATCTTGGAGAGCCTGAACCTTCGCCCGAGCGTCAGACGCCGCCAGCGAGGCCCCAGCGCGTTCTGAGGCAGCATCGGAGCGAGACCGTGCCATCAGTGACGTTTCAGCGGCGAGGCTGTAGGCGACGGCCGTCAGCGCCAAAGCAGTGAGAGCCAGGCCTTGCCCAATGCGCCAATTCTTGAATGCCTTACCCGCACCCGCAACCGCCAGCGGCTTCGCAAGCTCAAGACACGCCGCGAACAGGACCGCGAGCGATGCGAGCACGACGCCATGCCCAATGTTCGTCTGGAACGCATACAGGCATCCAAACCCGGCCGATGCGATGACGAGACCCGAAGCACTCACTTTTGCGAGGATAGCAGTTGCGTTGAAGCGAGAGGATCGGGGAGCTATCCCATTGAAGGGACTCGCGTCAGAAAAATCATGTTGCGATGAATGCGCAACTGTAGTCACGTTGGTCATAGTCGCAGTCCTTTTCATAGAAGGATTGGGATTAGTCGAACGGGCTGACCAGCTTCAACTGGGAGGCCCGTTTGCATTTGTACGCTTGAACGCTGAACAGATCGTATCACAACACATCAATTCAAGACACTGTGCCAATTCATTTTTTTACGCTGCGAATTGCAATTGCCCTTTACGGGCTTCGCAAATCACTATTTCCTGAGACTATACTTTAACCAGGAAAGGCAACCACATGAAAACTAAACGAAACGTCTTTGATCATGGTGTATCGACAAAGCGAGCATTTGAAAGCCTCACGACAATCTTAATCGAAGCAAGCGCATCACACGCTAAGAATGCCCGCGTCATTTCTGGAAAACGGAAGCCGAGCTCTAAGCTGTTTTTCAATGCTGTCGATCAAGGCAAGCGTTGCAATCATCCGGAATTCCCGGCGTTCATGATTGGCACGCGTTCGATCTGGCAGGCCCGTCAAGAATTGATGGTTGCCTGATCATCCCGAGCGTCAAGATTGAAACGATCAACCCGCCACATGCCCATGGCGGGTTTTGTTTATCGCGATGCGACCAAGACAAGAAATCTGTGAACGTGAGCGCTTGACCCATCTGATTGACCAGCGAAGCAGTATAGGCATGACCGCAATACTCGAAAGGTTCACGATGTTCATCAAAGCCATCGCATACGCATCTGCCGCAATTATTATGGGCGGATGCGCATCTGTGTCGTACATTGTGGACAACTATTCCGGTGTACCAATCCAGGAAGTGGAAACTTCATACGATACGTTTCGAGTTTTTGATAAGCCCGCTGAAAACAGAATGATGATCACAACAAGTATTGCATCCGCTTCGGGGCAGGGCATTGTTGGCGGCTTAATGCTAAACCCGGCAGGCGGAGCAACACCGCTGCCCATTTTTCGTGAGGCCGTTGAAAAATACCTAGCCCAGTCAGGCAGGGCTTGCCAAGTGAAGGATGGCGCGCTGATCGCTGTCCCACAGTGGGAATTTCGATACACTTGCGAGCCCGAAAAAGTGGCAATGCGGCAGTGAGAAGCTATTTGCAAAGTTGAGCCAGAACCTAGCACAACGCTTGCCGAGCCTTGATCTTCACGAAGATGGCAATTGCCTTCAAGCGCTGGGCATCAACACACATGCGTGCGCGCTCGCGACTGAGTGCCCGAGAAAACAACTTGAGTGGCTGCACAGGTTGGCATGGTTTTCAATGGCCTGTTCGGCAGTATCGAACCAGCGCACACGCCGCATTGTCCACAGAGTTAGGCTGCGATGACAGCAATATCAGTCGGGATTGTCCCCGCAGCCGTCTTGCCGTTCAAATAATCTTCCCATGCTTCCATGAGAGCCCGGCGCTTATCGAGCAGCGTTGCACGATTGTAGGCCTTGACGATCTTGTCATTGATCGCATGTGCCAAAGCCATCTCGCAGACTTCTGGTAGAAAGTTTGTTTTCTCAGATGACCACGTGCGGAACATGGCACGCATGCCGTGCGCAGTTGCGTGACCGTATCCCAGCTTTGTCGAGATGATGCGGACCAGCTTCGCAAAAGTATTGTCACTGATCACGCCGCTTTCGGTGCGAACACTTCGGAAGATGAAGGGGCTATTCGAGCCGGTCGCTTTCATTTCGCTCAAGATTTCCAAGCAGCGAGGCGACAGCGGGACGACATGATCAGCGCGGTTTTCGAGCTTCCGCGTTTTCATGCGTTCTTTGGGGATTGTCCACGTCTTGGCTTCGAAGTTAATTTCCTGCCACACTGCAAAGCGCACTTCTGAATTGCGAGCCCCTGTAAGTATCAAAAATTCAAGACCACGGCGAACTTCATCGTAAGCCTGATAACTGCGAAGCGCTTGAATGAACTCCGGCGCGTGTTCAAAGAACACTGCCGCATGATGCTTGACCTTGACGCCTTGAGGCGGCAGCGCAACGCAAGCGAGATCAACGATATCCTTCTCACTGCCCGGCAGATAGTCATGAGCGCAGGCCCAGCGAATTACCTGAGCGATATTCTGTTTGAGGTCGCGAGCGGTGTCAGCCTTTTCCTGCCAGAGAGGCTTGATGACTTCGAGGATGCGAGGCTTGGTCACGAGGTTGATCGGCAGCGCCCCAATCTTCGGGAACGCATGCAATTCCATCTGTCTGATCCACTTGTCAGCCTTGCTGTGATCGCCCTTGGCGCGTGCAGCAAAGGCCTCACGTGCAAGCGCTTCAAAGGTGGGTAGCTTGTCACGACCACGACGATGCAGGGTCATGACATCCCCACCTTTAGCGGCTTCCTCGCGCCGCTCGCGCGCCCTCTCACGAGCGTCCTTGAGACTGAAAAGAGGATAGCCGCCGAGACCCAATTCCCTGCGGCGGCCGTGAACTGTTAGGCGCAAGAACCACCGCTTCTTGCCCGGATGCCCATTGAGATCAGGCGCATCGACTTGAAGCCAAAGCCCGCCGCCATCGCTGTAGGAACCTGCCGTTGTCAGCTTACGGATTTCCGCATCACTGAGCTTGTTCACTTGATGCGCGCCTTTAGCTTTGCCGCGTACCGAATAATCGCCCTCAGTGTTGATTTCTTGGTCTTGCATGCGGATGCCCTTGTCCCACCTTTTCGATTTTCACCCACCAAATCACATACCAATATAATGCGCATGCTGGTATAAAACAAGGTAAGAGGGCGTATCATTTTGTTGATATAATATATTGAAATTCAGTGCTTTTGTGAGGGCAGGTGTAATTTGGAATATTGAGGGATAATGGCCAGTGGAGCGGGCGATGGGAATCGAACCCACGTTCGTAGCTTGGGAAGCTACCGTATTACCATTATACGACGCCCGCGACGTAGATTGGGCTAGCATAACCACCGGTTGTTGCAAAGAGACAGGGCTTCCGATGTGACACGAAACGCGAGCGTTGTGTGATCGTATATGCTAGCGTGCACCATTATCAATTACGAAAGCTTAGCCGTCCAATGACACTGACTGCAACCCTTCCGCTTGCTGCAAAATTTGCTGATCCTGACGTCACAGCAAAAGGTGAGCGGCGGGCCAGCGTCCCCCTCGATCACCTCGATACGTTGTGGATCAACACCGGTACGCTTTGCAATATCACGTGCCGCAATTGTTACATTTTATCGAGCCCGGCCAATGACAGCCTGGTCTATGTGACGCTTGCCGATATCGAGCCATTTCTAGACGAGGCCAAGGCGCTGGGAACTCGTGAAATCGGCTTCACCGGTGGTGAGCCGTTTTTGAATCCGGACATTATCACGCTGCTTGAGGCCGCTTTGACCCGTGGCTTCGAGGTGTTGGTATTGACAAACGCCATGCTACCGATGCAACGGCCGAAAATTAAAGGTGGGCTGTTGGATTTACAGTCGCGCTATGGCGCAAAACTAACAATGCGGATCAGTCTCGATCACTACACGCAAGAGCTGCACGAAGTCGAGCGCGGTACGGCGACATGGGAGAAGGCGATCGAGGGCGTCGATTGGCTCGCCGAACACGGTTTTCATCTCGCCATAGCGGGCCGCACCTGCTGGGGCGAAACGGACGGTGTGGCGCGGGCTGGATATGCGCAGCTGTTCAAGGATCGAAGCTGGCCCGTCAACTCGGCAAGTCATTCTGCGTTGACGCTGTTTCCTGAAATGGATGGCAAGCACGATGTTCCGGAAATTACGACGGCGTGCTGGGGAATCCTGAAAAAGAGCCCGAGCCAGATGATGTGCGCGTCGTCGCGCATGATTGTGAAACGCAAGCATGCCGGCCGCGCTACTGTGCTGCCGTGCACGTTGTTGCCGTATGAAACCGCATTTGAGATGGGTGCGACGTTGACCGATGCGGCGCGCGCAAATGGCGGCATGTTTGATCGCGGCGCTGTGAAGCTATGCCATCCGCATTGCGCGCGGTTTTGTGTGTTGGGTGGCGGTAGTTGTTCTTAGGGATTAAGAAAAATTGCGACAACGTGCGCGATCCGTAGGCCGGGTCTCGCGAAGTCGCTCTACCCGGCCTACGTCCTTTGCGTTCTGATAGAAAAAAACCCCGCGTGACTGGGCCACACGGGGTTCGTTGTTTCTGAAAATTCGAAGCGCTTACTTCTTGGTCAGCGCGTCGCGAATCTCTTTCAAGTAAACTTCGCTGGCTGGCGGAGCAGAAGGTGCTGCAACCGGGGCTGGCTTCTTCATCGAGTTTGCTGCCTTGACCAGCAAGAACACCGCGGCGGCCGTGATCAAGAACTTGATAACGGCATTCAAGAATAGGCCATATTTAATGGCGACTTCCTTGGCCGGATCGACGTTTTCTTTCAGCAAGACTTTCAGAGTCGCGAAGTCAATATCCGCCATCGCCAGTCCGATCGGCGGCATGATGATGTTGTCGACAAGCGTCGAGATGATTGGGCCAAAAGCGGCGCCCATGATAATACCGACGGCGAGATCAAGGACGTTGCCTTTCAAGGCAAAGTCCTTGAATTCTTGAAGCATAGACATTGGAAGGTCCTTCCCCAGTTGTTAGATATTTGTGCCCGGTTGGGCTGTGCAACCGGTTTTTGCGACTCAACCGGCGAACACTAGGGGACACGGATGATCAAGTAAATCTTGGGATTTCGCACCGTGGACCGAAATTGTCTTTACCGTTAAGCGTAGATGCGGCAACGGATTTTTCTAGAAGGAGTGGCCAACTTTTGGTGTGGCTGCCTCAGTTTGATCAAAGCTGAGTGGTGGGGTGATTTGATATTGGGACGGGGCAGGGAGCCAAAAGTCAGTGGCGATTGAACGCAAAGAACGAAAGCCGTATTGGCGGCACACCAAATGGCAGATGCTGGCCAGTCTGGTCCCATTTCTAGCGGTCTGTTTGATTTTGCCGCTTTACGCCGGCCGGTTGAACGCGAGCAAGTTCTTGGGCTTTCCACTTGGCTACTTCTTGTCTTTGCACGGTCTTGTGCTGATTGCGGCGGTCACGGTTGCGAGCTTCGTCAACCGGCAGGACGCGATTGACCATTGGCATGGGGCTCATGAAGACGATTGATATGCCGATGATCGTTGCTGCCAAAATGGTCGTGAAAGGCCATCCATGTCGTTGATGCGGCTTCGGGCGGTCCACCCCCGGCTCGGACTCTACTACGGGATATTCACCAGCGCATTTGTGGCGCTTGCGGTGCTAACGCTGATCTTTGAGGGTCTCGGCACACCCGACACTTATCTCAGGGCGTTAATGCTGTTTGGGCCAATCTTGCTCTATGGCGCGATCGGAGTCGCGAGTTACACCAACGATACGTTTGATTATTTCGCCTCTGGGCGGCGCGTGCCGGCCTTCTATATGGGGCTTGGATTGGCGACGACTGCGCTGGGCGGCACAGGCTTGTTGGGGCTGACCGGCGCATTCTTCCTGATCGGATTTGATGCGCTGTGCTTGGTCATCGGTGGATTGGCCGGCTTCGTATTCATGGCCGTTTTGCTGGCGCCATTCTTTCGCAAATTCGGCGCGTTCACGGTCCCGAGCTACCTCGGCCGCCGTTTTGATAGCCGGGCGTTGCGCATCGTTGCCGCAGTTTTGCTTGGCATTCCCGCCATTCTCATTTTGGCCGCTGAACTCAAAACCGGTGGCTACGCGGTCCAATATCTTTCAAATTCATTGTCCAAAGAAGCAGCGTCGATGCTGCTCGCGGCTGTGGTGTTGGCAACGCTGATTGCGGGTGGAATGCGGTCATTGAGTTGGTCCAACTCGGCGCAAGGATTGGCGTCGCTGATTGCGCTTATCGTGCCGGTGTCAGTCGCCGGGGTCATGTTGACCAACTTCCCGCTGGCGCAATTGAGCCATGGACCGGTCGTCCGGGCACTCGGCCGGGCAGAGGCGGCATCAGGCATCCCGATCGTCCTGCCACCAGCGTTGGCCTTCGATTTTCCGGTCATGGGTTTGCAGCCAATCGCCAAGCGCTTCGCTGACACCATGGGCAGCATCGGCTCGCTGTCATTCATGCTGATCACATTGACGACGCTGGCGGGCATCGCCGCCGCCCCGTGGTTGCTCAATAGGGTCGCGGCAACACCTGGAGTTTACGTCGCTCGCAAATCTCTTGGCTGGGCGACAGTGTTGTTCGGCGTCTTGATGCTGACCTTGGCGTCGGTTGGCGTGTTTCTTCGTTCCTATGTGTTCCAGATCTTTTCCGGTCCATCGGCTGGGGTCGCGCCAGAATGGATTAATAGTCTGATTTCAATAGGAAATGTGACAACTGATGTGCAGGACGGTCCACTCAAGGTGCTGGGACTGAACTTTGACCGCGACGGGGTGCTGTTTGATTTGCCGGTCGCTGCCTCGATGCCGGCAGCCGCTATTTACCTAGTGGCGGCAGGCGTCGTTGCAGCGTGCCTCGCGGCAGCGGGGTCGGCGTTATTGTCGCTTGCAAACTCGTTGGCTGAAGATATCGCCACTGGTCTGTCGTTTGAACCGCGCTCGGATAGCGTCCGGCTCGGCCTGGCGCGAGGCGGTATTGCGCTCGCAGCTCTAACAGGTGGAGCCGTGGCGTCGCTGATTGATACCGATCCATTCGATCTGTTGTTATGGGCTTTGGCACTGACCGGTTCGACAGCGTTCCCGGTCTTGGTTTTGTCGATCTGGTGGAAACGTCTGAATTTGTTTGGAGCTGTCGCGGGTATGGTCACGGGATTCGGAGCGGCGGCAATTGCGATCTATGCCGGGCGCATGGGCATGCTCGATTTAAACCCGGCACTGGCAGGCGTTTTTGGTCTGCCGGCTGGTGCAGTCTCGGCAATAGCGGTTGCCTATGTCACCCCTGCGCCGTCCAAATTGCTGGCCGAATTCGTTCGCGACATCCGGGTGCCGGGCGGCGAAATCATCTATGATCGCGAATTGCGGCTCGCCAAGAGAAAGAAAACGTAGTTTTTTCAGTCGATTAATGGCGCGCCGCCGTTGCAGGTTGCTGCCCATCTCATGTAGTCTACTGGACAGATGTTTTGACGGACAAGACCTAGACATTGAGTGACTGAGAGCCCGTGCACTACGCCCCAATCAAGCTGTCCAGCCTGGTGATTTGCGACAAGAACCCGGTCATCCGCAGCGGGCTAACGGAGCTATTGCGTCAAGACGGCCGCTTCGAAGTTTTTGGCAGCGCGGCGTCTGCCGCTCAATTCGTCGACATGATCGCTCTCAAACTGCCTGAATTAGCGTTGGTTGGCTGGCAGCTTCCCGACATGACAGGCGGTGACTTACTGGCTCTTTTAAAGAAGAAGCAGTCGACAGTTCGGGTGATCATTTACACTGGCGAACGCTCACCTGACGTGCTGCACCAGTCCATCAAGGGCGGCGCACGAGGGTTCATTTCAAAAAGCGACGAACCCGCCATTTTGATTGAAACCGTTTCGTCCGTGGCACGCGGGCGCTTATGTTTCCCCTATGTCGATTTCGACCGTCTTGGCCGTGATCCGCTGGACGTGCTGACGGTCCGCGAGCGCGAATTGCTGGCCGCCCTATCAAATGGCTGGTCCAATCTGCAGATCGCGGCACGGACTGGTATTTCAGAAAACACCGTCAAATATCATTTGAAAAATCTGTACGACAAACTTGGCGTCAACAACCGGGCGATGGCAGTGGCGCTGTTCATGTCGCACGCGCCGAAGTTCGAGCGCTAAAACGACGCATAACTACGGCAAATAGCTGATTTCGGCCGTAAGTTGCCGATTTTGAAGTGGGGGTAGGACCTTTCCTACCCAGTGGAGCGAGTTCAGCTCTCCGCCGGGTGTTGCGAGTTCCTTACCACTCTTTAACTCCCGCCTTACGCGCAACTGGGGGGCTCCCATAGCGGAACCGTTGCGCACCTGAATTACTCGACTTACACGATAAAAAAAACTCGAAGGAGAGAGACGCCATGTCGACTTTGGTCACGCCACATTTGTTCATTCCTGGACCGACGACAATTCCAGAAGCTGTTCGCTCGGCCATGGCCATTCCCATGGAAGACATGCGCTCGCCAGAGTTTCCAAAATTCACGTTGCCGATTTTTGAAGATCTCAAGAAGGTTTTCAAAATGAAGGACGGCCGCGTTTTCATTTTCCCGTCATCAGGCACCGGCGCCTGGGAATCGGCAATCACCAATACATTGGCAGTTGGCGATAAAGTTCTGATGAGCCGCTTCGGCCAGTTCTCGCTGCTCTGGGTCGACATGGCCGAGCGCATGGGGCTCAAGGTCGTGCTCTGCGACGAAGAGTGGGGCACGGGCGTGCCGCTCGAAAAGTATGCCGACATCCTGGCCAAGGATACCTCGCATGAAATCAAGGCCGTGTTCGCAACACACAACGAAACTGCAACCGGCGTCTCCAGCGACATCGCTGGCGTCCGCAAGGCCCTCAACGCCGCCAAGCATCCCGCACTTCTGATGGTCGACGGCGTGTCGTCGGTCGGCTCGCTCGACATGCGCTTGGGCGAATGGGGCGTCGACTGCTGCGTCTCGGGTTCGCAGAAGGGCTTCATGCTGCCAACGGGCCTCGGCATTCTCGCCGTCAGCCAGAAGGCGCTCGACGCCAACAAGTCGCTCAACGGCCGCATGAACCGGTGCTTCTTCTCGTTCGAAGACATGATCAAGACCAATGATCTTGGCTATTTCCCCTATACACCTGCAACGCAATTGATCCGCGGTCTGCGCGCCTCGCTTGATCTCATCGCCGCTGAAGGCCTTGAGAACGTGTTCGAACGCCACACGCGCATGGCATCCGGTGTGCGCGCAGCCATCGATGGGTGGGGTCTCAAGCTCTGTGCCAAGGAGCCGAAGTGGCATTCGGATACGGTGTCGGCGATCCTGGTGCCGGAAGGCATTGACGCCAATAACGTTCTGAAGACCGCGTTCTACCGCTACAACACTTCGCTTGGCACCGGCCTCAACAAGGTTGCCGGCAAGGTGTTCCGCATCGGTCACTTGGGCGCGCTTGACGAGTACATGATCGGCGGTGTGCTGTTCGCAGTTGAGATGGCGTTGCTCGACTGCGGCGTCAAAATAAAGGCCGGCTCAGGTACCGGTGCGGCTGCCGAATACTTCCGCAAGACTTCGAACAAGTCAGCATCGGCGCTTGTCGCCAGGGCTGCCTAACGCCAATGGAGCGGTTCGCGCCGCGGTCCGCTCCAAATCTCTTCCGCGCGGGCAATCAAGCCCATGCCGCCCTATACACCCGGACAAGGACGATATTCCATGAGCTATACGCTATACCCGATCCGCAAGCAGCGCCTTCAGCGCTCGTACCTCGCGGTACCGGGCTCGAATACCACCATGATTGATAAGGCACTCAAGAGCGCCGCCGACTATGTCTTCTTGGATTGCGAAGATGCAGTTGCGCCGCCAGACAAAGAGCAGGCCCGTAAGAACATCATCCAGGCGTTGAACGATCTCGACTGGAAGGGCAATGGCAAGAGTGTATCGGTGCGCATCAACGGCCTCGACACGCATTATATGTACCGCGACGTCGTCGATATCATGGAGCAGGCTGGCTCGAAGCTCGACACCTTCCTGGTGCCGAAGGTCGGCGTTCCGGCCGACATCTACACAGTCGAAACCATCACAAGCCAAATCGAAGTTGCCAAGGGTCTCACCAACCGCGTTGGCATGGAAGCATTGATCGAAACACCGCTCGGCATGGCCAACGTGGAAGCGATTGCTTCGGCCAACAGCCGTCTTGAATCGATGCATTTCGGCGTCGCCGACTACTCCGCCTTCAACAAGGCCCGCACCGTCGTCATCGGCGGCTTGAACCCCGACTACCCAGGCGATCAGTGGCACTTCCCGTTATCGCGCATGACAGTTGCCTGCCGTGCGTTCGGCTTGCGTCCGATCGACGGTCCGTTCGGCGGTATTGACGATCCGGAAGGCTACAAGGCCGGCGCCCGACGCGCAGCAGCGCTCGGCATCGAAGGCAAGTGGGCCATACATCCTTCGCAGATCGAACTCGCCAACGAAGTGTTCTCGCCGACAGCCGCTGAAGTCACCAAGGCCGAACGCATCCTGGTCGCGCTTAAGGAAGCCGAAGCGCAAGGCAAGGGTGCAGCATCGCTCGACGGCAAGATGATTGACGCAGCTTCGGAGAAGATGGCCAATCATATCCTCGCAACGGCTGCCGCGATCAAAGCCGCCGAAGCAGCCCGCGCCAAGTCGTAATCGTTTGAACCAATTTTAACTGGAGGTCCAAGATGGACATTCATGAGTATCAAGCGAAGGAACTTCTTGCGAAGTTCGGTGTCGCTATTCCGCGTGGCGGGCTGGCCTACAGCCCTGAACAGGCCGCTTATCGTGCGTCAGAAATTGGCGGCTCGAAGTGGGTTGTGAAAGCACAGATCCACTCCGGCGCACGTGGCAAAGCTGGCGGCATCAAGGTGTGCTCGACCGACCATGAGATCGAGGCCGCCACTGAAGGTATGCTTGGCAAAAAGCTCGTTACGCATCAGACCGGCCCTTCGGGCAAGCTGGTGTCGCGCATTTACATCGAAGAAGCGTCCGACATCGACAAGGAAATCTACTTGTCGTTTGTCATGGACCGCGCCTCCGAACGGATCGTCGTCGTGGCTTCGGCTGCCGGCGGTATGGACATTGAAGAAATTGCGGCAAGCCAGCCCGATTCAATCATCAAGATCTCAGTCGACCCGGCTGTCGGTATGCAAGCCTTCCAGGCCCGTGAATTGATTTTCGGTCTCGGCGTTGAACCTGACTTGCTGCAGAAGTTCGAGCGCACCATTCTGGCCTGCTATCGTGCCTTCCGCGACCTCGATGCCATCATGGTTGAAATCAACCCACTGGTCATCACCAAGCAGAAAAGTGTGATCGCGCTCGATGCGAAAATGAGCTTCGACGAGAACGCACTGTTCCGCCGCCCGCACATCGCTGAGCTGCGCGACAAGAGCCAGGAAGATCCGCGCGAGACCTATGCCTCGGACCGTGGCCTCGCATATGTCGGTCTCGATGGCGACATCGGCTGCATCGTCAATGGTGCTGGTTTGGCAATGGCCACTCTCGACATGATCAAGTTGGCTGGCGGTGAGCCGGCAAACTTCCTCGATATCGGCGGCGGTGCATCGCCAGAGCGCGTGACCAAATCCTTCAAGGCTGTTCTTCGCGATAAGAACGTCAAAGCGATCCTCGTCAACGTGTTTGCCGGTATCAACCGTTGCGACTGGGTCGCAAAGGGCGTTGTCGACGCCGTCAAGGAACTCGAGATCAAGATGCCGATCATAGTCCGCCTCGCCGGCACCAACGTCGAGGAAGGCCGCAAGATCATCGATCAAAGCGGTCTGACAGTGATCTCGGCTGCAACCCTTGCGGACGCGGCTAAGAAAGCCGTCGACGCTGCCAAAAAGGCGTGAACCAGGAGGACGTGTAACAATGGCAATCTTCATCAACGAAAATACGCCGATCATCGTCCAGGGCTTCACTGGCAGAATCGGAACGTTCCATGCTCAGGAAATGATCGATTACGGCAGCAATGTCGTCGGCGGAGTGACGCCTGGCAAAGGTGGCTCCACCCACCTTGGCCGGCCGGTGTTCAACACCGTCAAAGGCGCGGTCAAGGAAACCGGTGCTACAGCATCGATCGTGTTTGTGCCGCCGCCATTCGCGGCTGACTCGATCATGGAAGCGGCTGATGCTGGTATCAAATACTGCGTTTGCATCACCGACGGTATCCCGACGCAAGACATGATCCGCGTCAAGCGCTACTTCCGCCGTTACAAAAAAGAGCAACGCATGATCCTGACCGGCCCGAACTGTGCCGGCACGATTTCGCCAGGCAAGGCGATGCTTGGCATTATGCCGGGACACATCTATCTGCCGGGCCGCGTCGGTATTGTTGGCCGTTCGGGCACACTTGGCTACGAAGCGGCTGAACAGCTGAAAATGCTCGGCATAGGTATTTCGACGTCGGTCGGTATTGGTGGCGACCCAATCAACGGGTCGTCGCATCGTGATATTCTCGAGCACTTCGAGAACGATCCCGACACCGATGCCGTCCTGATGATCGGCGAAATCGGCGGCCCGCAGGAAGCAGAAGCCGGCGCATGGGCCAAGGCCAACATGAAGAAGCCAGTCGCGGCTTACATTGCCGGTCTTTCGGCTCCGAAGGGACGCCGCATGGGCCACGCTGGTGCCATCGTGTCGTCGTTCGGCGAAAGCGCTGCTGAAAAGGTTGAAATTCTGAAGGGCTGCGGCGTGGCAATTGCTCCGACGCCGTCCGAGATGGGTTCGACGATCGCGGCGCTGTTGAAGACCCGCAAAGCTGCATAAAAATCATTACGCTCCCGGTCCAGCAATGAGTTCGGGGGCGTAATCTTGCCTATGATCCGTATTTACGTTTCCAAATTAAAGTCACTACTTCTGAGGAGGACCTGCCGTGCAAGCAGCCGACACCCCAACGTCTCAGAAGATCGACGGAGCCAAACTCCGCGATGAGTTGCGCGCCTTCCGGTCGCAGATACCCGATCAACCGGCGTTGAACCCAATCGTCAACGTCGCCTTCAAACTGTCTCGTCAACTTGAGTCCGGTCAGATCAGTTTCGCTGATTTGAAAGACTTGGCGACCCGCATGATGGATCGCGCCGCTATTCGCCGCGGCCGTCATCTGAAAGAGCAAATTGGCTTTGTCGACGACCAGACGACGCTGGCAGAGTTTTCCAAGTTCGTCGCCCAAACCGTCGGCTCTGATCCGCGCGGCGACAAAGCATTCGAAGACTTCGAGCAGCGTTGGTCGCGAGCACGCAGCGGTATCGTCTTTACCGCACATCCAACCTTTGGCAGTTCTGAAGCGCTGTCTGATCGCATGGTCGCGATTGCCATGTCGGGTTCAGATGACGGTCATCAGATCGGCGTGCCACATCGCCCGGACAATGGCATCACGCTTGAATACGAACACAAACGCGTCTCACACGCGATCGGCATGGTCCGCGACGCCTACGTTGCCGTGCTAAAAACGTTCTATTCGGTGTCGGCGGCTGGCTTCGGCGACAGGGCTTATAAAATGCGGCCCAACCTGATGACGGTGGCGTCATGGGTCGGCTATGACCTTGATGGGCGTACAGATATCAACTGGCTCTACTCGCTGATCATACGGCTGCGCGAAAAGCGGGCGGCACTGGTCGACATTCGCGAGCGGTTCCAAAAAATCCGGCCTTCCCTTGGCGATACCTCGGACATGCAGCGACTTATCCGGCAAGTGATCGGCAAACTCGATCTGGCCGTCTCGGCTGTCGAAACCCAGGTCCGCGCAGCTGAACTCGCCAATGCACCGGGTAGCAGTGGCGATTTACTCGCCAAAGCCGCGAACTCGATCACGCAAAGCGACGGCTACAACATGGTGTCGGTCGAGCCGTTGATACAGCTCTTCGATCAATTGATCGATGCCGCAGCCGAAGGCCCTGTAAAGCGCGATATCGCGTCGTTGTCGGGTCTGGTGCAAGCGACTGGCATGGGTAGCTCGCACATTCATCTGCGCGTCAACGCGGTGCAGATCAACAACGCCTTCCGCGCTTTTGTACATGAAAGCTGGACCAAGGATCTGACCGAGCGGCAGGCGCAAGCTCGGATCGTTGAGTTGATCCGCAACGTCAAACCAGAAACCGTCAATTTTGAATCTCTTGATCTTGAGCAGGCGACCGCCATTCGTCAATTCGCTTTGGCGGCTCAGATTCGAAAGCATGTCGATCGCGACACGCCGATCCGCTATCTTATCGCCGAGTGCGAAAGCCCAGCGACCATCTTGATTGCGCTCTATTTCGCTAAGTTATTCGGCGTCGACGACATCGTCGACATCTCGCCGTTGTTCGAAACCCCGGCCGCACTCGAAACAGGCTCGCGCTTGATCGAACGCTTGTTGGCTGAAGACGCGTATCGAGAATACGTCATTCGCCGGGGCCGGATCGCGGTTCAGACCGGATATTCGGACGCTGGCCGCTTTATCGGCCAGATCGCAGCTGGCTTAGCTCACGAACGCCTCCAACATGGCCTCGCCGACACCGTTCAAAGGGCCGGCCTGCCAGGCGTCGAGACGCTGATCTATTCGACCCACGGCGAAAGCATGGGCCGCGGTACGCATCCCGGTACGTTACGCCGCCGCTTCCGTTATTTGTTGTCAGGTGAATCTCGCTGGCGCTTTTTCCGGCACGGCCTGCCGTTGAAGCATGAGACCAGCTTCCAGGGCGGTGACGGCTACATGTATTTCGCCAACCAACAATTGGCGACGCGTGTTCTAACGACAGTGATCATGGACGGACGCGATCCGGGCGAAGGCGTCGATCCATTTTATGCCGACACGAACTTAAGCCTAGATTTCCAATTGCGGCTTCGCGATTATCAACAGGACTTGTTCAAGCATCCTGGCTATCGAGCTCTCCTGGGTGCGTTTGGCGCTAACCTCCTGTTCAAGACTGGCTCGCGTCCTGTGAAGCGGCAGGGCGACCATGCTTCTGACCGTGGTGATCCGGCGCGCATGCGCGCGATTCCGAATAACGCCATTTTGCAGCAGTTCGGCTATGTCGCCAACGTGGTCTCTGGTTTGGGCGCGGCCGTCGGTTCGGAACGCGACCGGTTTGTGGATTTGGCCAAGCGCTCGACGCGCTTAAGGCCGCTGATTGAAATGATCGCGCGCGCTAAGCAGTTGTCGAGCCTCAATGCGGTCGGTGCCAACGGCGTCATATTTGATGCTGGATTCTGGGCCATGCGCGCATCTTGGGGCCGCGAGCCGCATCTCGAAGCGGCTTTCAAAATTCTGGCGACGCGCTTGCTTGAAGATACCCGATCTCAGGCGGTCAACGGCTTGGCGCATCACTTGCGTCTCGATGCGATCGAGCTGCACGGCATCCTCGAAGAAATCGGCATCGATGGCGGCAAGGTTCCAGATGATCACCGTTTGGAGCTGGATCTTCTGCATTCGATCCGCCTGGCGCTGATGATGCGCGTGTTCATTCTGGCTGCTCAGTTGCCGCGATTCACCGCAACAGCGGATGCCTCATATGACCAGATCTTCCAGCAGGCATTGGCCCTCGATATCCCCGAGGTGATTCGCGTGATGCGATTGGCGTTCCCGCGCCGGCATGAAGGCAGCGCAGCATCTGGTGTGTTCGATGAGCAGGCGACCTACTTGCCACGCGGTATGGACGATTACGGCCGCATCGAAACCGAAATTCTTGAGCCGATGGAACAAGCCTACGAAGCAATTCGCGAAGTTGGTACCGGCATCTCGCATCACTGGGGCGCGTTCGGTTGAGTTGGCTTACCGCAATCTAACAGTAACGCGGTCGACGGAGCCTTTACCGTCGACGACCTGCAACTTGACGAAGCCCATACCGTTCGGGGTCCAGGTGACGTCGCGCGCGTGCGGGTCAGATGGAATGGGCGCGCCGTCAATCAGCCACGTCAATGGCAACGTGCCGCCGTCAGCCTTGAGCACCAGAGGCTCGTCACCGGCCCGGTCGGTCATGTCGAGTACCGACCGGTCGGGCGGAAATTGAATCAGCACTGCGGATTCGATGAATGGTCCGCTTGCAACATCGTCCGGGCCTTCGCGAAACCGTTTGAGCGGCGGCGGCAGCTCAGCGCCTGAGACGCGCAACGCGCCAGATGGGGCAGCCGCAAAGGCTGTCCGCTTCGGAGCGAAGCGGGCGAAGGCGTCGAACAGGATCGGCGCAGCGGCGGCGCGGCCCATCAATCCGGGAACCGGCATCCCGTCGGCACGTCCAACCCAAACACCAATTGTATGGCGTCCGTCGTAGCCCATAGCCCAGGCGTCGCGATAACCGTAGGACGTGCCGGTCTTGTACGCGAGGCGCCCACCTTTGGTATTTACCGGTGGCGGCGCGTCTTTCAGAATGTCGGTGACATACCAGGCCGCAACCGGCGACAGCAAACGGCGCCTCATGGCCTCACGGTGTGAAGCCGGTGTCAATTGAACCGGCTTGTCATCTTGCCGCCAGCGCAATTGCACCGGATCACCGCCACGAGCGATGCCGGCGTAAAGCTGCGTCAAATCCTTAAGACGCATCCCAAGCCCGCCAAGTGCAATGGCGAGCGACGGTTGCGTATCCTTCGGCAATTGGGTCTCGACGTGTGCCCGCTCCATCCGATTGATCAGTTTGCCGGGCCCGACGGCTGCCAGCATTTTGACGGCAGGCACGTTCAGCGAATTTCCAAGCGCTTGACGAATCGTAACTGTGCCGTGGAATTCTTCATCGAAGTTCTCTGGCGCATACAAACCAAACCGCGTTGGCTTGTCTTCGATCAACATTTCAGGATGTGCAAAGCCAGCCTCGAAGCCGAGGCCATAGATCATAGGCTTTAACGTCGAACCGGGCGAGCGCACGGCGTTGGCCATATCGATGGCTCCGAGCCGGCTCTTGTCTAGATAGTCAGCGGAGCCGACATAAGCGATCACGTCGCCGGTCGCGTTATCGACGGCAATGATGGCAGATGACAGCGTTTCACCGATCAATTTCGTTTGTTCGTCGGCCAGTTGCTCGAACGCCGATTGGACATCGCGATCAAGCGTCAAACGGTGGATCGGATCCTGAGGCCGGGCCGCGATTTCAGATTCAGAAAGATGCGGGGCGAGTTTGGGAAAATCGCGGCGCACTGTCGAAATGACTTCAGCTTTAGCACGCGCCGCTTCGGCGGCTGAGATGACGCCATTCGCCACCGCAACATCCAGTACGCGGTCGCGAGCCCGCTGTGCGGCGCCGGCGAAGCGATCGGGGCGACGGTTTTCCGGCGATTGCGGCAGAGCGACTAACAGCGCGGCTTCGCCAATTGACAACCGTTTCGGTTCTTTGCCGAAGTAGGCGAGTGAAGCGGCGCGGGTCCCCTCAATGTTGCCGCCAAACGGCGCCAGGCGCAGATAGAGCCGCAGCACGTCGTCCTTTTTTAGCTGGCCCTCAAGCTGCAACGCGCGCACGATTTGCTTGAATTTGCCAGCAGCCGTGCGCTCGTGACGGCCCTCGAGCAGCCGCGCGACTTGCATCGTGAGAGTTGAACCACCAGAGACTAGGCGGCCTTTCCGCATCACTTCCGAGGCTGAGCGCACGAAGGCTTTGTAGTCGACACCGTGATGGCCGTAAAAACGGCGGTCTTCAAAGGCCATCAAGATTTGCAGGTACCGCGGATCGACGTCGTGCGGCTCCAACGGCATCCGCCAACGGCCGTCAGGTGTCGTGAAGGCACGCAATAAGCGGCCGTCGCGATCGACAACAGTCGTGGAGACGCCGTCGGCGTTGTCCAGTGGCGGTGGCCCCATCCGCGTCTTGGCAATCTCAATCGCGGCGGAGAAGCCCACAACTGATGTTGCAACGATACTCGCCAGCACCACCACGCCGCGAGCCGCGAGACCAAGCCTCGTAGGTTGGGTTAGAGTGGCACTAACACTTGAAACAGAACTCGAAACCTGATCCGCGCGTGACCCAACACCTTCTTGCGTGTTGCGCGATGTTGGGTTGCGGCGCGCGACGTGCAAGGCGCGCCGAACCCAACTAACGGACATACACTTCGCCAGCGACATCACTTCTTCTCGCTTGTGATCGTCAGTGTGCCAGCGGCGGTGCGAGCGTAGCGTTCCGGGCGGTACATGTCCTCGATGGTGGCGGCCGGATGGATGAACTTACCTGGTGTCACCGCGCGAACAATGTAGGCAACGGAGGCCGAGGCTGCAGCTGCCGAAGCTGCAGGTGTCTGAAGCGCGATGTTACCGTTGGCATCTGGCTCATCCGAGCCGTTGTTCTCGTTTGACTGTTCAGTAGCCTTCGGCGCCAAATTGAAAGCGGCGACGAAGCGGTCGTCTCTGAACTCAGTGTGTTCGGAGGCGATGGCCGACTTGAGCCACGGCAAGGTTTTGACATCGCCGCTGTCAACCAGTTTCGGGTTCTCGATTTCGAGCCCCGCCGGCAGACGGTCAACCAGCAGCACGCGTCCAGAGGCTTCATCGCTTTCAATCTTCACGACTGCGACGAGGCGGTCGTTCTGTTTTAGCGATGCAGCGCCACCGGCAGCGCTCTTGAGGTCGACCTGCTTTCCGTCGAGTGTGTAGTACTGACGCTCAATTTTGAAGCCCTTGGAAATCGCGGGTTCGGTTACCAGCGACGAGCCGATGACCGAAATCACCGCGTCGACGCCGCTGTCTCCGTCATTGGTTACAACGAGGCCCTTCGCGAGATCTTCAACCGTTAACGAGCGCATAATCGAGCCAGTGACGGGATTGCCGCCGATCGATAACTTGGTCGCTTTGCTCTGATCCTGCAGAGCGTTGGCGGCCAAAAGCATCCACGCCTGTTCTTGCGTCGAGGTGTAAGTGCGGTTGAGATAGGCCTTGGCAATGACGTTGACCAGCCGCGGCGCCTCGGATTTGACGATACCGGTTTCAGAGGCCAGCGTTACCAGCGCCGCGCCGTCACGCAACGATGAACCGTAGTCGTTCCGTGCCAGCGATTTTCTCTTTGCATCATCAGCGTCGAACATTGCCAG
>JANNFX010000091.1:0-35338 GCA_031380225.1 Hyphomicrobium sp.
GTTGGCGCGATGCAGGCATTATAAGTAACTCAAAATTCGGCGTTCAGCGTGAGATGATTTTACCTCCCTGGCCACCATTGCCGACGTTCTTGTTGTCGCCCGCGATCCAATTTCCGGAGCCACCGTTGCCGCCGTTGGCACTGTAACAATCGCCAACCGCAGATTTGCCTTTCAGAATAATAGTGCCACCCTTGCCGCCATTGCTGCTTCCGGGCGCATTGTTACTCGTTCCGTCTTTGCCGTCGGCTGCTGAGACGCACCCGCCGTCTGCGGTATCGCCATTGGCAGCTTCACCTTCGGCCGCAACTTCAGAAATAACGTCACCGAAGATCTTCTCGAAAACAGAGGTCATGCCACTCACATCCTTATCGACCTGCGATAAGATTTTTTCGCGTATTTTTGCTACATCTTCAGCGGCTTTAGTGGCCGGAGATGCGGCATGTGCCGCCGTTGCAGCTAGCAGTGACAAGACAACGGCAGTAAATGATTTCTGTAACATGTGTAGCTCCTGATTGGTTCGGGTTAAAAACTTGCCCCAAGATTGCGGGACACTCCTTCGCACTCTTCAGTCCGAAGGAGTTGCCGTTCCAAATTAGAAGTCGAGGATGTTACCGCCGTCTCCGCCGTTGCCAACAGTGTTGCCGTTGCCGATGACGACGTTGAGGTTGCCACCATTGCCGCCGTTGGCGCTATTCTGGCGCTTCTTCCCGAAGTTAAGCAAGCTGGCGATGTTGCCGCCTTTGCCGCCGTTACCAACGCGATTTCCGTTACCGAGCACAACGTTGAGGCTACCGCCATCGCCACCGTTGGCAGAATTGAACCTTTTGCTTTTAGCAAACGCGTCTGTATCCATAGACGTCATAGCGATAGTCGCTGCGAGCATGGCGAGGCCTGTCTTAAAGTACATTGGTTTGGGTCCTTCAGTTTGTTTGCACGATCGGCGAGACCATCTCGTCCGTGAAGTTACTATCTCGCAAACGAAACTCGGAAGCTGTTCCGCAGGTAACAATGCGATTAAGGTTTCATTCACTGCAATTCTAAAAAAAACATAGAGTGCCGGTTCGACGGAGTGATGCCATCACCCGTTTTTGCCAACACCTAGGTTAGCGATTTGTTCGATGAAAGTTCGCTTCATAGAGCAAAAGGAAAAGTGATCGGTTGGGTCAAGCCCTTGCGCGACCCAACATCCCACCACTTGACGAACTATGCCGCTCAGAATGTTGGGTCGCGCTGCGCTTGAACCAACCTACGTCACCATGACACTGCGGAAATTGCGACCCGGATCCAGGAAAACATCAACGCTTGAATTCAGATGCTTTGACCAATCCACGCACGGAATTGCCAAGGTAGACCGCATCAGCGTTTGCCAAGTCTTCATACGCCAGCACGCCTTCTACGGCTTTGCCAGTTGCGATCAACTCGGTTCGGAGTACGCCGGGCAATAAGCCAGCCTCAAGCTTCGGAGTCACAAGCTTGCCGCCACGCTCGACAAATATGTTGGTACGGCTACCTTCGGCCAATTCACCGCGTTCGTTGAGATAAAGCACCTCGTCGACGCCGAGCGAATCTGAGTAGTGCTTCCATTCGCTATCATAAACTTCACGGCGCGTGGTTTTATGAAACAGAAACGCATCGTGACTATCCAGTCTCGTCGGCGAAATCACATAACGCATGACAGGATTGGGATCTTTTGCCCCAAGCGCAGTCGACGTCACGGTGATGTTACCGTTCTCTGCCAACAACAACCTGACGCGCAGCCGCTCATCCGCCCGCCCGCGTATCTCAGCCGCCAGTGCGTCGCGCACTTCAGTTTCGTCGAACTTGAAATTGAAATAGCGCGCCGATGCGGCGAGGCGCTTCATGTGGCCCTCTAAAAGCCAGTAGCCGCCTCTCGTCTCATGCAGCAGCGTCTCGATCAATTCGAAAGACTTCGGCGGATCAGTCAGGAACTTCATCTTCAGCAAACACTCGGCATATTCTTTCTCGCCAGCTGAATCATAGACGACGCCTGAGCCTATCCCCATTTCGCCCCGCCCATCGCGAAAGATCACCGGGCTCCGGATGGCGACATTAAACAGCGCTTTGCCTGATGGCGTGATATGGCCGATGGCGCCGCAATAAACGCCGCGCGGCTCGCTCTCATATTCGGCGATCAATTCCATCGCCCGGATTTTTGGTGCCCCGATCACCGAACCGGGCGGGAAAATCGCACTCCACAGTGCCTTGAGCCCAAGGCCGCCCTTGAGCTTGGCCTTCACGCCGGATGTCATTTGATGCAAGGTTCGGAAGGTCTCGACTGTAAATAGATCCGTGACCTCAACCGAGCCGGTCTCTGCCATCCGGCCCATATCGTTGCGCATCAAATCGACTATCATCAGATTTTCCGCGCGCTGCTTGATATCGGACGCCAACACACGGCGCGCCTCCTGATCAGCCTCGGGCGTGCCACCGCGCGGCGACGTGCCTTTCATCGGCCGGGTGAAGATATCGCAGCCATTTTGTTCAATGAAAAGTTCTGGGCTCGCAGACAGTACCGTCATTTCGCCGGTATCGACAATACCACCGTAAGCCACGCGCTGTCGCTGGCGGAGATCGCGATAGAATGTCAGCGGCGAGCCAGCGAGTTTGAATCGTGCCTTGAAAGTCAGATTCAATTGATAGATATCGCCGGCGCGTATTTTTTCCTGCACCGCTTCGAAGCGCTTCACATAGCTGTCACGATCCCAGGCTCGGGTCACGTCGGTGAATTGATAACTGCCGCTGCGGGTGTGGGTCGCCAGCCAAAGATCGACATCCATTTCCGCCATTTCGCGCGGCGGCGGATAAAGACCGAACCACAGCAGCGGCACGTCGCGAACTTTCGGCATCAAGTTTTTCAGCTTTGGCTCGAACACGTACCCAAGTTCGTAGGCAAAAAATCCGGCAGCGTGCAAACCGTCTTTGAGACCTTGTTCGAGTTGATCGAGGGCCGCGCCGGCTTCTCCCGGTTCGCGCGCGGTCACAATTGAAACTGGTTCGGTAAACAAAAGCGACGGCCGTCCACGGCCCGAACTGTTGTCGAGCAGCACAAAGGTCTCGTTGAGATCTGTGGTTTTGCCGCCTAAGTTTAAAGTCGCTTGCCCGCCAGATGGCGGGACGGATCCTAATCCAGATTGCGTTCGGCGCTTGTTATCTTTTGACGTCATGGTGCCGTATTGGTGTGGTGAGTTAAGTCGCTAGCGCGATTGTTTGTTGTGATGTGATTTACGGTTTGCAATTTGCGTGTTTCGCACTTGGAGCAATCTCACACTCAAATGATAGGTCCAATCGTGTGAATACAGCCACCGGAAAGACCCGGGCTTAGCGCGAAACACATATCGTACACGATCCAGCAGGTGTCTCAAACTCAGCCCCAAACGGACTAAACTGGTACTGCGCTCACACACTAACCATATTGACCGTGAGTTGCCTATAAGCCGGCGGAAACGCAGCCAAATGCTTGCTTTCAGAGCGTAAAAAGTATTCCCCGCGATAATGGGAAGCACCGGCTTCACAGACCGGATATTCGTGCTATAGCACCTTACTCGCTGCCTCCCTGAGGCGGCGCTTGTGTCGCTTGACTGGTGTCTGGGCCAACGGGGCCTTGACCGTATCTCCCAATACGGGTTTTACCCGCGGACGGGAGCACGTACCAACCAATCATGCAAGTTGGGACGGGCCGCACGGCCCGCTTTGACGTGGTGACGCGGGGTGGAGCAGCCCGGTAGCTCGTCAGGCTCATAACCTGAAGGTCGTTGGTTCAAATCCAGCCCCCGCAACCACTTAGATTTGTATTCGCGACGTCTGTCCAATGGACCCAGCCTGATTGCCCTGGGCAACGGACAGGATCGAAGCCAGCTGCCAATGCAATTCGAGAATTACCTTTCCCCGATTAGCGCCCGGAATCACGCACTTTAAGCCCACAGGTTCTGACTATTTGCTCCCGACGCCCAGGTCGCGCGCTGCAGCAGTCAAGCGGGCTATTGCGGCAGCATCGCTCGCAAACGTATCGAGGGACTTCGTCAGTGCGGCCTTTGCGGCATCCTTTTCGCCTAGCGTCATGCGCGCGCGCATCAAACGCAACCAGCCATCCTCGTCGTTCGGAGACGTCTCAAGCCGTTTGGCGAGCTGGTCGACCATACTGCGGATCATGCTGTCGGCCTGCGCAGCAGATTGACCCTCTACAGCCACTTGTGCAGCTGGCGAAGTTGCCGACGGGGACGGATCGGACGGCGCGGTTTGGGTTTTCACAGTCTTCGCCGATTTTGCTGCCTCCAATCCTTTCTTAATTTCGATGTCGCTGGGCTCAAGTTTAAGAGCTGCTTCGTAGGCTTTCACAGCCTCCTCCGCTCTATCCATATTGAGATACGACCAGCCCAGCATTTTCCAGCCTTGGACGTTGCCCGGTTCCTTTTCGAGCCGCGTGAGAAGCTTTGCGATCATCGTATCGACGTCGGGCAATTCAGACGGCTGTTTGGCGTCGATGGTTTCTGCGTAGGCTTGCAGATCCTGTAATGCTTTCGCATCAGAGGAGCTTTCGTCTGCGAATGCCGATGCGCTGGTGGAGGCATGAAGCTCGTGCGGGGGGATGCGAGCAAAGCTAAAGGCAGCGACCGCAGTGAGTAGGGCCAAAATAAGTGCAGACGTGCGGGCGCCTGTTGCAACCCAGCGCCGCGTCAGCGCCAACACCGGAAGGCGGCCGTTAAATTTGACGCGCACGAGCACAAGAATGATCGCCAGCACCGTTGCGGTTGTGCCGATGGCGACCGATGCATAGAGCTGTGTCATGTCCAATCCTCGCGAACGTTTTGCCGGTGAACCCTGTTATTGATTTGGCACTCTCGTGCTCATGATTGGCGTCATCACGCCATTCACATGATATTTGTGGCACGTCAGACAGTCTTGGCGCGCCATGGCACTGTTATGACACGACTGGCATAGCTCTTTTTTCACCGCACCGAAATTGGATACGAAACTTTGTGGATTGCCCTGCTCGTAGCTCTTCAGATAGGCGCGGTCTTTTTCGATGGCGTGGCAGGTGAGACAACCGCGATCGCTCATGCTCCTGAAATGTGGCTCATGGATGAAACTCGTGAAGCGTCCCTGTTTGCTCTCGACCGAAGGCTGGGAGAAATTGACGACCCGTCCTTTGCCCTGGATGTCGTCAACGCTGTGGCACTTGGTGCATGCCCCTTGTGCGTCCTTGCCCGTGAGACCATCGAAGACCGCAGCTGCCGGGCTCGTCTCGCCTTTCGGCGCTTGGGGGCCGGTCAGATAAAGCCAAGAGTAGAGAAATTTGTCCTTGTGGCCTATGGGGCGATAGAAGATCGCGTAATCCTGCCGGTACCAGCCGCCATAGTCAGCCCAACTCTCCGGATCCACATTGCTATCGATGCTGATCACAGGCGCGGCAGGTGCTGGAGGGCTATCGGCTGAGTTCGCTGCCGCATCGGGTGTTCCATCCGCTCCATGAGGCTGGGTCGATTTATCGGCGTCCTTGATGAGACCTTTCATCTCGCGAAGCTCTGCGTCGGTGGGAAACAGGAGTTCATCAGATTGGCCCGTTGCAGCACTGGCGGATGGCGCTCCATTTGGCTCAGCGGCTTGCGCGACCTCCGTGAGACCGGCTCTCATAGCAGGAGACAGTTTGCTAACTGGGGACTTTGCTTTTCCACTTTCGGGCTGCAGGTTTGCATCCTCCTCCTGCCCCTTGACCACCAAACACTGACCAAGAACGCGCACCATGCACGCTGGCGGATCGCGTTTTACTGTGCCAGCTGCTTTGCGATCATCGGCTTTTGGTTTGTCGCTCTCGGCCTCGTCGCGCGCATCCGCTTCTACAGGCTGATCTGCACTATCTTCGGACTTTCCGCTGTCGCTCTGCCCTGCTTCGCGCTGCTCCTTATCAGACTGAGCCGCTGGAGACGCCGGTCCGGTCCGGTTCGAATCTGTTGTCACTGTATTCCAGTCGCTTTGGTTTTGACCATCTGTCCCCATTCGATTGGCCATTTCCGTGGCGAGATTAGGTAGCCACTGCTGTTGCGCACTGATCAGCACATCGCGCGGAATGCTGGCGGTTAGATCGGTAACGAGCGACGCGCTCAGCTTTCCCTCGCCGATATTGAGATCGCCTAAAACGTCCGATGCCTTTCCTGAGATCAACGAATGGACCAGCTCTTTGATCTCCCACACCAGACTTGTCACAGCCTTGGTCTGGTCGTCGCTTGCGTCAGACAGCTCCTGGAGGTTCACGCTGTCCAAGGTTTTGAGCAGAGCACGGCCTGGCTCAGTCCGGCTGATCATCACTTTCATGAATGGTGAGAGTACGGCTTCGGACGCGTCCGGCCATTCGCCCAACGCAGCTTTCTTCTTTCTGAGCGATTGCAAATCGAGGCCAGGAAGCGTCAAGAAGGCAATTCCTTTCGGTCCGCTGGCCCGCGCCTTGCCGGTGATCTGGTCGAGATGGCAGGTCGAACAGGTCTGCTCGAATGGCACCACCGCCATGATCCGGTTGTCTGTGTTACTGTTGTGGCAGGTCGAGCACGTGGCGGGAATGCGCTTTGCCGGATCCTTCTTCGCCACTTCCGGGAAATGCTTATCGAAATGTCCGGCATGGTCGTAGACGATCGGTGTCCGCTGCTTGAACGGATAGGCGTCAAATTTGGGGTGATTGCCGTCGAAGCTGTCGAACTTTACTACGTGGCAGGAGTGGCATTGCTCGTTGGTGATCTTTCCGAGCTTGAAATTTACGCCCTGATGCTCCTGGTGGCAGGTCGCGCACGTGAGCCCTTTTGCCGCCACATCATGAGCCGGGAAAGCGATGCTCTGTGCTTTGGCCGATTGCGGCTGAGAGGTCCGTGCCGCTATTTTTGCTAGCCGCCGGGTGCTTTGCTTCAGTACATCGGCTGAAGCGCTGTGCGCATTGAAAGCTGTGTCCGGCATTTTGTGGCACGTTAGGCAGGCCTTGCTGTCAGCGTGCGGATCGCCGGCAACGAGGCCATTTGTCCAACTCAGTTTGCCGCTTCCACTCTTGCTGTGGCACGCGTCGCATTTCTCTATACCGCCGTGAGCACTCGAAAGCGGTCCTGGCATCAGGAACGTCGTGCCCTTGGAGAGAAAAAATACGAAGCCGATGGCGACAAAGGTCAAGAGGGCCAGCTGGACCGCGAGACGGTCACGTCCGAAGGCGGGGCGCGCCGGGTTATCAGCCTCAGACGGCCGAACTGATCTGATCCAACGCCACATCACCAGTCCCCAGATGAAAAGGAATAGGCGACAACAACGTGCAGCACGGACAGCACGATCAGCGTGTAGGTGGCGGGCACATGCACGAACAGCCAGCCCTTGGTGAGCCCGAGATAAACCCGCGCAAAATCGAGCCGGTCCTTCTCGACCACCAAAGTCTTGATCATGGCAAGCTTCACTTGGTTCTGCTTGTCGACGAAGCGTGACAGGGTGTCGATCTCGTCCGTCAGCCGCTGTAGCGGACGCCGCGAGCCTATGAGATGGGCGGTGACATTGCGCGGCCCTTCGAAAAAGTTCCTCAGGTGATTTGTGTAGAGCTCCATGATCCAGGCGTCATCGGGCGGCGCCGGTAGGACCAACGCCGCCGTGGCCGGATCAGAACTTACGACGGCGGCGTGGACTTCCTGCGCCAGCTCGGCGCGGCGGGTGGCGATGCTATCGGCGCCGATGCGCTCGTCGATTTCGCGTTTGGCCTTCAGGGACCAGGAGAGATACGTGCCAAAAATCCCGCTCAGGGTCACCAGCGCGAGGCTAGCCCACAGCGACCATTCGAAGCCCGTGTCCGGCAATGAGAAATCTGAATGCGAGACGAAAGCGGCGATCAGCAAATAGCCTAAGAATATATGGAACTGACGCCAGCGCATCACAGATTTTGGCGACAGGCTGGCGGTCTTAATGGCGATGTGGAAACATAGCTGAATACTCATGCCGCCGGCCAGTACCCAACCGTCGAGATAGCGCGGGTCGCGGAGCCCATTGCCATAAATCCAGACGAGCCAAAACAGGCCGCCGGAAATTGCCGCGATCAGGAGAGCCTGAACTGTTTGGCGTCCGCCGATCGAGCGATGAGGCGCGCGACGCCCTGTCGATCTCACGCTGCCTGTCCAAACGGCCATCGCTGTTTCCTCACTTCAATCAATTCGCCGCGCTGGCGTTTCGCGCCATGCCCTTAAACTTGTCCGATCGAGGTATCAGGCTATCGAGACCGGCCATCGTGCTGCCGTCGTACGTCTCAGTGATGCCCACGATCAGCTTGGAGACGGTGTCGGCAGCAGACGTCAGTTGGTTTTCATTGTTCAGTTTCAGCCCGGCTGAATGGGCAAGTTCGACCATTTTTGCGATTTCCGGAATGTTCGGCGCCGCTTGCGCAGCAGCTGCGAGCTGCTTGCGAGCACGGTCGGTGCGCTTGGCCATCTCAAACGCGTAGGCCTTTCTGACAGTCGCTTTGCCGACCGCACGCAACGCCATCTCAAGCTCGACTCCGAGGCCGACGAGATAGAGCATCCGCTTGCGCGTTGCGTTGGCTGGCGTGTTGTCTTTGCCTTTGGAATGCCAGGTGTTGTGGCGGACCTCTCCCTGCGACCAGGACACCAGTTCGAAGGCGCTCCCGGCTTTATGGCCGCCTTTGTTCACGAGATCCTCTCGCGGCACAACATGGCAGCTGTAGCAGTTCTTGGCCAGCGCATAGAGCATGGATGGTCTGATCATGCCCTTTGAATCAGCGAGTTTCCAGCGCGCCTCCTTCTCGGCTTTGGTTTCAGTATCCGCTTTCTTGCCGCTATAGCCGCTGTGGACCTTGATCCATTCTTGCCCGGCGCTGTGGCAGGATTCGCAAGAAATTCCTGCGACTGGCTCTTCTCTGTTGTCCTTCTGCTGGACCGTGAAATGGCAATTCAAACACAGACTTTCTGACTTGATGCGCCGCACCCCCATTCGTTTCGCGATGTCATTTGCTTCGGGGTTGCGCGGCATGTTTCGAAAGGTCTTGAAGTGATGCGTGCCCTTCCAGGCTTCGGCCTCCTGTTTGTGGCATTCGGCACAAGCGTTGGGACCGACGGTCTTGGCCGGATCGGACGCAGCGGCGCCGAACGCAGCAAAGCCGAAAATAATTAGCCAGCCGGAAAGATAAAGTGCGTAAGGCCTTGGTTGCTCCGTGTGCAAACTCAAACGAAAGAGGGTGAGTCGCGTTTTGGTCCACAAACGATTTTTCCCTCTTGCTGCAGCCATCCTTTACGCTCGCATCGGCTGATCCTGACGGTTGCGGGGGCGATTGGGAGCGAGCTGCCGCAACTGCCTGCCGCTAGGCACAGCGAGCCAATCAACGGCGCGGGTCAGAACGCTGACATCGGCCGTGTCGCCGGTAGCCGGTAGGAATGGATCCGCATAGCAAGCGGCGCCGAAGTCCGCCGCGATCGATTTGACAGCATCGACCATCCCAGGCGCACCACAAGCGTAAACAACATCGGTCGGCAACAAGTGCGGCAGGTAGTCGGTCGGCCGGCCTGGCATCACCACGTTGGTCAACAAGGCCTGTGGCGAGCTGCAGACGGGCACCACGAGGACATTTGGGAAGCTAGCGAGACGCGCGAGCGCCTCGTGCATATAGAGGGACTCAATATTGCGGCCGCCAGCGATGATCATCATTCTGCGCTCCGGTTGCTCGCGGAGGGCGGCCACGGCGATCGACCAGATCGGCGCAAATCCGGTGTTAGTAGCGACGAGTATCAGCCGGCCCTCGAGACCGGGCCGGAAATGCGCCGAGCCAAAGGGCCCAGTGAGCGTCACCCGATGGCCCGGCTTGATGTGCTTGCCGAGCGCTGCGCTGACACGCCCATCCTGCATGCGCCGGATGTGAAACCAGACCGAGCAACTATTTGGTTCGCAAAACAAGGGATGAGTAATGCTAAAGGGACGGCTCGGATAGCCGGCAAAGCGCAATTGCACGTATTGCCCTGCATGATAGTGCAGCGCGCGCTCGGTCTCGATCCCGACTTCCATCACCTCGGACGACACGGCGCGCAATGAACCCAGAGCACCTTCAACAGTGCGAACGCCGGACAGTTGACACGTCTCGATCACAGCATTGCCAACAATCCGGCATTGACAAGCGTGAACGATCCCTGGCTGCGAACCCTCCCCGCCCTGTACTTCGCCGGAGATCAGACGCACGCAACAGGTGCCGCAGTGGCCCGCGCGGCAGTCATACGGCAGGTCGATGCCATTGCTCAAAGCTGTGTCAAGCAGCAACGCGCCGTGGAGCACCGGAATGCTATTTCCATCAATTGTAATGTGGTGGCGTCTTGCCATTGCGCGGTCCCAGTAGTTTTTTGAGTTTTTCGATTTATGGATGGCCACATGCACCGGCGTTACTTTGCTTCCTGGGCTGCCCAGCAAGGCAAGCGTGCTGGTACGAAAACACTTCCATCCGTCCGGCAGACGAAACGCCAACTCTTCCGATTGCTCGTCATTGCCACTACCCCCTATTAAGCGCAGATGCCGAATGCAGACGAGATTCAGGAATCCGCCTTCATTCAGTACGTATTTGTAATTGGCCCGCCCCAATATTCGGCGAAGTAAGCTCGCATCATGGCCAGAGAATGGCGGTTCTGATGTCTACGTTTCCGGTAAAACGGATTGAGGATAACAATCGGAACGGAAAGTTCAAAAACGAGAAAACACAACACAAGCTCGACAATGGCGCGTAATTCCACATTGAACTGGCTTTTCGTTGAAGCTCGCACAAAGTTAGCACATACATGAGCACTCTTCTGCGACATCTCACTTTTTGCATGGAGATCGCATAAGCAGTTGTAGAGCACAATTCGTTTTTCACTCTATCAGTTTTGAATTGATGCTGCGCAGAGCATTTTAAAATCGCAATTTTTATTCGCATTTTTATTCATGCTTTTAATCCCGGCCATATCACAGCCCATTTCGCATTATAGCTAATCTCTGGCGCAGGGTGGGAACCGGCGTTACACAAGTAATGCATACCGGAATTGCGCTTCGACCGGCTAATCTGGACGGGGGGACGCAATGAAAACTATATCTGGCATTGCGATGCTTTTGTGCACTTGCACGAGCATCATGGTGATGCACACAGCAGTCTTTCGGCTGAGTGCCGCCGCCGAATCCAGCAGCCGTGAGCTGCACCATTCCACACGAGCGCTGCAGGAGTTGATCGTTGCGCAGGCAGCAGAAACCGATGTGAAATCCGCACTTGGAGCGCTCATCGCGGACAACAAGAAGAGAAGTGCGCATTCTAACAAGCCTAAACAGTCGTCTGGAAAAGCCGTTGAAGCTTCGAACGCGACATCAGATGGCCACAGCAGCGTCATCAACGACGAGTCGCTCTATCCGACCGCCGCGCAGTGCGGCGAGTGCCATAAGCAAATTTACGATGAGTGGTCGTCGTCAAATCATGCCTATGCGTCGATCTCACCGATGTTCCACAAATTCGAGCAGAAGTTCCAGTCACTGACCCAGGGAACGGTCGGCACCTTCTGCGTGCGCTGCCACCAACAGGTTGGTACTCAGCTCGGCGAGGCGCGCGATGCGCCGTTGTGGAAGCGTAGCCAGATCTCGCGCGAGGGCGTGACCTGCATCACTTGCCACCGGGTCAAGGAGCAATATGGCAAAGTCAACGGCGAGCGCCGTGTCGAGCCAGGCAAAATCTACGAACCGGTCTACGGCAGTGGGAAAAACAGCGTCATCAAAGACGTCCTCGCCGACAAGGAAACATACTCCGTTAAAACCAGTGTTGACGGGCGCGGAAACGACATCCACAAGGGCATGATCACCAACGATCAGATCACCAAGTCAGAGTTCTGCGTTAGCTGCCACCAAGTTGCAGTCAATCTCGGCATCAAGCTCGAGATCGTCTGGGATCAATATCGCGATAGCCCGGCACGTAAGGCCGGCGTCACCTGCCAGGACTGCCATATGGGCAAAGTTCCTGGAAAGCCGGAGGGCTATGCGACCGCGCCCTCGGCGATCGTCGGCGGCAAGGATATCAACCCGGGACGCAAGCATGCCAATCACCGCTTCATCGGCCCTGGCTATTCCATCGCCCACCCCGGCATCTTCCCCCACAACAAGAAGGCCCAGTCCATCAGTATCGAAGACTGGTTGAAATTCGACTGGCGCGCCGGATGGGGCAAGACAGCGTTCGAGGACAAAGTCGCGGACGGCAAAATCAAAGTCAAGTTTCCCAAGCGTTGGGCCGACGCGCTCGACCGTGAAGAGGCCCGGCAGACCATCGACGAGAATCTCGCAAAGCTCGATGAGCGTGACAAGATCCGCAAGCAGGTCATGGAGAATTCAAGCAAGATCGACGGTCCGTTCTTTGATGGTACGCCGAAGGCTGGCTCTGATTTGGCGTTCTCCTATAGGATCAGAAACATCAATACCGGGCACAACCTGCCTTCGGGATCTCTCGGTGCGCAGCCGCAGCTTTGGGTGAATGTCGCCCTCGTCGATCCCGATGGTAAAAATGTCTGGGAGTCGGGCTACGTCGACAGCAACGGCGACATGGCCGATCTGCACAGCCTCGATGTTGCGGCTGGACGCATCAGCTCTGACCAACAGCTGATGAACTTCCAGACCAAGTTCCTGACGACCAACGTCAAGGGCACCGACCGCGAAATGTATCTGCCGGTGAACTTCGACATCGTTCCGCTGCCGCATCTCAGACCGCCGGGCATTCCGACCACCGTTCTCAATCATCCGCCACTGGTTCGCATGGAGAACCACTCACTGGCACCGCTGGCAGAGAAGGTGGCCAAGTACCAAGTGCCGGGGACTCTGATCGTGAAACCGGGCAAGTACCGGCTCGCCTTCCGCATGCGGAGCCGTGCCGAGCCGATTTACTTCATGCGCTTCGTCGGCGCCACCAAGGACATGGAGCGGAGCATGAACGAGCGGATCATGAACTTCCACGCCTTTGCAGTGGACGTCGACGTCAAGGGCTAGCGCCGAAAGGCCGTGGGCTTCGCGAGTGACCAATGAGGTCCTCACAATCAGGTCCCTGGCCTTACCCCAGATCAGTGCCACACGACGCGGAGCTTCCATATGACTTGTGACGCAAAATCCTTTCGGCGGTATCATCCGGGAAAATCGTCCGCGACACTTGCGCTGATCACCGTTGTCTCCTGTGTTCTGTCCGGCACGACTGCAGATCTCGCGACAGCAGGCGAAAGCACAAATAAGCCCCCGAAGAACGAGACATGGATCGAGAAGACGTTCCGGCCCGGTCCTGATTACGATGGAATCTATGATGCCGAGGAACAAGCTGACATCTACGGCGCGAAGATCGCCGTCGAGCCGCCGCGGCCACTTTTAGAGATTGGCCGCGAGCAATATACGTCTGGCATCTACGATGAGAGCAGCACACTCCTCGGTGAATTGAACCCGCTGCTCCCGGGGCTTGCCATCTACGGCGACTGGCGGACGGCGGTCGCGTACAATAATAACAATGGAAAGGAAATTGCCCAGATCGCGACCCGTTTGAACCTCGACGTCGACCTCAAGATAACCGCCACCGAACGCATCCATGCGTTCTTCACACCGATACAGAAGGGCAATGTAAAATTCACCCGCTTCGAATTTGGTGGCGGCGATGCCAATGGAAAGTTTAACGACGAGTTCGACGCCAACCCGCAGACACTGTTTTTCGAGGGTGACTTTGGCTCACTCTATTCCGGTTTCTCCGGTAATGAAGCCAGTTTCGACTTGCCATTTACGTTCGGCCTCTTCCCCCTGTTCCTGCAGAACGGTATTTGGGCGAACGACGCTATCCTTGGCGGCGCGGTGACAATACCTGCGCTCAACTCGCCGGCGCTTGGCCTGTCTAACTACGACATCACGTTTTTTGCCGCGTTCGACAATGTCGACAATGCGGGCATCATTGGAGCGGACGGCAAGATCGACAACAACAGCGCCAATCTCTTTGGGGCGACTACCTTCATCGACGCCTTCGACGGCTATATCGAAGCAGGCTATGGCCTGTTGCAGGGGACCGGTGATAAGGACGGCCTTCTAGAGCACTACCTGACCGCCGCATATACCCGCCGCTATGCCAACACCGTGTCGAACTCGACCCGCTTTTTTGCGAACTTCGGCGACGACGACAGCGGGAACGGCAAGGACAATGAAGGCTATGCCATCATTTCGGAAAACAGCCTCATCACGGGCTTGCCCAGCACCCTGCTCCCTTATGCCAACTTCTTCGTCGGCTTCGGCGACCCTAAGCCCCTCGTCGATGGCAATGGCGCCGGCATCCTGAAGAATGTCGGCATTAATTTCGAGACCGACGCCTTGACCGGCTACCCGAAACTCGACGACACCGGCTCCAATGCCTTTGGCGGCGCAATTGGCTTGCAGTATCTCTTTAATCTGGATCAGCAGCTCGTGTTCGAAGTGGCCATGGTGCAGCCGTTCGAGGATGACGGCATCGGCGCTAAGGATGCGCAGTATGGTTTTGGTATTCGCTATCAGATCCCGATCGACCGGGCCTGGCTGTTCCGCGCTGATGCGACCTATCAAATCCTCGAGGGCGAAGAGGACAACTTTGGCCTCCGCGCCGAGGTCCGCAGGAAGTTCTGACCGGCGTCAGATGCCGGCTAAGGGTTAGATCGGACATCTCGAATGGCGGATCTCTGGTGCAGAATGCGGGCTATGGTGTTGGTCAGGATCTGGGCCGCGAGGATGGCCGTCGTGCCGGTGTGATCGTAGTCGGGCGCCACTTCAACGAGATCAAGACCCACGATATCGCCACGCTTTGCTAGCCCATCAATGAATTCCAGCACCTCGTAGTACAAGAAGCCGCCGTGCGAGGGCGTGCCGGTACCAGGTGCAATCGACGGATCAAACCCATCGATGTCGATTGTGAGATAGTAGCAGACGCCTTTGGGCACGCGCTCCAGTGCTGCCTGCACACCTAGTTTGCGGAACTGGCGAACTGACAAGATGTCGGACCCCATGCGACGCGCATCGTCATAGCCTTCGCGGGCTGTCGACGACACATTGCGGATGCCAAATTGGGATTGGCCGGTGACGTATGTTTTCTCAGCCGCTCTGCGCAATGGGCTACCATGACCAAAGCGCACGCCGTGGCGTTCATCGACAAAATCGAGATGCGCGTCTATCTGCACGACATGTAGCGGGCCGTGCTCTGAAAAGGCGTTGATGCAAGGTATCGTGATCGAGTGATCGCCGCCGAGCACGACTGGCAATGCGCCAGCAGCTAGGATTTTGCGAACGCCATACTCAATATTGGCATGGCTTTTCAGGGTATCAG
The DNA here is from genome assembly GCA_031380225.1 of Hyphomicrobium sp. Classification (GTDB taxonomy): domain Bacteria; phylum Pseudomonadota; class Alphaproteobacteria; order Rhizobiales; family Hyphomicrobiaceae; genus JANNFX01. The sequence goes on from JANNFX010000091.1 coordinate 15,341, forward strand.
TGTGAATGATGTCGGCATCACCGATGTCAACAATCCGCGTAGTTGCTGCTGGCAAGTAGACCAGATCGTCTTCGTGGTTGTAAACGCCGCCGTGACCAAACGAAAACAGTGTTGAGGCATCGCGAATTGACCTTGGACCAAAGCGCGCGCCCGGCCGCCATTGCGTGCCGAAATCATAGGGCGCACCCATCACAGCAACATCGGCTGAAATGTTGTCCCAGTCAGATTGATAAGGGTTTTTGCCAAACGTCGAAATGCCGACAAACGGCAAATTGAGACGGCCAGCCTCGTAGCCATGGCTAGTCATGAGATACGCCCCACATTGGCCGCTGCGAGCAGCGGCTCATCAAAAACCGTTGTGCGATGTTTGTGCGTCTCGATTGTTGGTTCGAATTCACGCATGTTTAATTCGATCCCTTAGCGACGCCAGCAATATCCTGTTTTGGCAAAGGCAACAGACCGAGCTGATAAAACAATCCCAGAGTGTCTTCATGGTAGGCGTATTCAGTCACCTTGCCGTTGGTAAAGCGGTAGAAGTCAGCGCCCATAATTTCAATTTTCCGTCCCGTCGGCGGCAACTGGTAAAATTGCCCGAGATGTGTACCGGACAGTCGAAACCGGCATACGGCCCTATCGCCTTCTGCGATAATTTCGACGGCCTCTTCGTGGATGTCGGGGAAGGCCGTGCGCCATAAGTGAACGAGAGCTTTGAAACCTTCCCGTCCCCTGGGCCAATCCGGCAAAAACTGATCATGCTCCATGTTTGGCGCAAAGATTTCATCAATCGCATACATGTCGCCCGACCAGCATTCCGAATAAATGCGCCGGACCGCGATTTTGTTCAGTTCTTCGACAGTCATCGCTGATCCTTTCGAGAGGATGGTCATGGGGTCTGCCCCGTTGCGGCCACAGCAAGCAGTCGCTCATTGAAAACCGTTGCGCGGTTCTTGCGCTTTGCAACGGCCGGCGCCAAAACGCAGGCGAGCTCGAACAGCATGTTGGCACCGGCGTAGGCGGTGATGCCGCCAACGTCGAACGGGGGCGAGACTTCAACGACGTCAGCCCCCACAATATCAAGGCCCGCCAAGGCCCGGATCATTTGCTGGGCTTGAAATGTCGTGAAGCCGCCGATTTCCGGCGTGCCAGTACCTGGCGCCTGAGACGGATCGATGCTGTCGATGTCGAACGAGACGTAAACTGGACCAGAACCCGCAATCGATCGCGCTAGGGTCATCGTCGCAGCCGGCCCAAGTTCTAGCACTTCTTCAATTGGGATAATGCGCACGCCCACAGATGCTGCGAACTCACGATCTTCGCCGTCATAGGTCGAACCGCGAATGCCGATCTGCACAGTGCGCTTAGGATCGATCAAATTTTCTTCGACAGCGCGGCGGAACGGCGTGCCGTGAGTGTAACGCGCGCCGCCAAAGTATTCGTTGAATAAGTCGGTATGGCTATCAAAGTGGATGAGGCTCACAGGGCGCGTCGCGGCAACGGCGCGGAGCACGGGAAGGCTCGTCAAATGATCTCCACCCGCCGTCAATGGCGTGATCCCGCCAGCAACAAGCATGGAATAGCAGGCTCGTATGCGCTCAAGCGTATCGTCGAGATTGACAGGATTGGGGGTTACGTCTCCCAGATCAGCGATCCTCGCAGTATGGAACGGTGCGACAGCCGTTGCCTGATTGACCATGCGCATCATCGTTGAGGCATCGCGCAAGGCGCGCGGACCATGACGCGCACCGGCACGGTTGGTCGTTCCGCCATCCCATGGCACGCCGATGATGCCAATTTCGACTCCGGCCTGCGCGGCATGTCCATGTGCGACATGGGGCAGACGCATGAAGGTCGGCACGCCAGCAAAACGTGGCATGTCGAGTGCTGAGACCGGCAAAAAGGCGTCGTCAAAAGCGCGCATGATTAGCGGCCTTTCAGGTGCACGGGACCGTCGAAGTAAGGCAGCGTCTCGATGCGCGGTTTATAGGTGCCGGCCGCCGACAGTGATTTGACATAGGCTGCAATCTCTTCGAGCGGCGCAAACCACACGCTCTTATTGGTCATGATGTCTTCGATAAAACGCTCGACCACCCGCCAGCGTGCCAAACGCCCGGTGAGGAACGGATGCCAGACCGGCAACCACAACCCTCCAGCTTCATAGTGGGCTTCAAATTCTTCGAAGAACGCGCGCAAACCGTCGGACGGCCCGCGCACGGGCATCAGATATCCAATCTCAGCGTAGTGCGCAAACGGCGGCCAATCATCGGTGCCCCAGTGCACGGCCATCTCCCAAAGTTCCCCTTTCGGGGTCTTCATCAAATAGGGAATATCGTCGGCCATCAGAGACGAGTCGTAGAGGAAGTTGTTGGCGATCAACCGGTCAACGACACCTTGCGTGACGTTGTAAACAGGCGCGCGATACCCACGCGGGTGCCGGCCTGTCATGCGCTTGTGCACGTCCATGGCCCGGTCGAACCAGTAGCCTTGCTCGGCATCCGAATGAGACGTCGGATCTTCGTGCAAATAGCTGTGGTGACCGATCTCATGTCCGCCCTTCAAAATTGCGTCGACCGCGTCAGGATACTGCTCCATGCACCAAGCTGGGATGAAAAACGTCTGCTTGATGCCAAGCCTTTTGTAGGTCGCCAAAATGCGCGGAACGGCGACGTTAGGCCCGTAGCGGCCCATGGAAATCGGGTTCAACCGGTCAAATCCGTCCGTTGGCCTCGATATGTGAATGAGACTATCTGCATCCATGTCGAACGAAATAGCACAGGCGCAGCGGGCGCCATTCGGCCAGGGTACTGGGTTGGCAATCATGTTCTCGATCCTCTCAATGCATAGCCGCGCCGCCGTCGACGCTGAAACACTGTCCTGTTGTAAATGTTGCGGCCGGGCTGGCCAGGAAGGCGATCACCGCAGCGACTTCCTCGGGGCGGCCGATGCGGCGCATCGGGTTGGCGGTCTCAAGCGCTTGTTGGTCCGGCGTCATCGAGCCGTAGCTCAATAACGATGTATCGACGGGTCCTGGCGCAACGGCGTTGACCAGAATACCGGGGGCAAGCTCGCGCGCCAAAGATCGTGTCCATGACAGAATCGCGCCTTTCGTTGCCGCGTAGGCAGCTGCGTTCTGCCGTCCGGCGTAGGCGAGTTCGGACGCAATGTTTATGATGCGGCTTCCTGGCGGCATATGCGCGAGTACTGCCCGCGTGACCAGAAACGTGCCGCGAACGTTGACCGCGAAAAGGCGATCAAATGTTGCGACATCCGTTGCCGTGATGGGGCCGTCTCGCAGGATGCCAGCGGCATTTACGAGAACGTCGATATGACCGGTCATGCGAACCGCTCGCTGGACTGCCGTAATGACAGATGCCTCTTCAGAGACGTCAGCTTCGACAAAATTCAAATCGGCTTCTGCCGGGCTGATATCGAGACCGATGGCGTCGATGCCGTCCTTGCGAAGCGCGATCAACGCCGCGCGGCCAATACCGTTGGCAGCACCAGTCACGAGTGCGGTTCGCTTGGTGCTTGAATGGCTCACCACGGTACCTCCCCGCGATCAATGCCAATTGATTGGCCCGTCACGTTGGCCGCCCAGTCTGATGCCAAGTAAAGGTAAGCACCAACGATATCTTGAGGTAGCATCAAGCCGCCGTCGAGCGCTTGAGCGGCTTCTACAGCTTCGACCACGGCCACTTCTGAGCGCCCAGTCCGCGCAGCAATCACCGATGCCGATCGCAAGGAGGCTTCTGTCCGCACCCAACCTGGACAAACCGCGTTGACACGAATGCCGCGTGGACCAAGTTCTTTCGCCCACGTTTTTGTAAGTCCGAGAATGGCGTGCTTGGAACAGACATAAGCTCCGAACATGGGCTCGCCGACGCGCCCCCATATCGATGACGTGTTGATGACGCGCGAGCCGGGTCCGAGCTTAGGCAATGCGGACTGCGTAACGATTGTCGTGCCGACGATATTGACGTCGATGATACGCCGGAACACGGCAAGCGTATTCTGATCAGTATCTTCGAGCGGCGTCATGCGCTCAAAACCAGCGTTGTTGATCAAAACATCGAGCGAAGGCAGGCCAGCGAAAACGCGCGCGACAGCCTTTTCGTCGGTGATGTCGGCGATGTGTCCGGTGGCGCCGATGTGGCTGGCAGTTTCCATCACCTTGGCATCGTCGGCGAGAATGTGGACCTGCGCGCCTGCTTCAACAAAAGCGACCGCAATTCCTTCGCCGATACCCCGGCTGGCACCTGTCACAAGGACGGTTTTTCCTGCAATGCCAATACTCATGCCGCTGCTTCTTTCCCGGCTGCCAATCTGACCAATGCGAGCAACTCATTGCGCAACTCAAAGAACGGCTGACTATCGCGCAACGCCAATGTTCGTGATGGGCCCAAACGCTCTGCAATGTTGATTATCGAGAGAATTCGGGCTGGGCGGCGCGAGAACACCACAACGCGATCAGCGAGGAACGCCGCCTCTTCCACATCGTGGGTCACGAAAATGATGGTCTTTGACTCAATTTGAAGAATGCGCCGCAGCTCGATTTGCAGGACTTCCCGGCGCTGCGCATCGAGCGCGCCAAATGGCTCGTCCATCAAGAGTACTTCTGAACCGGCCGCTAAGGTTCTGGCAATTGCAACGCGCTGACGCATGCCGCCAGAAATGCGGCTGGGATAGTTGCCGGCGTGCTCGGTCAGGCCGACGATATTCAAATAGTGTTGTGTGCGTTTGCGCTTCTCTTCGGCGGAAAGATCTGCGCGATACCGCATACCGAACGCGACATTCTCTTCGACTGTCAGCCACGGGTACGACGAATAGGATTGGAATACCATTCCGCGGCGGCGATCCGGCGGCCCCAGGGGGGTGCCGTCCAGACGAATGACGCCGCTCGTCAGCGTCTCTAACCCGCCGGCCATCCGCATTAAAGTAGTTTTTCCGCATCCAGACGGCCCGAGGAAAACGACAATCTCACCTTTGTCGATGGTGAGGTTGAAAGGCGCGACAACATCTCCTTGGTCACCAAATCCAGGAAACCTCTTACTGACCGCTTCAAAACTCAAGTAGCTCATCTGCATCACCTCTGGAGATAGGCGAACCAGCGCCGATGGAGCCAACGCAAGGCTTGGTCTGTTGCCAAGCCGATGATGCCGATCGCGACGACACCCGCCATAACTTCGGGTGTTTTGAAGAAGCGCCGTGCCTGCCAGATGACAAAGCCAATACCGCTGTCAGCCGCCACAATCTCTGCAACGATCACGTAGCTCCAGCACCAACCCAGAGTGACACGTAAGTTGTCGACGAGGGTCGGCAACATTGCGGGTAAGGAGACATCGAGCAATGCTTTGCCCCGCGATGCACCCAATGTAGCCGCCACCTCCTGATACTCGTGCGGAACACGGCGAACGTCGTCAGCGACAAGCAATACGAGTTGAAAGAAAGTTCCGAGCCACAACAGAAACAACTTGGTCGCTTCACCAACCCCAAACCAAATGATCGATAATGGTACCAGGGCTGGAACTGGCAAGTAGCGGATAAAGTCAATTGTCGGTTCAAGGGCGCGGCCGACGATACGGAAGCTCCCCATCAGAATACCAATCGGAATTGCCATCGCAGCCGCGATCAAAAACGCGCTCCACACTCGCATCGTCGAGACACCTGCGTGCCAAAGAAGGTCGTGCTGGAAAACCATTTCAACAAGCGTGCTAGCGACTGTAGAAGGCGCGGGCAAAAAGGCTGCAGTAACCCAACCTGCCCGCGAAACGGTTTCCCAGATTGCAAGAACAGCAGCGCCGAACACAACACCAGCCAGAGGCGTATCTTGGGTCCGATCAGACACGATGTCTCCAACTCAGCTCAAGCGCCGTCATTTGCGGAAAACAGACTCTGACCCGTCCGTCAGCGTTTGACGCCATCGAACAGCCCTGTGACGAGCGAATTGTCGATTTGTTGTGCGGGGTCGAGTTTCGTGGTCGCCGCGCCGAAATCGAGGTTTAATTGCATCACTTGATCAAAAAGGGGATGCAGCTTGCCGGGTTTGCCGCCAGTACCTAGAAATTCGACAGCCTCTTCATACGGCGTGTAGCGCAGCGAGGTATCGATGATCTCGGTCACTTCTTCGGTCTTTAACCCGTAGAGTGGGGCCGCAATTTCAGCAAACTTCTTGGGATCTTTTTTGTAGAAGTCGACGGCTCGATAGATGCTGCGCAGGAACTTCTTATACTTTTCGGGGCTTGCTTTCAGATCGTCCTGGCGTGCCGTTATAATATCAAGAATAAGTCCTGGAGCGTCCTTAGACGACGAGATGATCTTCGGGTTGCGCGCGGTAACAGTCTTAACTGCCTGAGACATGAAAGGTTCATACGTTCCAACGGCTGCGATGCTCGCGTCGTTGAAAACAGCAATGGTATCGGCCGTTGCGATTTCCTTGAGTTTCACATCCTTGAGGGACAACCCAGACTTTGCGAGTTCCATTTGCAGCAGCAAACGAGCGGGAATGTTCGGCTCAACAGCAATCGTCTTGCCCTTGAGATCAGCAACGGAGCCAATGGACCCGTCGGCAATCACACCATCACCGCCGACTGAAAGATCGATGGTGCCGATGATAATGCCCGGCGTCGAGGCATCGCGCGGACGGCCCTGATGCTCGCCAACGGTTCGCATGTCGACCTCAATGTCGCCGCGTGCCATGGCCGCAAGAACATTGCTGCGGTCGTCTTCGAATTTGAATTCAACAGTCAGACCATCCTCGGCAAAGTACCCGAGTTTGCCGGCGACCAGGGCCGGGGCGAAGCCGACCCAGGTCGGCGCCAATACACGAATTCTATCAGCCGCCGACGCTGTTTCATAGAGATTGGTCGATGCAAGAGCTGATGCGAGGGCGAGGGTCGCGGCATACCTTTTCATGACGTTTTGGCCTCCGATTGCTTACTGTGACGATGAAATCGATCCTATGCTTGATTTTTAGGCTTGATTCGAAACGGGTGGTTTCAGACTTGGCACGCGTCTGCGTAAGCTAGCATCAGGATGGTTGGTGCTTGAATTACGAACTTTCATGAGATTAGATCATGAATTCCCGATGTATCCGGGTTAGCTTCCGGCGTGATGTGGAGCCGTCCATGCGGAGATTAAGCACGATCGATCTGAGGCTGTTGCGCATATTTACCACTGTCGTCGAGTGCAACAGCTTTCAGAAGGCACAGATGGCCCTCAACATCGCGCAGTCAACACTCAGCACGCACATTGCCAGCCTTGAAGCTAAGCTCGGCTCAAAACTCTGCGAGCGTGGCCGCGGCGGGTTTAAGCTGACACAAACGGGCCAGGAAACTTATGAGGCCGTTCGGGCATTGCTGCTGTCCATTGACGGCTTCGAGGCGCGCATGGGGCGCGTGCATGGCACCCGGTCTCAGGTTCTTCGCATCGCCACCATCGACACGGTCGTATCGTGCCGCGAAATTGCGCTCGATGTGGCGATTGCCACATTCCACGACGAGCATCCAGACGTTGCAATTGATCTCGAAGTTTCAAGCCCGCAGCAGCTCGAGCAGAGTGTTGCGGAAGGCCGGCGCGACATCGCAATTGGCCCACTTGCCCAAGCACTTCCAAGCCTCGATTACCGGGCTTTATCGACCGAAGTCCACAGTCTATATTGCGGCAAAAGTCATCCGTGGTTTGCGCGCAACGACCAGGCCATCAGTCAATCGGATTTCCAGTCGGCGCACTTTTCGGTCCGCGCATACCGCTATTTCGACGACGTATATAGGTTTGGAAAGACGACGGCCAATGCCAGCGTTTCAAGTATGGAGGCCCAAGAAATTATGATCTTGTCTGGAAAATACATCGGCTTTCTCCCCGACCACGCCGCTGATCGCTGGGTCGCAACCGGCGCCATGCGCGCCGTCAAGCCCGCACAGTGGGGCATGCGCTCGCGCTTTTTCATTGCACATGATCCGAGTGGCGAATTGAAAACCATCAAGCAGGCGTTCGTTAAACAGATCACAGACCAGGCGAAGGATCATTGACGTGTGCTTGCCGCGGAACAATCGGTCAGGCAAACAATTTCAAGGAATTTGCCGGCTACGCGGTTTCTCGACCGTCTTAAAGAGGTCTAGCCTGTGTCCACTATACCGGCTCAAATCTTGTCTGGCTGCGGACGCACTCATCTCAAACGGAGAAAAAGGCCATGAAATTCATGATCATCGTCAAGGCGAGCAAGGCTTCGGAAGCCGGAATAATGCCGTCGGCTGAGCTCTTGACGGCCATGGGAAATTTCAACGAGGAACTCGTCAAAGCCGGCGTGATGCTCGACGGCGATGGCTTGCAACCAACGTCCAAGGCGGCGCGCGTGCGCTTTTCCGGCAAAGACCGCACCGTAATCGACGGCCCCTTCATCGAGACCAAAGAGCTGATTGCGGGCTACTGGATCTGGCAGTTGAATTCGATGGATGAAGCGATCGCATGGGTCAAGCGCTGCCCAAACCCCCACAACGAGGACTGTGAAATCGAGATCAGGCCGTTTTTCGAAGCCGCGGATTTCGGTGACGCGTTCACCCCTGAATTGCAGCAGCAAGAGGATCGACTACGAGCGCAAACCGCTGCGAAAAAGTAGCCTTTGCAGCAGCAAGCCGCAAAACCCGAGGGAACCGATTGGACATAAATTGAGTTACTCTATGCAGCGTTAGAAACGGTCCAGCCGTCTCCGGTGGTAACACTCAACCATGCTGCTGTCGTTGCCAAAGTGCGCGGAGCAGCCCTGGCACTGGCGATGATCGAACCACTCGCCGGTCAACTTTCTCGGTACTTCTAACGCCGGTTTCGGTTGCGAACCATCTCAAGGAAATGACGCCGGACGAGATCAAGTCGTCGATGCAGCAGGCGATGAAAAAATCCGCGCCCGCCAACGGAGCCTGAAACATGCAAACTAAGCAAAAGATCACACCGTGCCTTTGGTTTGATGGTCAAGCCGAGGAGGCGATCAATTACTATTTGTCGATTTTCAAGGATGGCCGCATCATCGACATGACACGGTGTGGCGATGCCGGTCCGGGTCCCAAAGGCGCTGTTCTAGTCGCGACGTTCGAATTGGCAGGCCAGCATTTCATCGCGCTCAACGGCGGGCCACATTATAAGTTCAGCCCGGCAGTATCGATGTCAGTCGATTGCAAATCCCAAGCCGAGGTTGATGAGTTATGGGAGAAACTATCGGCCGGTGGAAAGACAAGTCAATGTGGCTGGCTTGATGATAAATTCGGCCTCTCCTGGCAGATCGTGCCATCACGGCTGCCGGAACTGCTCCAAGATACCAATCCCGCTAAGTCCGCGCGCGTCATGCAGGCCATGATGCAAATGACAAAAATCGATATCTCTAAACTGGAAGCGGCCGCTGCAGGTAAGTAACGCCCAATTAATGGAAGCGGATGTGTCTCACACAAACAAGGAAAAAACACATGAGCAAGTACGTCGACGTCTATGTCATGCCTGTGCAAAAATCGAAGATTGAAGAGTACCGCCTCTTTGCCGAGGCCTCAGCAAAGCTGTGGCGTCAGCACGGTGCGCTTGAAGTTGTCGAAGTCATCGCCGAGGACGTCAAACCCGGCGTTCACACGTCATTTCCGCAAGCGGTCAAGCTCGAGCCGGATGAGATCGTCGTCGTCAGTTGGATCTCATTTCGATCGCGCGAAGACCGCGACCGGATTAACCCAGTCGTGATGAAGGATCCACTTTTTGCCAACATGGGTCCTGACACGGTACCGGTCGACGGGAAGCGCATGTTCTTTGGCGGATTCAAATCGATTGTCGAAGCTTAATGGCGGTGTCATAGGAGCGTCGGGCAACAAGCCGGAGCGTTCGTTTTTGATGGAGGCGCATCGGGCTTTCAGTCAATGACGATCGCTTAATGGAAATCGCGTGACTTCGGCACAATACGCACGTCTCGTGGGTGTCTGCGCGGGGCTTGTGGGTGGCCTTTGCGCGGGACTTGCGGATGGAGAAATTCGTCGGCCCGGCTTAGCGTAATCTGAGTTTGATGAGTTTCTGACAGACGGCGCAACTCGCTGGTGCGGTCCGCCACTTTCTGAGCCATCAAGTGGACCACGCCCTCGGCGCTTCTTTGCAACCTGCCCTCAAGCGCGAGCAGGCGCGCGCCCATCACCTCTTTGCGATAATGCTCGAATGTCCGCGCCCACAACACCGTATTCACAACTCCGGTCTCATCCTCCAAGGTGATAAAAATCGCGTTGCCCTTGCCAGGCCGTTGACGCACGAGCACAACACCCGCGGTTCGAACCCAACTGCCATCGCGGCTGCTAGTCGTTTCAACGCAAGTGGTCAGGCCTTCGCTTCTGAACAGCGGCCGCAAGATACCCATCGGATGGCCCTTCAGAGACAGCCGCACAGTCTGGTAGTCGGCGGCGATATGCTCTGCGAGCGGCATCACTGGCAAAAACGCGTCCGCTTCATCTGCCAACTCGCGGGCATCAGCAGCGGCAAAAAGCGGCAGCGGGTTATCATCGGGCAAGCGGCGCACGGCCCACAAGGCTTCGCGGCGATCAAGGCCGATCGAGCAGAAGGCGTCGGCATCGGCTAACAGCCGGAGTGGACGGCTGAAGAGGCGGGCGCTAACGGCAAGATCCTCAATATTTTTGTAACCCGCTTTGCGCGCGTCCACCAAACGTTTGGCATCGGCTTCGGCAAGACCATCGATTTGCCGGAAGCCGATCCTCAACGCCAGCGCGCCGTCATCGCCGCGCTCAAGCGTGTTGTCCCACTGGCTATGATTGATGTCGGCTGCGCGGATCTCGACACCATGTTCCTTGGCATCACGGACAATCTGTGCGGGCGCGTAAAAGCCCATCGGTTGCGCGTTAAGCAGCGCGCACGCGAACACAGCCGGATGCCGGCATTTTATAAACGACGAAATATAGACAAGTTTCGCAAACGACGCGGCATGGCTTTCTGGAAATCCGTAACTGCCGAAGCCTTTGATTTGCTCGAAGCTGCGGCGCGCGAAATCCGGGTCGTAGCCGCGCGCCACCATCCGGTTGACCATCAAAGATTCGAAGGTGCCGATGGTGCCAACATTGCGAAAGGTTGCCATCGCCCGGCGCAATCCGTTAGCTTCGGCGTCCGTAAATTTGGCGGCCACCATGGCCAGCTTCATGGCTTGCTCTTGGAACAGCGGCACGCCCTTGGTCTTGTTCAAGACTTGGTACAATTCATCGGCCTCGCCGTGTTCGGGAGCGGGCGCTGGAAAGTTGACCTCCTCCAAGCCATTCCGCCGCCGCAAGTAAGGATGCACCATGTCGCCTTGTATGGGCCCCGGACGGACGATCGCGACTTGGATCACGAGGTCGTAAAATTCACGCGGCCGGAGGCGCGGCAGCATGTTCATCTGCGCCCGGCTTTCGATTTGGAAGACGCCAACGGAATCGCCCTTGCACAGCATGTCATAGACATCGGCTTGTTCGCGCGGCACATCGGCGAGCCCGTAAGTGATGCCGTCATGCTCGCGCAACAGATCGAAAGACTTGCGGATGCAGGTCAGCATGCCAAGCGCCAGCACATCGACCTTCATAAGCCCGAGCGCATCGATGTCGTCCTTATCCCATTCGATGAAGGTACGCTGGTCCATGGCGGCGTTGCCGACCGGCACAATGTCGTCGAGCCGGCCGCGCGCCAAGATAAAGCCGCCGACATGCTGAGACAGATGGCGGGGGGAACCGAGCAGGCGGATGGCGAAATCGACCGCGCGGCGGATCATGGGGTTGGCGGGATCGAGCCCGGCCTGCCGGATGTGGGCATCCTTGATGCTGCTGCCCCAGCTTCCCCATTGCGTGCTGGCGAGCTTGGCGGTGACATCCTCGGTCAGTCCGAGCGCCTTGCCCACGTCGCGGATGGCACTGCGCGGCCGGTAACTGATGACGGTGGCAGCGATACCGGCCCGGTGCCGCCCGTACTTTTCATAGATGTACTGAATGACCTCCTCGCGCCGTTCATGCTCAAAATCGACGTCGATGTCGGGCGGCTCTTTGCGCTCCGTCGAAATGAAGCGCGCAAACAGCAGGTCATGATCTTTCGGATCGACGGCCGTAATGCCGAGCACATAGCAAACGGCCGAGTTCGCCGCCGAGCCGCGGCCCTGGCACAGAATTTTCTGCTCGTTGGCAAAGCGGACAATGTCGTGAATGGTAAGGAAGTAGCGCGCGTAGTCGAGCGTGGCGATCAGCGCCAGTTCCTCGTCGATCAGCTTTGAGACTTTGCTTGGAACACCTTCTGGATAGCGCTGGACGGCGCTTCTCCGGGTCAAGTCTTCAAGCCAGGCTTGAGCCTCCCAACCCGGCGGGACGGGTTCATCGGGATATTCGTATTTGAGTTGATCGAGCGAAAAGCCGATCCGGTCGAGCAGCCGCCCGGTCTCAGCAATGGCGTCCGGGCAATCGCGGAATAAACGTGCCATCTCTTGAGGTGCTTTAAGATGGCGCTCGGCGTTGGCTTCAAGCCTCCGTCCGGCTTCCGTGATGGTTGTGCCTTCGCGAATGCAACTCAGAACATCCTGCAGATCGCGCTGCTCGGGCGTATCATAAAGCACATCATTCACCGCCAGCAGCGGCACCCGGAGCCTCTCTGACAGTTGCATCAACTCAGCCAGACGGCGGCGGTCTGCACCATGCCGGTGCATCGCTGCGGTCAGCCAGACCGAACCCGGTGCGGCTTCAGTTAAGCGCAGCAGCAGACGCTCAACAGGCTCCAAACGCGGCGATGGCATAACGGCGAGTAGCAGGCCTTTGGCATCGCTTATCAGATCGTCAAGTGTGAGGATGCAGTCGCCTTTTTCGGCGCGCCGGTTGCCGAGTGTGAGGAGACGGCAGAGACGCCCCCAGCCGTCACGGTTTTCTGGATAGGCGAGAATATCCGGCGTGCCATCCTTGAACACGAGACGTGTGCCAACCGCGAGTTTGAAATCCTTGGCGCGCCGCATCAGTTCATCGGCTAAATTGTCCGCAGCAGAAGCGTGTTCCTTCCAAATGAATTCCCCCGACCCTGATCCGTCGCGCAGCTTCTCTGGCGGCACGGCGCCGTCGCGTTTTAAGTCCTCCAAAGCGCTGTAGGCACGGACAACGCCGGCGACCGTACTGCGATCGGCGATGCCGATGCCGCGATGGCCGAGCAACACCGCGGTCAAGACGAGATCGCGGGCATGTGAGGCCCCGCGCAGGAACGAGAAATTAGTGGCCGTTGCAAATTCTGCATAGGAGATCACGCGAACACTCCATGCATAAACCAGCGCGGAGGTGCATCGCTATTGCCGTAAAGACCTTGCCGGAAAACCCAGAAACGTTGACCCGCTGCATCTTCAATGCGGTAGTAATCGCGGTTCTGTGCGCCATTTCCACGGCTCCACCACTCAGGCGCAATCCGTTCGGGACCTTCGGCGCGCGTGACGTCATGCGAGACGCGGCGCCAGCGGAAGCGTACCGGCGGACCGTCAGGCACTTCGGCTAGGGCATCGATCGGCTGCGGCGGATCAAAGAGCTGAAGCGGCCGCGCTGGCGGTTGATCAGGCTCGGGCGCCGGCCATGAGACAGGCGCCGGCGCGCTCCGATTTTGCCCGTTAGCGTTTGTCAGCTTGGCGGCCGAAACAAGCCGCGCATCGCGATCGGGATCATGCGTGTCGCGAGCTTCAAACCGCAACACCCGCTCGCGCCCGAAACGCACGATCAGCCGGTCGATGAGATTGCCGGCGCCATCGTCTTCGATCGAGTGTCCGTTAAGGTCAGCTTGCGCTGTTGCAAGGGGTTCGCCCACCAGCACCGCAAACCGGATGGCATCGAAACCAAATCCGGCATCGAGAGGGTCAGCCAGCATCGCCAGACGCTCATGATAAAGTCTCAAAATGGCAGGCGGATCGCGGCATGGCCGCCCCGTCTCTACCCTCAACCGGCGGACCGCACCGTCGCTTCTAAAAAAGCTCGCTTCAAAAACGCGGCCGCCCTGCCCGCGCTCTTGCATGACGTCTGCGGCCTCCCCGATCAGCACTGCCAGGATGCCTTCCAGCGCATCAGTTTGGGTCCACGGCTCAGCGAAATGCTTTTCAACGATCACATCCGGCAATGGGCGCAGTGGTGTGATGCGCGCATTCTCCCGTCCAAGAGTTCGAGCGAGACGGGTGATGAGATTTTGCCCGAAGCGAGCAGCGAGCACTTCCGGCGGCCGGTCCGCGAGAGCGCCGATGGTCTTCAGTCCGGCGCGCGATAGAGCCACAACCGTTTCGGGCCCAATCCCGGCAAGCGCCGCGACCGGCAGCCGTCTCACGAAGCTTTCGTCTTGGCCTTCTATCACGATGCCGGCCTGGCTGAAACGGGCCAGGGCGCGGGCCGCGTCTGGAGTGCCAGCGATGGTGGCACGCACACTGAGACGGATCTTGGTCAGGCGCGTAAGAACTTGTGTCCTCAAATCGGCCTCACTGCCGAACAGATGCGCGCATCCTGTGATGTCGAGCAGCAGTCCATCGGGCTGATCGAGAGCAACCATCGGCGTGAAACGATCGCAAAACAGTGCAAGGTGCTCGATCAAACTGGCATCGGCTTTGAGATCAACTTCAGCGACAGAGAGACCAGCGATACGTGCGCGCGCATCCGCCAAGGTCAGGCCGCGCGTCAATCCAAGCTCAACCGCGCGCTGATCAAGGGCCGTAATCCGCAACGCCCCGCGCACTTTTTCGACAACGACGAGCGGCCGGCTATCCGGTTCTGCGGAATTTGTGCGCGACCGCTGCCGCTTCAGCCGGTCGGTGGTCAGAAACGGAAACCACAGAGCCAGGTAGCGGCGCGACGCAGTCTGGGCGGCCACTTGAGTGCTTTCGGTCTTGGAAACATTTCCGGTCACGGTTCCACTCCACACGCCACGCGCGCCCTGCATCGCCGCCGCCGCGATGGCGCAACAAACTCAATTCAAAAGCTGGAAAGCCGGGCGCATTGGCGGCCAGTGGGCGCGATGCCAGGGCCGCGACGCTCCATCGTGTCGTGGCTGCGCTTTGCGAGGGAGCGGCGGCCACGCGTAACATGACGACCGGAACGCCTGATTTACAGGCCGCGAGCGACAACCGGCGGCTGGCGGTGAGATCGAGGATCCGGGGTGATCCCCAAGGCTCGATCACAACAGCCCCGAGCGCCGGACAGCGCGCGCCCTGCTCGCCGGCCCTTAGAACACCCTCACCATCGCGAGCCCGAACCAGAATGAGACACGCGGGATCAAGGCCAAGTTCGGCGAGGCCAGACGCATTGAGACGCCCGGTTTCGGTATCCAAGAAATCTTGCCGGACCCAAAGAATGGGCTTTTTTGTTGCCGCTCTTGACGCCACTCCAACGGCAAAGCCGGTTGCGGCGCCGATGTCAGCCGTTGCTGCCGCGTAGATTTCGTGCAGCCTGCCACGGGCTAAGCCGCCGCCCAGCGCGGCATCAATCGCTGGCACACCAAGCGAGACCGGCTCGAACGCAGCCGGGCTTTCACTGAGGCCCTTCACGACGTGGCGGAGATGAGAATGCTGCTCACGGGTCACTTGATTGTTCCTGCTTTGTTCCTATCAAAAGCAGGTCGTAGGCCCCCTGTCAAGTTGATCGTACTCAAGCGGCAGCCTTCACCGGAAAATTATCGATGACAACGGCCCCAAAGGAACAGGGCCAAACGGCGCCGGACAAAACCGGACCCAGACTATTTCTTCGGCAGCGATTTTTCGTGTTTCATATGCGCGATAACCGCTTCAACGCGGTTGCGGGCCTGAAGCTTTTGCAACACGCCGGTCATGTAATGCTTCACTGTCTTTTCGCTCAGTGCCAGCTTACGCGCGATCTCTTTATTGGTGAGACCGGCTGAAACCTCATTCAAAATCTGCTCTTCGCGATGAGTGAGATCCGATTCAGGCCGGTGCGCAACCTTTTCCGTATGTTTGCGTTGCAGTTGCTGCAAAAGCCGGGCGGCGAACTGAGGCGTAATATAAGTTTCGCCATTGTTGACCGCACGCACGGTTCCAATCAGATCCGCCCCCGTGACACCTTTCAAAACATAGCCATGGGCGCCAGCCTCCATCGCGGCGACAACATCGTCTTCGCGTTCTGAGACCGTCAGCATGATGGTCTTTACAGATGGGAACTTGCCAGCGATGGCCCGGGCGGCTTCGATGCCACCGCCTGGCATCGACACATCGAGCAGCATGATGTCCGGCAAAAGTTCGCCAGCAATGCGGATGGCATCGGCACAGCTGCCGCCGATGGCCACCACATCAAGACCGCTGTCGGACTTGAGTGTGCTCGCCACACCTTCGCGCAATAATGGATGGTCATCGACGACCGCAACACGGATGCGATCACCCATGGATGTCAGCCCCCATGCTGATTGGGAAGCGAACGCCAAGCCGCGTACCGGATCCAGGAACCGATTGGATCTGCAGCGACCCACCCAGTGATTCAATGCGATGGCGCAGCCCCGACAATCCAATTCGCTCGTTCTGACTGAGTTTCTGCTCGACCATAAAACCCGGTCCGTTATCGATGACAGTCACTTCAACCGTCGACCCATCGATCCTTGCCGCCAGCTGCTGACCTTGCCCGCTCGCATGACGGAACGCATTGTTGAGGCCTTCTTGGGCGAAGCGGAAGAGACAGATCGTGACCGGTAGCGGCAGACGGGGGGGCATGGACTCAACTTTTATCGACACCCGGGTGCCCGTTGCGCGCTCGTGAGACCGCGCTGCAATCGTCAGTGCATCAGCCGGTGAAATCTTTTGCAACTCTGGCAGCGCCAATCCTGAAGAAATATTGCGAATTTCCTTCATGGCATCGGACGTCGCCGAGCGAATTGTTGCCAGCACATGCTTGTGTGTTGGGGCGCCATCCTTCTGAACTGAATTGACGACCGGCACCAACTCGTCCAACCGCAACAGAGCAAGTGCGAGATGTTGGGCGGGACCATCATGGAGGTCTGAACTGACGCGGCGCAGGAAACGCTCGTTGAGTTCAGTTGCCCTCATGTGGGCTGCCTGCAACTGCTGGCGCAATACAATATTTTGCTGATTAAGGGCTTCTACTTCGGTAATCCGGCTTTCAAGCTCCAGGCGCCGCTGATCGATAAGGCAACTGCCGCCACGAACAATCGCGAAGATCAAAGTCAACAGACCGAGGCCAAATCCAAAGGCAACGAGCCAGCTATTGCCGGTCTTGTGTCCTGCGAAAATTGATACGGTCACAATTAATGTAACCGCGAAAATAGCGGCCCAACGGCCCGGCGGTAGAGCGGCGCTAACTTGCTGGGCCTGCCTAACCATATTGGCGAATGGGCCTTCCGACCAAGGTTTGAAGGCCGGCAGGACCAAGGTCCCTAGTCTCGAGGTGAACTCCGGACCTGATAAAATTAGGCGCATCGTCAAATAATTTCCCACAACAATACGCGACTATTGGCTGAATTCATCGCGTTTGCAAGCAGTCGCATGCAAAACTGGGATTTTGCCAGCTCGTTGCATGTCACTGCAAGCGTCGGACCAAAGTCGGGGTCAATTATGCTCAATCATTATGCGTCGGCTGAGAAATGGTTTTGCCCTCGATTTTTCGCTCCCCGGCACGGCCGTCAGTCCGTCGGTCAATTTGAGCGTTAACTGACGGCATCAGACCTTGGTCTGATGTGCCGGTTCCAATGGTCGGGCCAATTGATCTAATTCGTGACGGAATGTAAAAATTGAAATTCACTCCTGAGCATTCTTGATATAGATTGGATGTTGTAAGAGGTCAAAACGGGACAGCTTTACGTCCCGGCGCCTTTGGCAAATTACAACTAGTTTTGAAGCCCTAGCGAAAGGGCAAAATTTTGCGCCGGATTGGCCAAAACGATTTGGATCAGCTGCTCGATCTGGTTGAAAAAAACCGGAACGACGGTCTGCGAAGTGACGGTAGCTACACACTCGATACCCACGTCTCAGGTCCGCTGTGGAGCCGCAATCAAGACTATTGGGTCGAGCAGCTGCGCCAAGAAACGTCTTCTAGTTGGTCTGATGAGCAATACATTGACGCTGCAAAACTCATCAACTTTGCTGAATACCAGCGAACCGCCCTCAAAGATTTTGTGCACGTTTTGGTTGGCAGCGAAGAACTCGATGACGATGCTGATGAACAACCCGCAGACACCACGGATCAAATCGTTTTACTGAATGGCTATGCCGCGCCAGGGTCAGATGGTCAGGCAGAGATAGGTCTGCCGGCCGCGCTGAACATGCAGTCCGGGCAACAGTTTGATCTTCAAAACTGTGAAGCTGGCCGTCCCGATCTTTCGGCACTGAGTGCTGTTCGCGGCCGGGACTCGGGAGCTACGCAGCTAAATCAAATCCGCGCTGACCTGTATGTGCAGACCGGGCTCAGTAGCCTGCGCC
Source organism: Hyphomicrobium sp. (assembly GCA_031380225.1). Lineage (GTDB taxonomy): Bacteria > Pseudomonadota > Alphaproteobacteria > Rhizobiales > Hyphomicrobiaceae > JANNFX01. The sequence goes on from JANNFX010000091.1 coordinate 33,756, forward strand.
CCTACGCGTCCTGGGACGACTTCCAACTCCGCAATGCCCTGCCGGAAACCCTGGTTGCCGATCTCAAGAGTGCCTACCCTGAGGGCATTGATGCCGTTGATATTTGGGTTGGTGGTTTAGCGGAAGTTGCGGGATTGGCCCTCGAGACTTCGACCCTCAAGGTCGCGATTTCCACTGAAACTGGCTGGCTGCATCAGACCGCGGCAACTCTTGGCCTTTTCGAACTTTCCGGCAACAGCCTTATCGCCAACGCAAACTCGGTTGCGTTTGACGATATCGTGCAGCGCCATACAAACTTTGAAGATGCGCAAGCCATTAACGGGGCGCAGCCCACGGACCTCGCAACTCTGAGCCGGAACGCACTCTCCGGCCAGACTTTGACGGGTACGGATGCAGACGACGTCGTCATTGGCGGCAAGTATGACGACCAAATATTCGGCGGCGCTGGAGATGATCTGTTGCTCGGCGGCGCCGGTCATGATGTCATTCAAGCCGGCTCCGGCGACGACACCGTCCACGGCAATAGCGGCGCCGACAAGATTAGTGGTAACGCCGGCAAAGACCGCCTGTTTGGCGACAGTGGCGACGACGTCATCAAGGGTGATGACGACGATGACTTTATCCGCGGCGATGAGGGTAGAGACGCGATATACGGCGGCAGCGGACGGGATAATTTGTCAGGCGGAACCGGCGACGATGACATTTCCGGCGATGCGGGTGATGACGAAATAAAGGGTGACCAAGGAGATGATAAAGTTTCCGGTGGCACCGGCGACGATCGCATATCGGGCGGCACGGGTGATGACGAGTTGTCAGGCGACGCCGGTGACGACGTCATCATGGGCGATGAAGGCGACGACGCGCTCGATGGCGGCGAAGGCGCTGACATCATGTTGGGCGGCCTCGGCGACGATACAATTTACATTAATGATCAAGGCGACCAAGCCATCGAGGGTGCCAGTGAAGGCACCGACACGGTCGGGACGACGCTGAACGCGTATGTGCTGCCGGAAAACGTCGAAATCTTAATTTTCATTGGCCACGGGGATTTCGAAGGCACGGGCAATGACCAAGACAATACAATCATTGGTGGCGGCGGCAATGACACATTGCGCGGCGGGGCTGGCGACGACACCCTCGGCGGCGGCGCTGGCACCAACGTTCTGATCGGCGGCCTTGGCAACGACCTGATCATCGTTTCGAATTCGGGTGATATTGTCATCGAACAGTTCGGCCAGGGTACCGATACCGTCACCACCACGCTTAACGGTTACGATCTCGGCGAAAACGTCGAAATTCTAATATTTACAGGCACCGGCGATTTTACCGGTAGCGGCAACGACCTCGACAATATCATAACCGGCGGCGGCTGGGACGACATGCTTTCCGGCGGTGCTGGAGCCGATACGCTTTACGGCGGTGATGGTAATGATAACCTCGACGGCGGCGATGGTGATGACTTTGTCTACGGTGGGCAAGGCTCCGACTTCGTCATGTTTACCCGTGGCAGCGACACGCTGGTCCTGAGGCCGGGCTTCGGCAACGATGTTGTTATGGGCTTTGATACAAGCTCAAGTGGCCCC
>JANNFX010000115.1:0-4466 GCA_031380225.1 Hyphomicrobium sp.
GATTTTCGGAATTCGGCCTTCGGGCCGGGTAGCCGCAGCAGGCAACGCAAAACGCGTTTTGCTTGATGCGGTTTTCGCGCGGGAGAACTGGAATGGTCCAGTTCGCAGACCGCTAACCCTGGACCAAAAGCCCGCAAGGGCCGCGGTTCGTGTCGAGTAGGGGAACCTATGGCAAAGAAAATAGACGGATACATCAATCTCCAGGTGCCAGCCGGCGCGGCCAACCCGTCGCCGCCGATCGGCCCCGCGCTGGGTCAGCGCGGTGTCAACATCATGGAGTTCTGCAAGTCGTTCAACGCCAAGACCAAAGAGCTTGAGCAGGGAACGCCCATTCCGGTGAAGATCACCGTGTATTCGGATCGCTCGTTCACGTTCGAAATGCGTTCACCGCCTGCGACCTTCTTGATCAAGAAGGCCGCCGGTATGAAGCCAACCGGCAAACCGGGATCGGGTTCAAAGTTGCCCGGCCGCGATGTCGCCGGCACCGTGACCATGGCGCAGCTGCGCGATATCGCGAAGCTGAAGATGAAGGACATGAACACGGACAACCTCGATCAAGCTGCTCGCACGCTCGCGGGTTCGGCGCGTTCGATGGGTCTCAAGGTGGCGGAGTAAGACAATGGCAAAAGCAATCATCGCTGCCGATAGCATCAAGGCTGCGCGCTTGGCCGGTGGCAAGCGCAACGCGGCCAACCACGTTGGTTTGGCCCGCAACAAAGCCTACGCGATCGACGAAGCTGTCAAGCTCATCAAGGAACGCGCCAAGGCAAAATTCGACGAGACCATCGAAATCGCGATGAACCTCGGCGTTGATCCGAAGCACGCCGACCAAATGGTTCGCGGCGTGTGCAACTTACCGAATGGTTCAGGCCGCAGCGCTCGCGTGGCGGTTTTCGCTCGTGGCGCCAAAGCTGAAGAAGCCAAGGCTGCAGGCGCTGACCTCGTTGGCGCTGAAGATCTGGTCGAGACGGTAGCGAAGGGCGTGATCAACTTTGATCGCTGCATCGCCACGCCCGACATGATGGGCCTCGTCGGCCGTCTGGGTAAAGTCTTGGGCCCGCGTGGCCTGATGCCGAATCCGCGCGTTGGCACAGTGACCATGGACGTCGTCGGTGCCGTCAACGGTGCCAAGGGCGGTTCGGTTGAGTTCCGCGTCGAGAAGACCGGCATCGTACATGCTGGCGTCGGCAAGGCGAGCTTCACGGAAAAGGCGCTCGTTGAGAACGTCAAAGCATTTGTGGATGCCGTCGTGAAGGCGCGACCCGCCGGATCGAAGGGCACCTACCTGAAGAAGGTTTCGATCAGTTCAACCATGGGGCCTGGCCTCAAGGTTGAAACCTCGACCGTTGCAGCAGCTCAGGTCAACACCTGAGTTTCTGCATGACTTTCCGGGAAACCGGAAACCACTGCACGGGGCGTTCGCAAGAGCAACCTGTGCAGGCCTGTCCAAGACTGTGGGGTGAGGCGCTGAGCTTTCGAGCAAAGCGCCCCTGAAATTCCGGTTCGCCGGGTGCCCTCATGAGACGGGAGACGATCCGGATTTTTGCTCCAACGAGCATGGCTCCGGTTTGAAACTTCTGGGTCAGCACCGTGCGCTTTAGGAAGCACGCGGTCAGGACAGGACGAGCGTGGCTTCGAGAGATGCGGATCACCGCATCACTCACGATAGACGCAGGGATCTGCGCCGGTCGATGAATGACGCGGGCAACTGCGTCGATCAATGTGAGGTGCAGGCAACTGCATTGATCAAAGCCGCAAGGTGCAACCCGCAGGCTCCGTCCATTCTGGACAGAGCCGCAACCAGGAGTGAAGCTGACGTGGAAAGAGCCGCGAAACGTGAGCTCATCGACAGCCTTCATGCCACGTTCAAAGGAACGGGTGTGATTGTCGTCGCCCACAACACCGGCATGGTGGCCGCACAGTCCGCAGACTTCCGCCGCAAGGTCAAGGAAGCCGGTGGAGCTGTGAAGGTCGCCAAGAACAAGCTGGTGAAGCTTGCGCTGCAAGACACGGGCAATGCCGACATCTCGAGCCTTCTGACTGGGCCGGTTATTCTGGCCTATTCGAAGGACCCGATTTCGGCTGCGAAAGCTGCTGTCGCTTATGCCAAGGGGAACGACAAACTCGTCATCCTCGGCGGCGCGATGGGCAAAACCGCGCTTGACGCAAAAGCTGTGAAGGCGCTGGCCGACCTGCCGTCGCTTGATGAACTGCGAGCCAAACTTATCGGTCTCCTCAACGCGCCCGCGACCAAAATCGCGCGCACAGTCAAGGAGCCGGGAGCCAAGTTGGCCCGTGTCATTCAAGCCAAGGCGTCCAAGGACGAGGCTGCCTAAGAGCAACGTATTTCCCGCCGTGGATTCGATAAGGCCGCGGCGGCAGCATCAACATTCAAACCGTAAGGAAGCCTAGAAATGTCGAATATCGAAAAGATCGCCGATGACCTGTCCAAATTGACAGTTCTTGAAGCTGCAGACCTCGCCAAGATGCTCGAAGAGCGTTGGGGCGTATCGGCTGCCGCGGCCGTTGCTGGTCCTGCCGCCGCTGCCGCTCCGGCCGCGGCCGTTGAAGAGCAGACCGAGTTCACCGTTATTCTCGTTGCCGGCGGCGACAAGAAGATCAACGTGATCAAAGAAATCCGCACCATCACCGGTCTCGGATTGAAGGAAGCCAAAGATCTCGTGGAAGCCGGCGGCAAGGTCGTCAAGGAAGGCGTGACCAAGGACGAAGCTCAGAAGCTGAAGAAGCAGCTCGAAGAGCAGGGCGCCAAGGTCGAAGTCAAGTAATCGGCGAGGCAGTAGGCGGTAGGGCTTAGGCTGTAGTGACCTAAAGACCCAACTGCCTACTGCCGGCTGCCTCTCAAACGGTTTTCCGGAGTGCCTCGCGGGGCGTTCCGGTGAGCCGTTCTAAAGCGGCCCTGCGTGCAACACGCAGACAGATTAAAACGCGCGGGTGTGGCGGTTCGCGTGAGATGGGCATCTGCCGGGAAGCGTCATACCCGGCATTAGAAAGATGATGAGGACGAACATGGCTGAAACGTTCAACGGCCGCAAGCGCATCCGGAAGAAATTCGGCACCATTCGCGAAGTGGCGTTAATGCCGAACCTCATCGAGGTTCAAAAAAGTTCCTACGATGACTTCCTGATGATCAAGGAACCGCCGGGCGGCCGCTCGAGCGATTTTGGTGTCCAGGCTGTGTTCAAGTCGGTGTTCCCGATTTCGGACTTCGCTGGCAAAGCGACGCTCGAATTCGTGCGCTATGATTTTGAGCCGCCGAAGTACGACGTCGACGAGTGCATGCAGCGTGACATGACTTACGCGGCACCGCTGAAGGTGAAACTGCGCCTGATCGTGTTTGATGTGAACGAAGAAACTGGCTCGAAGTCCATCAAGGACGTCAAGGAGCAGGACGTTTACATGGGTGACATCCCGCTCATGACGCTGAACGGCACGTTTGTGATCAACGGCACCGAGCGCGTGATCGTTTCGCAGATGCACCGCTCGCCAGGCGTGTTCTTCGATCACGACCGCGGCCGCACGCACTCTTCTGGCAAGCTGTTGTTCGCAGCCCGCATCATCCCCTATCGCGGCTCGTGGCTCGACTTCGAATTCGATGCCAAGGACGTGGTTTATGTCCGAATTGACCGCCGCCGCAAGTTGCCGGTTACAGCGCTGCTCTATGCGCTGGGCCTCGATGACGAAGAAATTCTGTCGACGTTCTACAAGCAGATTGCGATCAAGGAATCGAAGCGCGGCTGGAAGATGCCATTCGATCCCGCGAAAATGCGCGGCATGACACCTCTCGCTGACTTGGCCGACGCCAAGACCGGCGATATCGTTGGCAAGGCCGGCGAAAAGCTGACCGCACGGCGCGTGCGCGAACTTGCCGATGGTGGCCTCAAGGAAGTGTTGCTGTCGTCCGAAGATCTCGCAGGCCGCTACATCGCCGAAGACGTTGTCGATATGTCCAACGGCCAGATCTTTGCCGAAGCTGGCGACGAGCTCGACGCGGAATTGCTGGCTGAACTCAAGGAACAGAAGATCAAGGAATTCCACATCCTTGATATCGACCACGTCAACACCGGCGCGTTCATCCGCAACACGTTGAACATCGACAAGAGCTCCAACACGCAAGAAGCGTTGATGGAAATCTATCGCGTCATGCGCCCCGGCGAGCCGCCGACCATTGAAGCGGCGACAGCGCTGTTTCACGGCCTGTTCTTCGATAGCGAACGTTACGATCTGTCGGCCGTTGGCCGCGTAAAAATGAACATGCGCCTCGAACTCGATGCGCCTGACACCATGCGCGTGCTTCGCCGCGAAGACATTCTGGCCGTCATCAAGACGCTGGTGGGTCTCCGCGATGGCAAGGGCGAAATCGACGACATCGACCATCTCGGCAACCGCCGCGTGCGTTCAGTCGGCGAGTTGATGGAAAATCAATACCGCGTCGGTCTGCTGCGCAT
>JANNFX010000120.1:0-1904 GCA_031380225.1 Hyphomicrobium sp.
GTCGCCTTTACACCCAATGGCGCCACGGTTGTCGGCGGCGATGCAGGCGGGACAATATGGATATGGGACGCGAAATCTGGAGCATTACTTCGCAAATACAAAGCGCATAGTGGATCAGTTGAGGTGCTGTCCATTTCTCCAGATGGCAAATATCTGATCTCGGGGAGCCAGGATCGGACGATTAAATTGTGGTCGCTCGCGAATGGAAAACTCTTGAAGTCGTCTGGAAATCAAACGCACTTCATTCTATCAGGCGCCTATGCGCCGGATGGCAAAACATTCGTTTCTGGAAGCTGGAATAAGACGTTGCAGGTCTGGGATGCGGCTACTCTCAAGCCACTGCGCACAATGACTGGGCACACCGGATTGGTCACATCACTGGCGTTTACGCCTGACGGCAGCCGCCTCATTTCTGGGGGGCAGGACCGATCGATAAGGGTCTGGGATTATGCGACTGGCAAGCCGAAACTCATTCTTGAAGGCCAGTCAGGTGGCGAAAAGCCGACGGCGTCAAAGGCCGCCGAAACCGGGAACCGGTACTGGAATAGTTTCGAAGGTATTTTCGTTGCGGTAGCCCCAGACGGAAAAAAATTCCTCTCAGGCAGTGCCGATTCGACTGTGCGCCTGTGGGACCTTGAGTCTGGAGAACCGGTTGCGCGCTTCTTCAATCTGCCAGGTAGCGACTGGCTGACAATGACGGAAGCTGGTTTCTTCGCTGGTTCGCAAAGAAGCGAAGAACTCATCAATGTGGTGCGCGGGCTGACATCGTATTCTGGCGCGCAATTTTACGAAGTTCTTTACAACCTCGATTTGGTAAGAGAACAGCTCAATGGCGATCTTGAAGGCAAGCACAAGAACGCAGCCAACACTCTCGACTTGAGAGCTGTACTCGAATCTGGGCCTGCCCCTGAACTAGAACGGCTCCAAAACAAAACCGAAAACGGAACCGTCACGCTCACCGTCCGCATCAATAGCACCGGCGGGGGGATTGGTGACAAGCTTGTGTGGCGTGTCGAGGCGCATGATGATGATGTGGCCTGCAATGCGGCGTTGACACGCGGCACGGCGGGCCTAACCAAAGGCAATCTCAATCCGCCTGAGCTCAAAGGTCTCGCCGATGATCCGTTGGCTTCGGCCGTTGTCACCCAAACATTGCTGCTTGAGCCCGGCAAGTGCCACACTGTCGAGGCGACCGCCTACAACGGTAAAGGGTTTCTCGCATCTCAGCCAGTAAAGTTCATTGTCGACAAATTCGGTGTTTCGGCGCAACAGCGCCCGAAAATGCATGTGCTGACGATCGGTGTCGATAAATACAAGATGAAGGGCCGCCAGCTCAAATATGCAGTTGCCGACGCTGAGTTATTTGCGAAGGCGATGAAAACCGTTGGCAGCGAGTTGTTCTCAGACGTCGAAGTAACTCCCCTATTCAACGAAGATGTGACGCGGGATAAAATCGCGGCAGCATTCGCAAAAATTAGTGCTGCGGCTAGCCCTGCCGATGTGTTCGTGTTGTTTCTTGGTGGGCACGGCAAGTCGATCAGCAACCGTTACTACTACTATCCGCAAACGCTGGACCTCGACGCAGGACAAAAAGTGGAGTCCGGCGGTATCGGTCAAGACCTCTGGCAGGAATGGCTGGCAATAATCCCAGCCCAAAAGACGCTGCTCATTATCGACACCTGCGAAAGCGGCGCAGCTAGCGCCTTGATCCGGGGGTCCGATAGCGTACGGCAGACCGCGATGGACCAATTACAAAACGCGACCGGTCAGAACCTGATCGCGGCTGCAGGAAGCGTGCAAGCCGCCATTGAAGGCTACAAAGGTCATGGACTGTTGACATATGCGCTGCTTGAATCCTTGACTAAGAAAGCTGGTCAAATGGGAGAGGAGAAAGTCAACGTTAG
>JANNFX010000145.1:0-11756 GCA_031380225.1 Hyphomicrobium sp.
CGACCACGCGATGCGCAGCGGGGCAACATGCCTCAAATTGTTGTTTGCAATGCGTATGCTAGCGAAAATCGGGGTTTCTGAGAGTGCCTCTAACCCCTTGAAATTACTGGTGCCGCTTAGGTGACTCGAACACCTGACCCCGTCATTACGAATGACGTGCTCTACCGGCTGAGCTAAAGCGGCTGACCGGGGAAGTCCGTCGGGATAGCTGCATCGGGCTCTGATTGCAAGCTGCTGGCGCCGTCCGCCAGGCGGCGCGTGGCCGCGACAGGCTCAATTGGCAGTTTTGCGCCCCCAATCAGGCTTTTGAGCGCAGTTTTGGCTTCGCGTTCAGCGGGCGGCCCGGTATGAGGGGAATCCGCCTCAGAAACTTTGAAAGCGCCGAAAATAGACCATGTCCGAACTATTACTCGAACTGTTTTCCGAAGAAATTCCGGCTCGCCTGCAGGCGCGTGCTGCTGACGACCTGCGCCGTCTGGTGATTGATGGGCTTAAGGCTCAAGGGCTCGAAACGGGTGCCGCGAAAGTCTATGCAACACCGCGGCGGCTCACTCTGGTGATTGACGCCGTGCCAGCCAAGTCGCCCGACCTTTCCGAAGAGAAAAAAGGCCCGCGCGTTGGGGCGCCGGAAGCGGCCATTGCCGGGTTCTTGAAATCTGCAGGCCTCGCGTCGGTGAAAGATGCCGAAGTCGTCAATGATGACAAGAAGGGTGATTACTATATCGCCCGCATCGAGAAGGCGGGGCGAGCGTCGTCCGAAATCATCGCCGAAGTTGTGCCGGGCGTTTTGAGCAAGTTCCCGTGGCCGAAATCGATGCGCTGGGGCTCGGGCACGTTTACGTGGATCCGGCCGTTGCAATCGATCGTGTGCCTGCTGGGCGGAAAAGTGGTGCCATTTGAAATTGCCGGATTGAAAAGCGGTGCTACAACCCGTGGTCATCGCTTCCATGGCAACGAAGAGTTCGCGGTCAAAGATGCGGCGGACTATGTGGTGCAACTGAAGAAGCACAAAGTGATGCTGGACCCGTCCGAGCGTGCGGCGTCAATTTTAGAACAAGCGCGCGCGATTGCGAAAACTCAGAAATTGGAGTTGGTCGAAGACGAAGGTCTCGCCGCGGAAAATGCTGGCCTCACTGAATGGCCTGTTGTCATGTCGGGCACCTTCGACAAGGACTTTCTGGCGATACCCGGCGAATGTCTGATGACATCGATGAAGGCGCATCAGAAGTGCTTTTCGCTGCGCGATCCCAAAACCAAAAAGCTCGCCAATCAGTTCGTGCTGGTATCGAATTTGACCGCGACCGATGGCGGCAAATCGATTGTATCAGGCAATGAGAAGGTCATCCGGGCCCGGCTTTCGGATGCGACGTTCTTTTGGGATCAGGATTTGAAGCGGCGGCTCGAGCCGATGCACTTCGAATTGAAAGGCATCACCTTTCACGAGAAGTTAGGCTCACAGTGGGACCGCATGGAGCGCGTCACCGAACTCGCGCGGCAAATAGCGGGCGCGGTCGATGCTGAGCCAGATCTCGCCGGCCGCGCGGCGCAGCTGGCTAAGGCCGATCTCGTCTCGGGCATGGTCGGTGAGTTTCCCGAACTGCAAGGCCTGATGGGGCGCTATTACGCCGAAGCCGAACACATGAATCCCAAAATCGCCGCGGCGATTGAGGAGCATTACAAGCCGAAAGGCGCCAGTGACAGCGTGCCGTCGGAGCCGGTTTCAGTGGCGGTTGCGCTGGCCGACAAGCTCGACACACTTGTTGGGTTCTGGGCTATTGGTGAGAAGCCAACCGGCTCCGGCGATCCATTCCAGCTGCGCCGCGCTAGCCTGGGCGTGATCCGGATATTGCTGGAAAATGATTTGCGGGTGCGGTTGATGGATCAATTCGCCGCGGCGAATGCCCTTGTGCGCAAAACGTTGACGGCCGCAGAAAAAGTGACAAGTGCAGACTGGAACGGCCGCATGTTGAGGCAACATCGGTCGACCTCCTTTCCTTCTTCGCCGACCGCCTCAAAGTCTATCTCAAAGAAAATGGCGCACGGCATGATTTGATCGATGCAGTGTTTGCACTGCCCGGTCAAGATGATCTGGCTCTCATCGTCAAGCGCGTTGAAGCACTCGATGGCTTCTTGAAATCAGACGACGGCGCGAACTTGCTGGCCGGTGTCAAACGTGCGTCGAACATCCTTGGCATCGAGGAAAAGAAAGACAAGAAGTTTTACATCGGCGAGCCAAATGGCGCGCTGCTGAAAGAACCTGCCGAGCGCAACCTCGACGCGGCAATTGCCAAAGTGAAGTTCGACACCAAGGCCGCCATTGACGTCGAGAATTTTGCTGGTGCCATGCGCGCGTTATCGGAACTCCGCAAACCCGTCGACACGTTCTTCGAGAAAGTCACTGTCAACGACGCCGATCCGGCGTTACGCGAAAATCGCTTGAAGCTTTTGTCCGAGATTCGCGCCGCAACAACAGCCGTCGCAGATTTTTCGAAGATTGCGGGGTAACCTTTCGTTGAGCGGATTATCGCGCTAGTCCGCCCCAACAGGTGGTTCCCGGAGACATCGTAAGCAGAGTGCGCGATGTCATCCGGGATCTTTACGGCCCTAAATTTCGCTGGATCCCTCATCCGTAAAAATCGCTCACTAGGTTCGCGACCTGTCCGGGAACCAAGTCCTGCGGATTGGCACTCTTCGCGACGTAATCCGCCGCGGTTTCACGTGTTGCGCAATGGTGGATTACGTCGCGCGATGCTATCGCATCACGCGTCTAATCTACCGTCTATTTTGTCAAGCGTTGATTAGCCCCTTTCCACCCTACGGATTGAATGCAATTGTCGCATCCGTGCGAACTACTTATCGGCGTCGTTTGCTTTTGGCGCGGCGTCGCCTTGTTCAGGACGGCCAATCTTGTCGTTGCCGTCAATATCGCCTGCCGCATCATCCTTGGGCGCGTCGTCTTTCGGCATATCCTCGGATTTTGGTGTTGTGACCGCCGTCCGCAATAATTCCGTTTCTATACTGATGCGAAGTTCGTCCGACACATAGGGAATGGTGCGGGTGATGCCCCAATCGCTGCGCCGGATTTGTGTCGTCGCGGAAAAGCCTGACGCGTAAGCGCCCGTGTAAACCGGATTGATGCTTTGCAGCGGGTGCTCACCAGTGAAGTTCCACACCACGTCAAGCACCACCGGCTTGGTGACGCCGTTGATCGACAGTTCGCCCTCCATTTCGGCGGTCTTGTCACTCTTCAGGCGCACGCCGGTGCTTTTGAAGGTGATGGCCGGGTTGGCGCTGACATCGAAAAAATCTTTGGTGCTAGTCAAGTGTTCGTCGAGTTTTTTGATGCCGGTCGAAATCGACTTCAGCGGAATCTTGATCTCGGCGGTCGTCAAGGCCGGCTGGTCTGGATCGAAGTCGATTTTCCCTTCGACTGACGAGAACCGCCCGCCTTGCCGCGACAGACCGAGATGGTCCCAGGAGAACCGCACTTCGGTGTGCTCGGGATCGATCTTGTAGGTATCGGCGTGCGCTGGGCACGCAAGACCTGCGATCGCGGCTGCGGCCAAAGTCAGGCCGCAATAGGACTTAAAACTCATACGATTCTCACCTCTAAGAAAACACGCGAGCACCCACCAAGTCACAGACCGGCTGTCATGCCGCCGTCGATGACCAACTCGGCGCCGGTCATATAGGCACTGTCTTCTGACGCTAAAAATAAGGCGCCTTTGGCGATGTCTTCCGTAGTTCCGAACCGTTTCATGAGGGTGCGTTCGATAAGTCCCTTATGAAATGCTGGATTTTTGAGCACGCGCTCGGTCAGTGCAGTTTCTATAAAACCAGGTGAAAGAGCATTCACCCGAATGCCATAGGGCGCATACTCAACGGCGAGCGCCCGTGTCAGCGCCAGCACCGCGCCCTTGGTGGCGGAATAGCCTGCCAACTGCCGGAGACCCTTGTGGCCCATGACGGACGCGACGTTGATCAGTGACGCGGTCTTGGATTGCTGAAGCAGCGGGAATGCGTCGCGCGCCATCCTGACCACGCCGTCGAGATTGACCTCGCGGATTTTGGTCCAGTCGGCGTCTGACATATGACGGAAGTCGCCGCGCACGTTGAGGCCGGCATTGTTGACCAGTATATCGATGCGGCCGTGTTTGGCTTTGACAGCACGCATTAGCGCGTCAACATCTTGCCCGCGCGAGACGTCGAGTGTTGCGGCTGTGACGGAATGCCCTTTGGCAGTGAGAGCCGCAGCAGCGGCGGCCGCAGTTTCACCCATCACATCGGTCACGTAGACGTGGGCGCCTTCTGCCGCGAACAACGTCGCCGTTGCGAGGCCGATGCCGGCACCAGCACCTGTGACGACGGCGATCTTATCTTTCAGTCTTTGCATGGCATCGTCTTCTTGAAGCTGGATTTCTGCATCCGCGTAGCAGGTGGCTTAGCTGCTGTAACCGGGTGCGCGGATTTGTCAGGACCATTCGCTGGGCTTTTGGCCAAGGGACACACACTGAGCAAAAATTGTATGCCGCCCTAAAAACTTATACCGGCGCGCCAAAGTTTTGACTCTTCCATTTCTGGACGGCGCGCCGGTATCGTCCTTCGCTTAGCGCGCGGCGACACGCGTTCCCCCGCAAGGGGACTTCCAAGTGGTCGCGCGAGCCGGCCGCCCCGCGCCGCCAGCCTCGAGGCGCGTTAAAACTTTTGACCGCTGGTATTAAGTGGCTCAGACTTGAAACCATATTCTGCAGCACCCGTAGATTGTTTTAGTAGGACCACTGGGGTGTAGAGTTTTAATTGAGCAGTCGGGGCATGGTTTTTATCAATGTGATTTGCGGCGGTTTTCTCGCCATGCTCTCGCTTGCTTTGGCCATCTCTTTGCAGGGTGATGCAGTTGCGATGGCGGCGGAAGACGGCCCGCTTGAAGTGCTGCATTTGTTGTTTCTAGCGGTCGCGTCTTCGGCCTATTTTTTAGCCTACCGGTCCACGATTGGGCATTGGAAAACAGCGGCCGCAATTCTGAGTGTTGCCGCCGCTGCAGCATGCCTGCGTGAGTTTGAATTTGAACTCGTCGAAGATATACCCTGGCTTTTTGGCTTACAAAAAGACCGGTTGCACTGGCTCATTCTGTTTGTGCTTTTGTCTCCGCTTTTAGTCCACATAATCCGCAATGTGGAAAATATTCCTCCCGCAACACTGCTGGTGTTCCGTCGCGAAAGCTGGGCCATCTGCTTGTCTGGTTTGCTAATCGTCGCGGCACTTATCGTTGATCAAACGCATGAAACCATAGGGCTCAGCCTTTTCATGGAAGAGCTATTGGAAACGTATGGCTATGCATTCTTTCTGATTGCTGGGCTGCGTCACCGGCCATTGGCTCAAGCCAATGGTTGGGGCATGACGACGCTATTGAGTGAAGCGGGCGCGGTCAACTGGTCCACTTCTCCCTGAGCGTTACAAGTTCTTCGGCAGCACTTGGATGCAATGCAATGGTCGCATCGAATTGCGCTTTGGTAGCGCCCATGGTGAGGGCGATCGCGGCCATTTGCACGATCTCGGCTGCATCGGGGCCGAGGACGTGGCAGCCTAAAACCTTGCCGGATTTACCATCGACAACCAGCTTCATCAAAGTGCGTTCGGCGCGGTTGGCGAGAACGTTGCGCATTGGCCGGAAGCGAGTTTTGTAAATGTCGATTGCCTGAGTGTGGTCTTGCGCTGCAGCTTCTGAGAGGCCGACAGTTCCAATTTCTGGGGTTGAGAAAACTGCAGTTGGAATAAGGCTATAGTCAAGTTTGACCGGGTGGCCGCCGAACAGGCTCTCGGCGACGGCGTGGCCTTCGCGGATGGCGACCGGTGTCAAGTTGGCGCGATCGGTGACGTCGCCGACGGCAAAAATTCCCGCAACATTGGTTCGCGAATAATCATCGACGGCGATGGCGCCATTCGGCTTGATTTCAACGCCAACGGTCTCAAGTCCGAGGCCGGAAGTGTTGGGCGCGCGGCCAAGTGCCAGCATCACCTGATCGGCTTCAATGACAGCGCCGCTCGAAAGCGTGGCTCGAAATCCGCCACTCTGAGGCGCGATGCTTGCGATCGTCTCATTCATTTTGAGTGCGATGCCACGCTCTTTGAGTGCCGCCATGAGATCATCGCGCAGGTCCTCGTCAAACCCGCGCAGAACTTTGTCGCCGCGGTGGACAAGCGTGACGTCACTGCCAAGTCCGTTAAAGATTGACGCGAACTCGACCGCGATATAGCCGCCGCCTGCAATCACAATGCGCTTCGGCAGAGTTTTGAGGTCAAAGGCTTCATTGGACGATATGGCATGCTCAGCGCCGTTGATGAGCGCTTCATGTTTCGCCGCGCCGCCGGTTGCAATTAGAACGTTGCGCGCATGAATTTTCCCGCCATTGCCGAGTTCAATCGTCTCGGGTCCTGTCAACGTAGCGCGGGTCGCATGAATGCCAACGCCTTTTCCGGCCAGCGCTCCCCGATACAAGCCTTCAAGGCGCGTGATCTCTTGGTCTTTGGCGGCGATCAGCTTTGGCCAGTCAAATTTCGTATCGCCAACGGTCCAGCCGAAACCCGCAGCATCCTCGAAATCGCCGCGAAAGCGCGAGGCATAGACGAGCAGTTTCTTCGGCACGCAACCGCGGATGACGCAGGTGCCGCCAAATCGATACTCTTCCGCGATGCCAACCTTGGCGCCATGCCCGGCTGCAATGCGGGCCGCGCGCACGCCACCCGAGCCGCCACCAATCACGAACAGGTCATAGTCGTATGGCTTGGCCATGGCGCAGTCCGATTGGAGGGCCCCGAAGTCGCCGCTAATTTATGGCTTCTTTGCTGCGCGATACTCTTGCATCATTTTCATCGCGTACTTCTGGCCTATCGCGCCGCCTTCCTTCATCAGTTCCGGCATTGCGACGATGAACTTTGCGCCCGGCCCGGATTTGTAGAACTCGGTGATGGTCTTCAATTCTGCGGCTGTGAATTTTTGTGCGTAAAGAGCGGCGGTTTCCTGCAACATTTGCGGTTTGTAGGTTGCGAACTTTGTCATCATATCGTCGAAGAGTTTCGTCGCATCGGCGGTGCCCGTGGCTTCAGTCGCTGCTGCCGAGACGTGCTGGCGCATCATGGCCGTGATACTGTCGAATGTTTTTGACCCGCCGGTCACGTCCATCAATTCGACGGCTGCAGCAAGGGCATCGGGATCGACGGGCGCCGTAGGCGCTGTGGCGGGAGCTTCAGCTGCAGGTGCGGCGGCGTCTTCAGCAGCTGCCGTAATGCGAGACGTAATTGGCGCCGCAACAGTGAGCAGCACCACAGCCAGTCCGGCCGCAATCGATGTTAAGCGCTTCATTTGTATCTCCAATTAAACCGCTGGCGTGTTGAAACAGCGCGGCATGGTCAAACGGTGTCGAACTCATCGCCATAGTCGGCTTCAATCACTTCAACTCCGTCGGGACCGGCGATGATGGCCGTGTCGGCCAAGCCGAGGAACAAACCGTTTTCGACCACGCCGGGGATAATCTTCAACGCTTCGTCAAGCGTCTCTGGATCGTCGATACGTCCGAAGGCGCAGTCGACGATGTAATTACCGCTATCGGTCAGAAACGCTTGGCCGCCCGCGCCCTTTCTCAGCGTGATGGGACCGACGCAACCGACATCGCTGGCCAGCATTTCAATCATGTTTCGCGTTGTCGTTGAACCGAAGCGCACGATTTCAACCGGCAGCGGGAACGCGCCAAGCGTGCGGACCCGCTTGCTGGCGTCAGCAATGACAATCATGCGCTCTGAGGCCGTGGCGACGATTTTCTCACGTAGCAGCGCGCCACCGCCACCTTTTATCAGGCGGAGCGCGCCATCCAATTCGTCGGTGCCGTCAACAGTCAGGTCTAGTACCGGTGTGTCGTCGAGTGTCGTCATCGGGATGCCGAGGCTCTCAGCTTGCCGCTGGGTCGCTTCTGAGGTTGCCACGCACAGCACCTTCAAACCTTTCTTGACCTCAGCTCCAAGCAGGTCAACGAAGGCGGCCGCCGTCGAACCGGTCCCAAGCCCAAGCTTCATGCCCGGTTGGACGAAGGCGAGCGCGCGTTGGGCTGCGGCCCGTTTCAAATCAGCGGCGGACATAGCGGGCCCCCAAGTTAATCGGAATGGAATTGGTCCGGCTCTTTAGGCCGCGGGGCCAAGCCTTTCAAGCGGCGCAACAGCCGTCTAGAACGGGTCCTGACAAGGATTTGGAAAAACATGTCTCGAATGGATGGTTTGACGCTGGTTTTTGACCTTGATGGGACGCTGGTCGACACCGCGCCGGACTTGATTGGCGCTACCAACAAGGCGCTGGCAAGTCTAGGTCTTGGTCCTGCAGATCCGGGCCGCCAGCGCCGCATGGTCAGTTTTGGGGCGAGGCGGATGATCGAAGATGCGTTATCGGATGCCTCGCACGCGGCGGGCGGCGATCAGATCGAGCATCTCCATCGCCTGTTCCTCGACCACTACGAAGCCAATATTGCGCGCGATAGCCGGGTTTTTGAAGAGGTGGGCGCGGTGCTTGAAGAGTTGAAATCCTCTGGCGCCCGGCTCGCTGTCTGCACCAATAAGAAAGAGAGCTTGTCGCAGCTGTTGTTAGCGGAAGTTGGGCTTCGGTCGCTGTTCGATGCGATCGTTGGAATTGACACACTGGCAATTGCCAAACCGCACGGTGGGCACGTGCTTGGCACCATAAGGCTGGCGGGCGGCGATCCGGCGCGGGCGGTCATGATCGGCGACAGCGAAAATGACATTAAATCAGCGCGCTCTGCCGATGTCCCAGTCATTGCTTGCGATTTCGGCTATTCGGATCCGGACGTGGCGACGTTTAATCCCGACGCGTTGATCAGCCATTACCGCGAGTTGCCGGCTGCGATCCGCCAGGCCCTCACCCAGCAAAATGGCCGCTTTGCGCCGGAACTGGTGTAGCCGTTGAACAGCCACAATCGATCACCATTTTACGGATGATCACCGCCGGTTTCCCGATTTGGCCAAGACATGGCCAAATCAATCACTTTGGAAGGAATGCAGACATGTTGAAACGCTTGGTCCTGGCTGCTGTTATCGGCCTCGGCACCAGTTCAATGGCGATGGCGGACGACGCGCCAACCAGCACCGACGATTGCTTCAAGATGTCGATGGACCTGTTCAAGACCGCCGACGCCAAGAAGCTGCCCGACGCTGAGCGTGGCAAAGTCGAGGAAATGCTAGAGAAAATGGAAACCCATTGCGATGCCAAGCAGTTCAGCGAGGCAGCGATCGTCGCTAAAGACGTCAAAGGCGTGATCGCGAAGTAAGCCGCGGTTTTTCTCGCTAACTTCTAAAAGGGCGGTCCCGCACATGCAGGGCCGCCCTTTTGTTGTTCGGCCTAGTCGCGATTACGAACGGCCCAAAGCGTCCCGCATCGCTTTGTCAGCAAGGCTGCCATCCATCGGCTTTGAGGTCGGATTAGCGGTCGCATTAGACTGGTTGCGGCCTATCAAGTCCAAGGCTGCCTTGTCAGACAACCCACCTGAATACGGCTTCGAAGTCGGGTTGACGGTGAAGCCTTGACCAGTGACGCCGGGCAGGTCGCGCATCGCCTTTTCAGCGAGGTCGTTGGAATACGCAGCGGTGCCCGTGGCGGCAATAATGAGGGCGGCATATATGATTTTATTCATCGCATAAGCTCCTGATGAGATTAGGTTTTCGTCGATTGCTTAGACCGTTCGAACTGTCTGATGGAGTTACGCGGCGAGACAAACGTGGGTTTCATGCACTTCGTGACAATTTGGAAAGAACAGGGGGCGTTGAACTCGGCTCGTCCGGTCCCCAGCCATTCCGTGCCGCTCATCACAAAACCGTGATCGGGCGAGACGCTGGCGAAGTCAGACGCTTAACCCGCTATCTGGGGTCAAATTGCCGATCATGAACACCGTTCAAAGCCTGGCCAGTGGCCTTAAGGCTGTTTGACAGGGCTTGGAACATCACCCATCCTCTGCCGCCGAAAGTCGACTTGTTGCGCTGCACGCGGACTGGGCGTGACTAAAAAAGGCTGCATTTTCAGCCTTTTGCAGTCGAGTCCGCCGGTTCCGTTGTCATGCCTGCGCTTGGACTGCCGCCGCCGCCTGTTTTCAGAAAGCCCAATATGAACGTCGTTATCGTCGAATCCGCTGCTAAGGCCAAAACGATCAATAAGTACCTGGGCTCCAGTTACAAAGTGATCGCATCGTATGGCCATGTCCGCGATCTGCCGGCCAAGAACGGCGCCGTCGAGCCCGACAACGACTTTCTTATGCACTGGGACTCAGAGGACCGCGGCAAGAAGGTGATGCGCGAGATCACCGAGGCCGTAAAGAAGTGCGACAAGCTCATTCTCGCGACCGACCCTGATCGCGAGGGCGAAGCAATCTCGTGGCACATCCTGGAAGTGCTCGGCGAAAAGAAGGCGATCAAGAAGGGCCTGCCGATTGAGCGCGTCGCGTTCAACGCCATTACCAAAACCGCAATTTTGGCCGCGATGGCCGAGCCGCGCATCATTGATCAGCCGTTGGTTGAAGCGTACTTAGCGCGCCGCGCGCTCGACTACTTGGTCGGCTTCACTCTATCTCCAGTGCTGTGGCGCAAGTTGCCTGGCGCTCGTTCGGCTGGTCGCGTGCAGTCAGTTGCCCTTCGATTGGTCTGTGATCGCGAAGCCGAAATCGAAGCCTTCAAGACGGACGAATACTGGACCATTGAAGCCATCCTCGCGACGCCCAAAGGCGAGGAGTTCCCGGCCCGGATCAGCGCCATCAATGGCACCACGCTCAAAAAACTCGACATTAAAGACGGCGCTACGGCGAACGCCATCAAGGCTGCAATTGAGAAAGGTCAATTCAAAGTCACGTCGCTGGAAAAGAAAGCGGTCAAGCGCAACCCATATCCACCATTCGCAACCTCGACCTTGCAAATGGACGCCTCACGCAAGCTCGGCTTCTCTGCCAAGCAGACCATGCAGCTGGCGCAGCGCTTGTATGAAGGCGTCGAACTTGACGGTGAGACTGTCGGTTTGATTACTTATATGCGAACCGACGGCGTCACGATTGTGCCCGAAGCCATTAGCGCCATTCGCGGCATGGTCGCGCGTGATTATTCGCAGAAATACGTAGCGCCGTTCGTGCGCGAATATAAATCCAAGGCCAAGAATGCGCAGGAAGCGCACGAAGCCATCCGGCCGACCGATCCCACGCGCAAGCCTCAACACGTCGCCAAGTATGTCGACCGCGATCAGGCGCGCTTGTACGAACTGATCTGGCAGCGGTCTGTTGCCAGTCAGATGGCATCGGCTGAAATGGAAGCGACATCGGCCGATATCGAAGTTAAAGGCCGCGACGGCAAGGTGTACACACTGCGCGCGAACGGTTCAGTTGTGGTGTTCGACGGCTTCCTCAAAGTTTATCAGGAAGGCCACGAAGACCGCGTCCGCACTCTTGATAAGGGCAAGGACGACAAGGCTGAAGCGGAAGCCGAAAGCGACGACTCGCGCCGGCTGCCCGTTCTGAGCGAAGGCGATACCGTTACTGATCGTGGCATCGAGGCAGAACAGCATTTCACACAGCCGCCACCTCGCTTTTCGGAAGCGACACTCGTGAAGCGCATGGAAGAATTGGGTATCGGGCGGCCTTCGACCTACGCCTCGACCATGGCTACGCTGGTTGAACGTGACTACGTCAAAATCGAAAAGAAGCGTTTGGTGCCCGAGGACAAGG
>JANNFX010000150.1:0-7946 GCA_031380225.1 Hyphomicrobium sp.
CCCAGCAACGGGGGCGAGCGGTCGCTAGGGTGGAAGGCCTTTCGGCCGAGCCTAATCTTCTGACCCTCGCTCCCAACTCTAAGCCATCCGAACGGTAGACAGGCCTATTACGGCCGCATGCAATCCAGGATGCACGGATGACAATCACAACTCTGACGGCGAATCGCTCGCCAATCAAGCATGTCGTCGCGTTCGAGGTGTCGAAAGACACGCTCGTCGCCGAAGCAGCACCCGTTGGCGAGCAACTGACAATCGCCAACACAAAGCAGGCGGTCACCCGGCTGTTGAAACGCGAGTTGAAGCAGAATCTGCGCGCCAACAGCGGCCCACTTCTTGTTGTTTGTGAGGCCACTGGCGGTTACGAACGCCACGTCCTCACGACCTGTAAAGATCTCGGGATCGATGTTCACCGGGCGCACGGCAGCCGAGTTCGCTACTTTGCACGCTATCGCGGGATCGCTGCAAAAACCGATCCTATCGACACCCACGTGCTGGTCGAGTTCGGTCTAAAAACTCCGGATTTACGGCTCTATTCACCACCGCCTCCCGAGATCGAGGCGCTGCGCGCGCTGCACGCTCGCAGGACCGAGATCCAGGATGCGGTGCTCGCTGAAACTAACCGGCTCGAGCATGCGCTTCACAAAAGTGTGCTCAAATCTCTGAAGGCACACATCGCCTACTTGAAGCAGGCGTTCACTGAAATCGAACTTGAGATCGCCGCACTGATCAAGTCGAGCGATGACCTCAATACGAAGACCGGCCTCATGCGATCAGTCACCGGCGTCGGTCCAGTCACAGCCGCCACATTGATAGCCTTCTTGCCTGACATCGGTCAGCTCACCAAAGGCCAGGTTGCACGTCTCGCAGGGCTGGCTCCGATCAACAACGATAGCGGCAAGAAGACGGGCGCCCGTCACATCGAACCTGGCCGCCAAGCCATCAAGCGCTGTCTCTATATGGCGGCCGGCGTTGCGATGCGGACAAACCCCATGCTCAAACTTTTTGCTGACAGGCTCCGCCGTGGCGGCAAGCCCTTCAAGTGCGTCGTAACCGCCGTCATGCGCAAACTCGTTGTCATCCTGAATGCTATTCTGCGTGACGGCCAACCCTGGAAAGGGGCTAATCAACGCTTGACAAAATAGACGGTAGATTAAGCCGGGGCATTTAATGCATGGCCCGGCGTAACCCACCATTCAAAGACTTGCGCCAGCCGTGGTGGGTAAAGCCGCATCATGCGTTCCGCATGACGCGGCTTTTACCCACCCTACGTTTTAGCAAGTTACGCGAACTTCAGGACTTTGATGGCGTCGAAGTCTTGCACGCCGCCGCCAACACGTTTGGTGGTGTAGAACAGCACGTAAGGCTTCGAAGAGTAGGGATCGCGCAACACGCGCAAACCGACACGGTCGACAATCAGGTATCCACGCGAGAAATCACCGAACGCGACCGACAGCGAGTTCGCCGCTACATCCGGCATGTCTTCGCTCTCCGCGACGTTGAAGCCCATCAGTGTCGGGCTCTCACCTGGCGATGCCGACGGCTGCCACAAGTAGTTGCCCTGCCCGTCTTTCATTTTACGAATGACGGATTGCGTATTGCGGTTCATGACGAAGTTGGCATTGCCGCGATACGGCGATTTCAGCGCGTAGATCAAATCAACGAGCTTGTCAGATGGATTGGCCGCTGGGAACGCGCCTGCCAATCCGGTCAGGATGTGGCCGAGGTTGCCCCAAGTCCAGGCCGAATTTAGAACCGTTGTGTAGGAGAGGAACCCCTTTGGCTTATTGACGCCGTCGCCGCTGACGAACGCCTTGCCTTCCTGTTCCGCAAATACAATGCGGACCTCTTCGGCCAACCACTCGTCGATATTGACGGCGCTGTCATCGAGGATGGTTTGACTGGCGGCTGGCATCGCGTAAATTTCCATGGTCGGAAATTGCAGCTCGGCCAGCGTTGGCGTGTTGGTCAGTGGGCGCGCCGCCGTTTCTCCGACCCAACCAAAATCCGCGCCTGTGATGGCAAACGGACGCTTGTACATCGAGCCTGAGACTTGGCGTACACCAGAGATGGCGCGCATCGGCGAGATTGCCTTCAAGCCGCGATTGACAGCGGCTTCGGTTTCCGGCGGCACAATGTAACCACCGTCCGGGTTTGAGCCAACTGACAGCGCCTTGGCTTCAAGCTCGCGGATCGCGGTCTCATCGCCGCGCCGCATGTAGCCTTCGAAGGCCGCCTTGTGCTGTAGGCCGAGACCGGTGCGCGGTGCCCCGTAACCACCAAGATGTGGACGCTGGGCTTTGACTACAAATTCATCGACCACGCGTTTGGTTTCATCCAAGGAGCGATCGATACGAGCGAGTTTATCAGTTGTGACAACGTCGGCTGTGGCGCGGCGTTCGATGTCATCGAGGCGTTGGTCGTTGGTATCTTTGAACGCTTCAAACGCGCGCATGAAGTCTTCAAAGGCCGAGCCGACGTCACCGCCAGCTTTGGTTTCAAGTGTACTCATGATTTACTCCAGATTGATTTGCTATGGGGTCAGACCCCTCACACCGTTGACCGAAGCGATCTTCGAATATCGTTGTGAGGGGTCTGACCCCGGATACGTGTGGTTTTGGTCTTGAGAACTAACGCCGCTTGGCGGATACGCTCCACTAGCCGGCCCGTTTCTGCCGATCCCCGATCCGCATCCCGCAGGTGTTCGAGGCCTTTGAGGCCATCGCGCAGAATTGCGCGCGCCTCAGAACGTGTCAGGCCCGCATCCCGCGTGAGCCAGCGTTCGAATTCGCGTTCCGTTGGCACCCGTTCTGAAAACGGCCGCGCCTTGACGGCACCGATGCGGGCTTCAGGCTGCATCGGAAAAGTTACGATTGAAATTTCCCAGAGATCGATTTTCTCCAGCCGGCGTTGCCCAGTGCGCGGATCGCGGCGGCCTTTGATCGTCTTAAATCCGATCGACAGACCATCGAGCGCACCGGCCCGCATCAGAGCGAGCACTTCGCGCGCCCGCGCCACGTCGGGCATCAGCCGGCCTTGGGCATAGAGACCTTTGCTGTCCTCGCGGAGCTCTGTCCAGACCCCAATCGGTTGATTGGGATCATGCTGGAACAGCAGTTTTACTGCTCCGGCCCCGCGGTCTTTCAGGCTGGCAGCAAAAGCCCCCGGCGCGATCACATCGTGGCCGAGGTCTTCGCGATTGAACAGCGCCGCATAACCATCAAACACGCCGCCGTCGCCGATGCCTTTGAAGTCGAGTGCGTGAAATTTCATTTCATGGGCGCGCAGCGGTGCCGTCATCGCGGTTCGTTTTAAGAGGGCCATGTTGGGTCTTTCGGGGTGTGGCGGTGTGGTGATATGAAGTTGATAAGAATGCATGCTGCCAGCTTCGCGAGACCCGGCACAGATTGATAGATCGAATTCCCTGCCGCGCCTGGCGCGAGATCGACTTATGAGTCAGAATGTATAGATAGGCTTTGCCGGATCTCGCTTTGCTCTATCCGGCCTACAGTTCGTGCAAGTTTTATGCTCACACCCCGATCTTTAGCCCCGTCGCTT
Organism: Hyphomicrobium sp.; assembly: GCA_031380225.1. Lineage (GTDB taxonomy): Bacteria > Pseudomonadota > Alphaproteobacteria > Rhizobiales > Hyphomicrobiaceae > JANNFX01. Next base: position 3,556 of record JANNFX010000150.1, read on the forward strand.
GCATGGCGAGCAGCGCTTCCGCGTTACCGGTGGCGTCGTCGACGGGGTTGTGCGTGTGTTTGGTCTTGCGCAGATGTTTAAAGTTCTTGCCGGTGTCTTTGACCAGACCCTTATAGAGCGAGCCGAGGTTCATGCTGGAGTGACCGAACGGATTGCCGCCGGTAAAGCGCCAGAAGTAGTAATTCACAAACTGCCAGTCGAAGCCGTTGTTGTCGGAGACGAACACCGGCTGCCCTTTAACAATCGCTTTTAGCCAGGCAGCAAAGTGCTCCATCACGATTTTAGCTTCGTCGAATTTCATCGTCTCATCGCGTGAAAACCCACTAACAGCGAGCGCCTCTGCGTTCCACTCGTCTGAAATCGGCTTCAATTGGCCCAAAAACGAGCGCATCAACGGTGCTTCGACGATCACCGCGCCAAGCGCGATCATACTGAAATCGCCCGGATAGCGGCCGTCCGCTTCGATATCGACCATCACGTAGGTCATTGGGTGATTCCGGTTCGCGATGCTCGATGGACTGCTGATTTGCGCTGCATTTTAGAGACGGAGGTCCAAAGATCTGAGGCTGGTTGCCCATATCTTCAGGGAGAGAAAGTTTTGATACTGACTCGCTCGAACTTGGCCGGTTCGGCTACGAGACTAGCCATGACTAGTGAAGTCTCGCTTTCATCTGAAACCGTCACGGCAATCGACCAGTCGCGTGCCTCGTCATAGAGTGGCTCGTCATCCTGGACATCGCTGTTCGATACCAGGCGGACAATCTCTCGGCCGGTGACTGAATCGGCAGAGTAATACTCCCCGCCTTTGTGGTCACTATAGCCTTCTACCAGTTTGAGTTTGGTTGCAGCTTCGACCCAATCGCGAGCCTCCATCAGGTTGTCAGTATCAACACCGAAAATCGCAAAAATCGCCATTCCATGCTCCTCTTTCATTCAGAGACATCAATGAACGGGCCGCGATCAATCAATGCCTCTCGATTTTTGTAAATGACAAAACTGGCCTTACGTTTTCTGCCAAGTCGAATGGCGCGAAGCGTTGTTTCGGACCCAGCACTTTAGCCTCGTCTAGAGGATGCGCATGGCAGTTTCAGTTAAGTTCATAGCGGCCATCGGCTTCGATAACGACCATCACATAGGTCATTGGGATTTCCTAGTCCGCGGCCGCCACCACTGATAGCCGCGCTCATCGAGAATTCTCTGTGCTTCCGTCATCCCGGCGTCGAGGGCGTAGATCGCTGCTCGCTTCGTATCTTTGAGTTGAATCCAAATTTGTTCGTCGGAATCAAAAACAATTTGCGCTTTCAAAGCGTGCAAGCGAGCAAGTGACCCCAACTTATCAAGTGTCTCTACTCTTGCATATCCGTCGACATGTTCGCGAAGAATAACAAGTTCGAAGTCTATAAGTTGCTTGAGTGACCGAAACATGTCATCCAGTTCCCGGCTGTCGCCATGGACTTCAAAAACAGTATTCAGAGTCGACGTGACATTCTCCACGCGCGCCTCTTCAAGTTCTGCCAAAATCCGTTGAGCAGTTTCATCCACGTTCATGATCAACGACCTCCAGCTCGTCTATTGCCTTTACTTCTTTATTTGGTATCGTGATGTGTTCTCTCCATGCCTGATCGTCTGCGCTACGATACCTATAATAATAGTCGTTCTGGTGTTTGTTGTCGGAATCATTTCGATTAACTTTTCGGGGACGCTGCATTATCCGCACTTGTTCGCCGGTTAATGGGCGAATATATAAGTAACCCGGGCTATCGGTCGGCTGATCAAAGATATAGCCCTGGCCATTCAACTCTTTCCTCAGTCGTGTGACACCCCAAGCAGGGCTTGTGTTTGGAACTGCGCTCCGTTGCAACTGCAGAAACCGGGCTTCCGCCTCGGCAGCGATAACTTCGATGCTAGCAATTTGACTTTCGGCGCTATTAGGATCCGATAAAGTGGGCTCTGGCTTCCAGGCGGGATCATACTCTTGGACGCGACGAACGGCATCTTGCGCTCTAATCGAGCCCGCGTTGTAGCGGGCTTCCTGTCCAGGAGTCATTTCAACAAGACTGGAGCCGCTGCGCACTCGACGGCCCCCACTACGGGCCTGCGCTTCCTGGACCGGTTTGTCGGCTGAATTGTCATTGCTAGACCTGGCTGATGAACTCCCTCCCCCGCTATCGGTCCATTGCCCGCCGGTGCTGGTGCCGGCGGCGGCGCGGGGTTGGGCTTCGGAATATTTGAGAGATGCGGGCGCATCGCCCGCACCATCAAAAGGGGGCGGCGTCTCCGGCAGTGGTCCATAACCAACGGCCGCGCGTTTTTCATCGACGGTCAGGAACGTTGCGCGATCCAATCGTGCCCATAGGGCTTCACGTTCGGACGATAACGCTTCGATCTGGTCGAGATCGGGCCTGAGCGTCAGCGCGCCGCCATATGATGGCGCGAGCCAGGCCGCAAATGCGCGTGCGCTTCGGTGCACCAACGGCAGTACCGTTTGGCGCCAGAACGAACGATTAGCTTCTTGATAGTTCGAATAGGTATTGTCGCCCGGAATGCCGAGCAACATTGGTGGCACGCCGAGCGCCAACGCGATCTCACGCGCGGCAGCGTTCTTGGATTCAATGAAATCCATATCTTTCGGCGAAAGCGAAAGCGGCTTCCAATCCAGCCCACCCTCTAACAGCAACGGACGTCCGGCCTGTTTCGGTCCGGTGAAGCCTTGCTCCATTTCGGACTTGAGGCGCTCGAATTGTTCGGCCGTCATGCGGCCATCGCTGGCGGCATAGACAAGCGCTCCTGATGGCCTGGCGGAGTTATCAAGCAGCGCTTTGTTCCAAACAGAGGCGGCGTTGTGGATGTCGATCGCTGTCGAAGCAGCTTCGATCGGGCTCATGCCGTAGTAGTCATTGTCGGGATGGAACAGCCGCATGTGCAGGATCGGCTGCACGCCCGGTACAGTCTCTCGATCAAATCTCACCGTTCGGCCATTAACGGTATACTCGTAGGCTTCGGGCCAGCCATCACTGCCGGGCACAACTTTCATGCGGTCAGGGCGCAGCGCATGCAACTCACGCACCTCAGATCCAATGCCCGCGGCTTCAGCATAGGCGTTGCCTGAAACCAAGAGATAGCCATACCAGGCTTCGAAAAATCCGGCTTGCGTTTGCCCTGGCGATGGATTGGCGATGAGATCGAGCAGCGGGTGCTGGTCGATATCCTGCGCACCATCATAGAGCACGAGTGGCACCGACGCTGCCGCCTCGGCAATCATCCGCACCGAGCGATACACGACCGCGTTCTGCATAAAGCCTTCGCGGGCAAAGGCGGCGTAATCGCGCGGCGTCCACACCGGACGGCGCAAACTATCGAACGCAATCAACGGACCAACCGCGCTCGCTTTGATACCGGCAGCTGACGTAGAAGCAGCCGTCCTCGTCCGCCCCGGCATCAACCGGGCCAGTGCATCCATCATTCGCGGCATGGGGAATCCTGTAGGTCGGGTTAGCGGCGGCCTGTGGCGCCGGATACAATTTCGAACTTCGAGCCGCCGCGTAACCCAACACCTTCGACAAACTCATTGGGTGATGAGATAAAGTGTTGGGTTACGCGCGGGTGGGATCAACGAAGCGTTGGCATCTCATACCGCGCTAACCCAACCTACGAACTGTGAACTGAGCCCAAGCGAAGCCCAACTCTACGATCCGTCACTGTGAACAAAACGATTGCGCGATCAGGATCGTGTCCCCGGACCAGAGATGTCGTCATGTCTCCGTTTACAGCGTCCGAATGCCGGGCTCTGCGCCAAGCGCCATCAGGTCGGTGATGGCCCAAACCAGAGCGTCGAGGCGATCCGGACTTTGGCCGTGCGCCATGCCATCGGCGCCGAATGCACAGAGCTGATCTTCAAGCGCTGGAAACGAACCAACATGCGAGACGCGGCCTTCGGCGTAAAGTGCAGCCACCGGTTCGGCGCGCACCCACTTGCCGCGGCTGGCGTGAACTTTGGTAATGGGCACAGTGCTATCGACATGTTTCAACACCGCTTCGACCATGTCACCACCTTGATTGACTTCGGCGACGATGCGGTCGGCCTTGTGATCGCGATAGGCGGCAACGGCAGCACGCGCCCATTCATTCGGTTTGCGGCCCTGTATTGAGCGATCTTCCAAAACATAGACGCGGCCATCGGCGCCAAGTCCGGCAACTACGATCCCGCAATCATCAGATCGCGCGGTTGATGTCACCGGCGGATCGATGGCGACCACAATGCGTCTCATCTCAGGCAGACGCCCAACACGCGCTGCATCGATCCAATCGCGACGCCATAAGCTGCCAGCGAACTCTTCGATGATCTCGCCCATCAATTCCTGGCGGCCGAGCACAGTGCCAGCATAGCGGCG
>JANNFX010000201.1:0-13946 GCA_031380225.1 Hyphomicrobium sp.
CCCACCGATTTCATCCCGGTGCTTGTCACCGGGAGCCATTGATCAGCGCTTTTGAGGCTACAACCAAGTTTCTTCGCGTCACACCCGTACATCTTCGTCATCACGGCCTTGGGCCGGGATCCGTCTTGCTGCAGGAGTGCACAAATCGCCGCTGAAGATCTGCGACTAGAACTGCGTCACAGCAAATTTCTGACAGGACGGATCCCCGCTCAGAAGCGGCGGGGATGACGAGACCGGTGGGTGCCTCGCGACAATTGTCATCCCGGCACTTGTCACCGGGACCCATTGATCAGCGCATGTGGTGTTGAACGGTGCGTGTTGGTGGATCAACGCACTCCAATACAGGCCGGAATTGGTTGTGTCATGGGTCCCGGTGACAAGCACCGGGATGACAGCGGTGGGTGTGGTCTAATGTTGAACCTGAGCGGTCTCGCTGAGTTTATTGCGCTCCGGCGGCAAAATTCATAAATTACTGATGCATTTTCTGTTTTGCTGGGCGAGAGGAAGCGATATGAATATCACCGGCGGTTGTCACTGTGGCGCGATCCGCTACGAAGCGAAGGGCGAGGCGATGACGCACGCGCTCTGTCATTGCAGCGATTGCCGCCGCTGCGCTGGCGCTCCAATGGTCGGCTGGACCATGTACAAGCTCGATGCAGTCAAAGTGACAAGGGGCACGCCGAAAGTTTACCAGTCTTCAGAACATGGCCGCAGGCAATTCTGTCCCGATTGTGGCACCGGCATGTTTTATATCAATGCGGAAATTATGCCTGGAATCATCGACATCCAGAGTGCGACCAATGACGATCCCACCGCTGTTCCGCCGCGTGCACATGTTCAGGTTGCCGAGCGCATCAGTTGGATGGAACACGCGCACGAACTGCCGACGTTCGAGCGCTACCCGCCGAGGCAGTAGCCGGTTGATGGCCCTAACCGGACGTCAAAGCCGGATCACCCCACCCACCCTACGCCCAACACCCACCCAAAAACCCGGCCAAGTCTTTGGTCATATGATCGATGTGCGCGGGTTGTTCGGTCCAGCGCTTCATCTTTTCCTGCACTGGATGATCCATGTAGGTCGAATGCACCAGCACCGTCGTCATGCCTAACGCGTGCGGCACTTCGAGGTTATGCGGCATGTCTTCGATCATGGCTGCTTCGTGCGCGGCGATGTTCTGGCGCGCGATGACGCCGTCATAAGCGACCCGATCCGGCTTCGGTACAAACCCACAAGACGAGATATCCTCAATGCCGTCGAACAAATCGAGCAGGCCGAGTTTGGTGGCGACGCCTTCGGCGTGCTTCTTCGAGCCATTCGTGAAGATCATTTTGCGGCCGGGCAGAGTTTCAATCGCCGCCCGCAACTCCGGCAACTCTTGCAGCACGCTCAAATCAATATCGTGCACATACTCTAAGAAAGGCTCCGGCGGCAGCTTGTGGACTTTCATCAGGCCGGCAAGCGTCGTCCCAAACTGGCGGTAATAGCTTTTCTGCAAATGCCGCGCGTAGGGCTGCGGCACGCCAAGCGTCTTGGCGATGTACGCCGACATCCGGTGATCAACCTGCGCGAACAGATTGCACTCGGAGGGATAGAGCGTGTTGTCGAGATCGAAGATCCACACTTTCGTTGTGGCGAAGCCACGCCGCGCGGGTACGGGCTCGATAGCCGCCGGAGCAAGGACTGGTGCGGAACTCCTCACGCCGGCTTCTTCTTGGTTTTGCGCTGGCCGACGAGCGTACCGGCACCGTGATCGGTCAACAGTTCCAGCATCACCGAATGCGCGACGCGGCCGTTGATGATGACGACGGCCTCAACACCGGCTTCCACAACCTCGATGCAGCCTTCGATTTTGGGGATCATGCCGCCGGTGATGGTGCCGTTGCGGATCAGTTCACGGGCTTCCTCGACACTCAATTCCTCGATCAGCTTGCCATTTTTATCCAAAACGCCTTCGACGTCGGTCAAAAGCAACAGCCGCTTGGCCTGCATCCGTGCCGCTAGGGCCGAAGCGAAACTATCGGCGTTGATGTTCATGGTCTCGCCGTCACGCGTCAGGCCGATTGGTGCGATAACCGGGATCAGGTCAGACTTCGCAATCACATCAACGATGTGCGGGTTGACCTCCAACGGATCACCGACAAAGCCGAGGTCGACCTTTTCCATGATGTTGGTTTTTGGGTCCGGCATCTCAGTAATACGCCGCGCGATCATCAGATTGGCATCCTTGCCGCTGATACCGACCGCCTTACCGCCCTGCCGGTTGATCGCCGACACGATCTCTTTGTTGATGGCACCGGCCAGCACCATTTCGACGATTTCGATGGTGGCTTTGTCAGTCACGCGCAGGCCGTGCACAAACTCGGATTTGATATCGAGCTTTTTCAGCATGTTGGCGATTTGCGGCCCGCCACCATGGACGACGATCGGGTTCACGCCCGATTGTTTTAGATACACAATGTCCTGGGCGAAGGCATCGGCCAGCGCCGCATCACCCATGGCGTGACCGCCGAATTTGACGACCACCGTCTCTTCGTCGTAGCGCAGCATATTCGGCAGCGCTTCCGCAAGAATACGGGCCTGCAGATGGGCGGATACGCGAGTCTCGCCTGGGTCTTCAGCGGCGGCCACACCAGTGATCGGCTTCGTCGTGCTCATGCTCTGATAGTCCTTGGGAATTTGTCGTTTTTTGCGGAATAGCCGCGACGGTTTGCGCAGTGTTTATAATCCAGCGGGGGCGGCGGCAACGGAATTCCCTCACAATCGGATTTTAGTGTATGGACGGCCCTCACAGCGGGTGGGATTTGGGCAACTCTGTAAGGCCGTACCCGGCCTATAGCGGTGCCAGTGGACAGGGCGGGCAGTGGCTCAAATGATTGCTGAGGAATTCGGCCGGATCCCGATGTCGCCGTATCTGACGGCGACTTTGGCGCGTGCGGCCGAGTACGCCAAAGCGCAGTTGCACCGCGATGTCACGCTTGAGCACGTGCTGTTAGCGCTCGCTGAAGACCCCGAAGCCAGCGTCATTTTGAAGTCCTCAAACATCGATATCGGCCGCCTGATGAGCGACGTGTCGAACTACCTCGGCCGTCTGGATGAGCGGGTCAACACCGTGGACGAGGCCGGCGGCGCGATTTCAGCTGATTTGAGACGGGTCCTCGAAGCCGCCGCCGCTGCTGCCGGTCAGGGCCGCCGCCGCGAGATTAACGGTGCCATCGTGCTGGCCGCCATTGTCGGCGATGGCAAAAGCCCATCGGCGCACATTTTGCGGTCGCAGGGGCTGACGTTTGAGGAAGCGATCCGCGCGCTGCAAAAGGCTGCCAGCCCACCGCAGCGACCGTCGGGCTCGGCGCCGCGCGCTGGCACGGCAGACGATATTCTTGCTTCGGCGCGCGAACGGACGAGGGCGCCGCAGCTGCAGCCGGACCTAAGGCAAGTGGCATCGCAAATGGCACCGGCAACGCTACAACCGGCACCCGCTGTTATCGATGCCCAACAACAGCCCACCTATCAGCCGGCTCCAGTTCAGCCGTCCCAAATACCTCAGCGCCCGCCGTTGGTGACCGAGCTTCCGGCACCGGCGCCGATGCCAGCACCCCAACCGGCCAATGGCGGTTGGCCAACGCCGAAGATACAGCAACCGGCACCGGCTCCGCAGCAACAGCCGCAGTTTCAGCACCCGGCGCAACAGCCTCAACAGCCGCAGCAATCGCGGTCGCCGTTTCCGCCCTTGTCACCGGCTGCAATGCGTGCGCCGCCACCGCCTCAGCAAACGCCACAAGGACTGCCGCCATTCGGGATGCAGCCGGCGCCGCGTCCGCCGATGCCGCCCCAGCAGCAACCGGCACCATGGGCGGTCGATGCCGGCCGGCCGCAACAACAAATGCCGCGTCAGGCACCACCCTATGACGATGCGATGGCAAGGCTTGACGCGCGGCGGCCAAACCAACCGCAGCAACAGCCGCGCGCCGGACAAGCGACAGGTCAACGCGGCGCACCGGGTGTCATGGTTCAGGCAGGACAACTGGTGGAAAACATTCCGCGCAAGATGCGGGTCGCTATTCCGGTGATTGTCGAAGCCCGCATCGCACGCGCCGAGGTCAAGGCACTTGCAGACGGCCTGCAAGGTGACGGCTCAGTCTATCGCCACGAAGTGACGGTGACTAAAGCGATGTCGGTCAGGTTGCGGGCGCCCGATGGCGGCTTTTATATCGAGACGGGATCGCCCGAGACGCAATGGATCGAGAACGTTCTCGGTCTAATGTCGAACGATTACGCCAGTTGGCGCTGGTCGGTGACGCCGCGGGATGCTGGCAAAAAGCGGCTGCAACTTTTGATTTCGGCCCGCACGATCGGTGCCGATGGGTTGGCGGCCGAGACCGCGCTGCCCGATCAAATCGTCGAAGTTAAAGTCGGTATCAACGTCACCAAAACCGCGCTTCGATGGGGCGGCTGGATCGCAGCTGCGATCATCGGCGGCGCGCTGGCCCGCTTCGGCGATGGCCTATTCGAATTGGTGCGCAAGCTCATCGGGGTTTAGATGAAGTCGCGACGACGATTTTTTTATCCCGGCGTCAGACGCAATAAACGGCCGCGAGAGGAATCGGTGAGCACCAGAATTGAGCCATCGGGAGCTTGGCGGACGTCGCGGATACGCTCGGCGTATTCACCTAGCATTTCTTCGTGGGCGACGACCGCGCCGTCTTTCAATGTCAATCTGTCGATACGCTGACCCTTCAGTGAGCCAGCAAGCAAGTTGCCTTTCCAGCCTGGGAACAAGTCGCCGGTGTAAAACGTCAGCCCCGATACTGCGATCGATGGGTCCCAATAATAAACTGGCTGTTCGAGGCCAGCCTTCGCTGTGCCTTCGCCAATTTTTGAGCCGTCGTAATCCTTGCCGTAAGTAATTACCGGCCAGCCATAATTTTTGCCGGCTTCTGGATGGTTCAATTCATCGCCGCCCATGGCCGCATGTTCCGTGATCCACAACTGTCCGGTTGCAGGATCAAGAGCTGCGCCTTGCGGGTTGCGATGGCCAATCGACCAAAGAGTTGGGTCCCATCCGTCAATTTTTGAATTGCCCGGGGCCGGTGATCCATCGCGTGTGATGTGGACGATTTTGCCGAGTTGATTGGCCGGGTTCTGCGCTTCATCGCGAAGGATGGCGCGCTCGCCCAAAGTAACGAACAGCGTGCCGTCACCGGCAAATACGATTCGCGACCCGAAGTGGTGGTTACTTTTCACTGTTGGTTGTTGATGGAGGATCACGACCATATCCTGCAGTGCGCCACCGCCCTTGGCGTCAAGCACGAGCTTGGCCCGCATCACGGCCGTGCCGTTACCATCGTCGCCGCGCGGTTCGGAATAGGAGAGAAACAATTCTCCGCCGGCCGGAAAATCCGGCGCTAACGCGATGTCCAACAGTCCACCCTGGTTGCGGGCGGAAACGGCCGGTACGCCGGTGATTGGCTCAGACGGCACGCCATCTTTGCCGATGATGCGCAACCGCCCGGGCCGCTCCGTCACTAGATAACGGCCATCGGGCAGCACCTGTACAGACCATGGATTGACCAGGCGATCGGTCAATGTTTCGATCTTAATCGCGGTTTTAGGCGCAGCTGGCGCATTGGTTTGCCCGGCGCTGGCTATTGCTGGTATGAAAACCGCCGCGGCTGCAGTGCTAAGCAAACATTTGAAAATTTGACGCATCACGACTAAGTACCTTTTCAAATTCGGCTCCTCGGGCTCCATGACCACAACCACCGGCACACCCTTCGTCAAAATGAATGGCCTTGGCAACGAGATCGTTGTTATCGACCTGCGTGCCTCCAAACGCACGATGACGGCAGCTGAAGCGCGCGCGATTGCCAGCAATGACCACTCACATTTCGACCAGATGATGGTGCTGCATGATCCTGTGACGCGAGGCACGGCTGCGTTCGTACGTATCTATAACACCGACGGCTCGGAAAGCTCGGCATGTGGTAACGGAACCCGCTGCATTGGCTGGACCGAACATCAAGCGACCGGCCAAGGCCGCATGGTATTCGAAACTAAGGCCGGGCTGTTAAACGTCATCATCCGTGACATCGCTCATATTACCGTCGACATGGGTGAGCCGCGGTTTGAATGGGACAAGATCCCTCTCTCCGAGCCGTTCCACGATACGCGCGCGATTGAGCTGCAGATTGGACCGATTGAAAAGCCAATCTTGCATTCGCCATCGGTGGTGAACGTCGGCAACCCGCATGCGATTTTCTGGGTTAAGGATGTCAACTCATTTGATCTCGGCCGCTGTGGTCCAATGCTTGAACATCATCCGTTGTTCCCCGACCGCGCAAATATTTCTTTGGCCGATGTGATTTCGCCAACATCGATTACGCTTCGAACGTGGGAACGTGGCGTTGGTCTGACCAAAGCTTGCGGGACGGCCGCGTGCGCCGCCGCCGTTTGTTCCGCGCGTAAGGGCCTAACCGGGCGCACCGTCACTGTCACGCTGCCCGGTGGTCCATTGACAATCGAGTGGACCGACCGCAATCGCATCCTGATGACCGGCCCCGTCGAAGTCGAGCATCAGGGAATATTGCCACTCTGAATTATACTGGTCCGAGTTTGAAAAGGTGCTTCATCGGGCGTGTTCGATGAACATTTTTAGCGGTCACCTGATGTTACTGAGGCTTGCCGGATCCCCGCGCAACACGAAGGCCGGGATCCGTCATGGCGCCGATAAGTCGCGAAATGGGACCGACTAGGACCACCGATAAACATCGCAAGTGGACTCGGTCCGAGGCTTTTACGGAGAGTGGTGAGTTCCGCTCGAACTCTAAACCGGTTCGCCTTTGAACAAGCGCGGAAGTTCGCCGGAGAGTCCGGCGGCTTCGCGAACGAACATGTCTTTGAGCGCCGGTGTGCGATCAACAATGCCGAGGCCGGCATCGCGGGCAGCGCGCAGCACCGTGTTGTCGTTCGAAAATAGCCGGTTCAGGCCGTCGAAAGCGGCGGCGGAAACAGTTGAATCAAACCGGCGCCACGACTGATAGCGATCCAGAACTTCGCTGCTACCGATATCAACCCCGAGCCGCGCTGCCCCTGCGATTGCATCGACTAATGCCGCCGCATCGCGCAGACCCAAGTTCAAGCCCTGCCCGGCAATCGGGTGCACCGTATGCGCAGCATCACCGATAACCGCAAGGCGCTGGGCGGTGTAACTACGCGCAAGGTGCAAATCGAATGGCCATGATTGACGCCGGCCTTCGAGTGATAAGGCGCCCAGGCGGCCGCCAAAGCGTTGATCGATTTCGTCAAGAAATGCGGCATCGTCGAGGGCTAAGATGCGGCGGGCTTCAGCCTCATCTTCCGACCAGGTGATGCATGACCGGTTGCCGGTCAGTGGCAAAATAGCGAACGGCCCTGCCGGTAGAAAGTGTTGCACGGCACGGCCTTGATGCGGCTTTTCATGCGCAACAATGGTGACAATACCGATTTGGCCGTAACTGCGGCTGACAGATTTTATGCCAGCGAGATCGCGCAAAGCGGATGCGCGGCCATCAGCAGCGACCGCAAGACTGGTTTGAAGAATGCGGCCAGAGACGAGGCGCAGCGTGGCGGCTGCTCCGTTGTTCTCGAAACTCAGGATCTCGTCCGGCGCTATAACGGTGATGTCTGCTTCGCGCCGGACGCCGTCAAGCAGCGCTTTCAGTATGGCGTTGGCTGGGACGATGTGAGTTGCTGGTTCGCCTTGATCGACATGGTTGTCATAGGACAGCACGACAGGACGGATACCGGCGTCGAGGCTGGAATCGGTGATGTCAATGGCAACGACCGGCTGAGCTTCAGATGCGATCGCTGACCAAACGCCGAGCGATTGCAGCATTCGCCGTGAACCGGCTGAAACGGCAAAAGCGCGTGGTGACGGCAGCAGCGGTGCGGTACCTTCAGCTGCCCGGTCGATCACAGCGACTGACAGCTCGCCGGGGAATGTGCGCGCAACCGGCAGTGCGAGCGCCAGACCGGCAAAGCTGGCACCTGAAATTGCGATATCAAATCTGTTGTTGTCAGGCGTCACATGCTTCCTTCCCCCTCTCCCCGTTGGAGTCACGGGCGCGACTGGGAGAGAGGACGTTGTTGTCCGCTTGACAGTTCCGGTTTCGAACCGGTGATATCTCCGTATAAGAATCGCACAGACGCGAAGGGGACGCAATGCAATCGGCTGGCACATCGGCTAACGGCTCCGCACTGGAAGCCCTGCAGTCTGTACTCGATCTCGAGACTTTAGAGGTCAACCTGTTCCGGGGAGTCAGCCCGTCAGATGGCTGGCAGCGCGTTTTTGGCGGGCAGGTGCTGGGTCAAGCCCTGGTGGCAGCCGTGCGCACCGTCGATGACGCCCGCAACGTTCATTCATTGCACGCTTACTTCCTACTTGGTGGCGACCCGAAACACCCGATTATCTATGATGTTGAGCGCACCCGCGATGGTGGCAGTTTCACCACCCGGCGGGTGAAGGCGGTGCAGCATGGCCGCATCATTTTCGCGATGAGCGTGTCTTTTCATAAGAACGAGCCTGGTTTTGAGCATCAGACCGTTATGCCGGACGTGCCCGGCCCCGACGGCTTGATGAACGTCAATGGCATGCTGAAAGCCCGCCTGGCTGAGATGCCCGAGGCGATGCGCGCCTACTGGTCACGCCCGCACGCTTTTGAGTTCCGCCCGGTCGACGTGCAGCGCTATTTGAGCCGCGAGCCAGGACCGGGGCAGCAACACATCTGGTTGCGGGCTAACGGGTCTCTGCCCGACGATCCCCGCATTCACGCGAGCATGCTGGCCTATGCCTCTGACTTCACGCTGCTCGACACGGCGCTCATCCCGCACGGCAAACTGTTGTTTGATCGCGATCTGCAGTTGGCGAGCCTTGATCACGCTATGTGGTTCCACCGCCCGTTCCGGGTAGATGATTGGCTGCTCTACGCCCAGGACAGTCCCTCGGCGACCGGCGCGCGGGGGTTTTGCCGGGGCAGCGTGTACACGCGGGACGGCCAACTGGTGGCCTCAGTTGCCCAGGAAGGCATGATCCGGCAGCGCCCAGAATAGCAGACTAAAAAATAGGCATAAGTTATTAATTGAATAAAAACTAGGCAATCCTCCGTCGCCTGTGCACAGCTTTGCATCAAACGCCGCGAAAAAAAGTATTATATAACAAAGTGTTATATCTAAAATTAAGACTTGGCACGGGTCTTGAGTTGCTCTTGTCCGGACCGCCCCAACGGAGGCTTTGGGGCCTATTCCGCAACCCGTTCCGGCTACCGCCGGGACCAGTCCGACAGGGGGCGTTCGCATGAAGTTAATTACCGCCATCATCAAACCTTTCAAACTCGAGGAGGTCCGCGCGGCGCTGACCGATCTCGGCATCCAGGGCATGACCGTCACGGAAGTGAAGGGCTATGGCCGCCAGAAGGGTCACACCGAAATTTACCGCGGTGCTGAATATGCCGTCAGCTTTTTGCCGAAGGTGAAAATCGAGGCAGTGGTGGCCACGGCGCTGGTCGAAAAAGCCATTGAGGCCATCTCGAAGTCAGCCAAGACCGGCCAGATCGGCGACGGCAAGATCTTTATCTCCTCCATCGAGCACACAGTTCGAATCCGTACTGGAGAGACCGACGACGTCGCGCTCTAAGCGCCTCAACTTCCAATCCAACTTAGATCCAAAAAAACGATGGAGTTCCTGACGATGAAGTCTCGAGACATAGCGCGGTGCGTTGGCCTAATGGGCTGTGCTGCCGCTGTTGCCCTGCTGGTTGATCCAGCACTTGCCGCCGATGCGCCGCCGCCTCCCGTTCCAAACAAAGGCGATACCGCCTTTATGATGATCTGCTCGGTCCTGGTGCTGTTGATGACAGTTCCGGGATTGGCGCTGTTTTACGGCGGCTTGGTGCGCACCAAAAACATGCTGTCGATGTGCATGCAGGTTTTCGCTACGCTGTGCTTGGTCGCCGTGCTTTGGATTTGCTACGGCTATTCGATGGCCTTTACCAACGGTGGGCCACTGAATAACTTTGTCGGCGGCTTCGGCAAAGCCTTCCTGACCGGCGTCGATTCAAATTCGATTGCCGCCACGTTCTCCAACGGCGTTTATATTCCAGAGTACGTCTACATCGTGTTCCAGATGACGTTCGCGTGCATCACGCCAGCGTTGATCTTGGGCGCAGTCGCAGAACGTATCAAGTTCTCGGCGGTGATGCTGTTCATGGCACTGTGGGTCACGTTCATCTACTTCCCGATTGCGCACATGGTCTGGTATTGGGGCGGTCCGGATGCGTTCGGAAATGCTGCGAAGGCACTCGCCGAAGCATCAGGAACAGAAGCCAAGGCTGCTGCTCAGGCCGCACTTGACGGTGTACTTGCTGACGCGGGTCAGGCTTTCCAATGGGGCGCGCTTGACTTCGCCGGCGGCACCGTTGTTCACATTAACGCTGGTATTGCTGGTCTGGTCGGCTGCTTGCTGCTCGGCAAGCGCGTCGGTTATGGCCGCGAAGCCATGCCTCCGCACTCGCTGACAATGTGCATGATCGGCGCTGCCCTGCTCTGGGTCGGCTGGTTTGGCTTTAACGTCGGCTCGAACCTCGAAGCCAACGCTTTCGCTGGCCAGGTAATGATCAACACCTTCGTCGCCACAGCCGCTGCGGCTTTGTCATGGATGGTTGTCGAATGGGTTGCGAAGGGCAAGCCGTCACTGCTCGGTCTCGTCTCGGGCGTGGTCGCAGGTCTTGTTGCAATTACACCGGCCTGCGGTTTTGTTGGCGTCATGGGCGCGCTCGTGCTCGGCCTGTTCGTCAGTGTCGTCTGCTACGTGTTCTGTTCGACAGTCAAGCATGCATTTGGTTATGACGATGCGCTCGACGTGTTCGGCATCCACTGCATTGGTGGCATCATCGGTGCTCTCGCAACTGGACTGTTGGTCAACCCGGATTTCGGCGGCACCGGCATTCCGGACTACATCACCAAGCCGGGAGAACTCGCAGTTGGCGCTTACGATCTGGTAACCGCGATGACAGCGCAAGCTAAAGCTGTTGGTCTGACGCTGTTGTGGTCGGGTGTCGGCTCGCTGATCTTGTTCAAGCTGGTCGATCTGATTGTTGGTCTGCGTCCGGCTGAAGATGTCGAGCGCGAAGGCCTCGACATCACTGACCACGGCGAACGCGCTTATAACTACTGATTGAAGTACGGCCTACCGGCCAGGCCGCCTTGCGGCCTGAGCCTGCGGATAAATGTAATAAACATTTTTCCGCAGGCTGGTGCCGGATCAGCTCCTCCTCCCTCCCCGAGCACTGCTTCCAAGAACTTTGCTCGACCTTGGCCCGGGCTCATCGTCGAGCCCGGGCTTTTTTTTACTTTGTAGGGTGGGTTAAAGACGCATCATGCGCAGCATGAGGCGGCGTAACCCACCAACGAACGCAAGGCCAGAGCAAGCCTTGAGATGGTGGGTTACGTTACGTCATGCGTTGCATGACTTGACTTTAACCCACCCTACAAGATCACGATCTCGGTTTTTCGGGAGAGCAAAGGCACGATGCGGCGCATATCGGCAGCGCGAACGGCAATGCAGCCTTCTGTAGGCTGGAAGCCATTGCGGGCGATGTGCATGAAAATGGCACTGCCTGCCCCTTTCAAGCGCGGGCGATCGTTATGGCCGATGACGATCACGACGTCATAAAGTTGATCCGCCCTCCACATGTGCTCGGCACTCGCCAAGTAGGGGTGCTTGACCAGCCTATTGTAATTCGGATCGCTGGCCGCATCGCACCAACCGTCACCGGGAGCAATGGCCCGCGCCGGCAACCCGGAGCGTGGCCGGAAGCCCTTGTCGGCCCTGTAAAACAATTGCCGCAACGCAAAACGGCCCATAGGCGTCGCTCCGTCGCCCTCGCGTTTGCGTGCCGTTACGCCAGAGCGGCCCACGGCGCAAGGAAAGCTGATCGGACCGATCACCAATCGCCCGTTTGTGCACCAGCGGGATCGCGTCATCACGAAAATTTTACGAGGCATTGCCATATGTTCCGGCTCCGTTGATCTCAAATTGCCTCTTCGATTGCATCGATCAATTATGGCAAGTACGGCTGTCATGCTAGGGCTGCCGTCAATACTGCAGCCTGCCAACGGCCAAACCGGAGCTTTAAGAATGGGAAATGCGCGCAAGGTGTTGCTGGTTGACGATGACGAGGACCTGCGCGGGTCGCTCCGGGACCAGCTCGTCATGCACGATGAGTTTGAGGTCGTTGAAGCCAACACCGCCACCAATGGCATGGAAAAGGCCAAGAACGGTCAGTTCGAATTGGTGGTGTTTGACGTCGGCCTGCCCGATATGGACGGCCGCGAGGCGGTCCGGGCGCTACGCAAAGGCGGCTTCCGGACGCCGATCATTATGCTCACCGGAAACGTCACCGACGCCGACCAAATCCTCGGTCTCGATGCCGGCGCCAACGACTACGTCACCAAGCCATTTAAGTTTTCAGTTCTGCTCGCCCGCATCCGCTCACAGCTTCGGCAGCATGAGCAAAGCGAAGACGCCGTGTTCTCAATCGGGCCTTATAGTTTTAAGCCGGCCGCCAAGCAACTGAACGACGAGAAGGGCGGCAAGATCCGTCTGACCGAAAAAGAAACGTCGATCCTGAAGTACCTCTACCGCCAAGGCGACAAGGTCGTGGCGCGTGACACGCTGCTGCACGAAGTCTGGGGCTATAACGCCGGCGTCACCACGCATACGCTAGAGACGCACATCTACCGCCTGCGCCAAAAGATTGAAAAAGACCCATCGACGGCGGAGATCCTGATTACGGAAGCGGGGGGTTACAAGCTGGTGCCGTAGCGGAGTGGCTGGCATTGATTAAAGCCGTTCGCGCTCCGGTCTCCGTCATTCAATGAACTCGATCGCACTCATGGGCATGTCTGGCTCTACTCATGGCGAAGCCTGCGAAGCATGGGTGGCGAGGATACGCGCAAGCCCGGAATTAAGGGCATATTTAAGCTTGCCCGGATCCCCGCCCTTTCCCGCAAGGGACCTCCCAAGTGGTTGCGCCGGGATGACGACCCTTGGGGTATTGAACGACTGTGTCAGAACACTAAATCGGCCCGAACAAGCGAATGTATTCCGCTTCAGGTACACCGTAGGAGGCGCCAGCGGCGCGCACGAGGCGGTCGCGGTCGAGAATTTCGATGTTGCCGCGGGTCGCTTTGATAAGCTGATCGCTTTCGAGCAAATGGATAGCGTCCGTCACGCTGGAGCGGCGCACACCGAGCATCATCGACAGAAAATCATGCGTGATAGGAAATTCCATCGCGTCTAACCGGTCTTGGCACATGAGCACCCAACGCGCCAACCGCTCTTCGATGACGGAACTACCATTGACGAGCGCCGACTGTGCCGTTTGCGTCATGAAGACGTGGACAAAGCGCAACATCACCGTCTGGAAAGTCTGGCTTTGCGCGACGACCTGAAGGAAGTCTGAAGTCTTGACTTGGAATCCGCTGCCGGCGATCTGCATATAGTGATGATGTGGGGTTCTGTCGGTGCCCAATAGGACTGTGGTCGAACCCATCCCGTCGCGGCCATAAACGCCAACCTCGATGCTGCGGCCGTCGGCTTTTTCAGCGACCACGGACACCATGCCGCTTTCAATGAAGTAGACGTATTCAATCGGTTGGTTTGGTGTGACCAGAACATAATCACGATGCAATTCGAACGGTTCTAAGTAAGGTGCAATGAGAGCAAAATCCGCCAACGTGAGATTGGCGAGAAGGCGATTGCGAATTGTCGACTGTTCGATCATGGCGCGGCACGAAAGCTGGAAGGTTACGTGATTTTTCGGGTCCGTTTTTAAACCCGGTTTCGCTTTTGTTGCAAGCGCTTTCGACTTGGTGCGCTGCCGTACCAATCGCGGGAGTAGTAAAAATACGT
>JANNFX010000245.1:0-1570 GCA_031380225.1 Hyphomicrobium sp.
TCTCCTGGTTGGGGGGCGACACGTTCCGGGCCCCCGGGGGCGAACAATGTCGCAGGGGCTATAGCACCGCGACTCGCGTGGCGGAAGCCATCCGGTCCGCGTCAAATGGGGTCGCAAGGGCCTTTTTCGCTCGCGGCCTCGGGCAAAGCGCCCTGGATGCGGCTCATCGAGGCTTAGCCGGGTGGCTGGGCAGACGGGCTCGTGTGTCATGCCTGTGTCATCGAATGCCAACAGGGTCAGGCTTGAGGGGCCTCAAAATCCCGCAGGTTTCGGATCCGGTATGATGGCACAGCGGCGGCAGACTTTTTTTGGCGCGACGCGACCCAACTTGGCTCTGACCAGTGTGGGTCTGGCAGTTTTGGGTTTGGCAAGTTTGGGTTCGGCCGGCAAGTGGGTCAACCGTCACGATGTCGGTGGGCCATTGAGCAGTCGATCTGCGACTTCGATCGTGGCTCAGCATAATCCGGTCGCGGCACTCGCTTGGGCCCGACTAAATTGCAACGCCGGCCTGGCGCTCAAGTCCGGCACACCGCGCATTCAAATGGAAGATCTGCTGCGCATATCGGCAGCCTTCGATGCCGAGCAGAAATGGCGCACGCGTGATGTCGTCTGCCGGGAGGCCATTGCGGCAGCCGGCCCCGTGCTAGCTGCCGCGGGATCGCACAGCGCTGAACCCGGCGCGCCGACTATCTGGCGCGCCCTGGTTGCTTTGGCGAAGTAAGGCACAGCGCCTAGATCGCTCGATGCCGCTTGTGGGCGTGACTTTTTCTTTCAGGATATTGTGTGTGAGGCTGGTGCGGCTGCGGCGATTACTTTGATGACTTTGCGATCAGCGCATTGAGGCCGCCTTCATAGATCCCAGTGATCGTCTTGATGGCCTCCGAATCGGGCGCACCTTTAGCGTCGAACGTGCCGCTCCAATCGATGGTCGCGCCCTTGTCCTTTGGCTTGACCGCAATGGTGGACTTGTAGTTGGCGACGGGAAGCGGGCCTTCTTCAATCGTGTAGCTGTAGGTCATCTTTGCTTTGTCGAACGCGGTTTGCTTCTCGAGAAGCTTTGCGCCGTCACTCAAAGTCAGCGTCCGGAATGTCGCGCCATCCCTGGTCGACATTTCGCACTTGGCGACGGCTGGATGCCAGCTGGCGATGCCGCAGAAATCACCGATAGCCGCCCACGCGGCATCCGCAGAGCCGACGGTATCTTTTGCAATGCGTGCCTCCAGCCCAATGGCAGCCGTTGCACCGGCAAGGGTTGATACCAACACCGAAATAGCTTGTATTTTCATTGCTCTGGTACCCTCTACTGCCAATTACATCTTCATTAGATTTACATAAGTTGACCGGTCAGTCAATAGCGAGACAATTGCCTTGAGAATTCAGGCGTTGTTCGTGCGATCTGCCTTTGCACTATGAAATACTGCTTGGCGAAATGGCTGAAGAGTTATCATGGTTGCCGCCCAAGAATCGAGCCGGGTTTGTCTCGCGCGCTCAACCGCAGCGCTTTGAAATTTTCTGGCTGGTTGGGCGTGCAGGTTCAACCGGCACAATCTTGTGCTGCCAAGCCAGAGCC
>JANNFX010000174.1:0-4842 GCA_031380225.1 Hyphomicrobium sp.
CATCGCGGCACCTGAGGACCTCGCCTGGCTTGAGCCAGTGGTGATTGCAGCAGCGATCGTATTCATTGTCGATTTGATCGGCAATATGCTGTCGTTCTCAAACCGCTTCACCAATGCGATCGTGACCGCAGTCGTGTTCGCTGTATTGTTCGGCGGTTTGTCTTTCGTCGCTTACAAAGACGGCACATTGCCGAAGATGCCGGTTCCCGCCGCCGCGCCTGCTGCAGCACCAGTGGCACCCGCCGCTCCTGCAACGCCATAAGGCAAGCCGAGTCCGACAAACTAAAAAAGCCTGCCTGTCTAAACCCAGGCAGGCTTTTTGATTTGTTCGGTTTGACGTGGCTTATACCGGCGCGCCAAAGTTTTGACACTTCCATGTCTGGACGGCGCGCCGGTATCGTTCTTCGCTTAGCGCGCGGCGACACGCGTTCCCCCGCAAGGGGACTTCCAAGTGGTCGCGCGAGCCGGCCGCCGCGCGCCGTCAGCCTCGAGGCGCGTTAAAACTTTTGACCGCTGGTATTACTGGAAGTATCCAAAGAACCCTGGATTGAACGACGGCTTCTTCAGGTAGTAAGGCTTGCCATACTGTTTCGGTGGCTTGGCATAGACCAATTTCGGTGGCGCAAAGCCAAAGAATGATGGCGGCAGTCCCTTAATGCTCGCGACCTTGACGCTAGAACGCGACGACAGTTTCGAACGGGGGATGTAAGATGCCGACTCTTCCAGGATCTTGTTTTCACGCTTCTGAACCATCGCCGGGTCAGCCGCTGCGATTTGTGCCACTGAGCGCGCGCCGGTTAGTGCATCGAGAATGCGCTTGTCGTGGCCATACATGTCTTTGAAAGAGGCAACGTTACCCTTCTCATCAGCGGTCATGGTGAAATAGGTGATGTGGATTGGTATCGGCCGTTTGAGATCGATCTGGGTCGTTGCTTTGACGCCGAGCTGGCGCTTTACGTCCGCTCCAGTCCAACCGCGATCCAGGCCAAGCACGACTTCCGCATAACGATCCGGGTTCCGGAGACGCATGCAACCGTGACTGAAGGTCCGCTCAGTATCTGCGAACAGGCCCTTGTCCGGCGTATCATGCATGTAAACGTCGTGACCGTTGGGGAAGATGAACTTCAGGCGGCCCAGCGGATTGCCTGGACCCGAGCCCTGCACGATTGAGACTGTTCCGATGTCGGCCTTAGCCCAACGGATCCTGCTGGCTTCGATTTTTCTGCCGCGGTCATCGAGGACTTTCATGTCGCGGCGGTCGAGCACGCTGTAATCGCCAGCCTTCAAGCGCGGCAATAGTTGGCGAATTTTAATTGATTCCGGCACGCCCCATTCCGGCTGGAAAATCACATGGCTCATGACGTCGGAGAACACCGGCGTCTGTGTCGCTGGTGTGCCGACAATGATGCGCTCTTCATGGATGACTTGGTCATCAACGATCACGCGTGACAGGAATTCAGGCAGATTGTTCCAGATGTGCGTGGTGCCGAGTTTTTCGGGCATCCAGCGCCAGCGCTCAAGGTTGACCAGCATCTTATTGAGCTTGGCCCTGTTGACGCCTGGCTGATTTGGTTCGGTTTTGTTGAGTGCTGTGCGGACTTGGTCATCGAACGCGCGCTTGCGGCCAAAACCCGCCTCATACATGTAGGTCTGCATGGCGCGGAACATGGGCGAGTCGAACAGGTCATCATTGGCCGGATCGGCAGCGGCGATGTTGAGCCGTCTACGGGCGATACTGATGTCAGGATGGCGATCGCCGATCGCCAACTTGGGGCCGTTTGTTGGGATTTGCTCCACAGCAACCGGGGAAATGTCGCCGCGTTCGGTCAGGTAAGCCCGGCGCAAGAACTCAAATTCCGGATGCTGGGGCTGATAGGCACGGAGTGCCGCGGCGGCATCGTATGACTTGCTCATGTTGGCCAAGACGTCTGACGCATAAAGCGTGCGTGGTGATTGATCGAGCCACAGGCTCAAGTCAGAGGGGTCAACACGGCCGCCGCGCGCATGCCATGCGTACTTCGTTGCTGCGAATGAGATTCGAACTTCTGCTGCGGCAAGCGAAGCGGGATCGCTAGCGATGGTTGTGTCCGGTAAATCGAACTGCTTGCGATCGAGACCATACGTGTCAGCCAATAATAATTCGCCGATGGCGTCCGCGCCTGCCTGAGTAAGACCAGCCTCGTTCACCCACAACGGCTTGGCACCTGGAGCGCGATAGAAGCCTTCCATTTCTGAAAGCCAATTGCGCGCGCCGTCATTTTTTTCGACTGCTAAACGCGCCTCAACGGCCGCTATTACACTGGTGATAACCGGATTTCGAACGGCCGCTCTCTCAGCTGTTTCAGCAAATGCAGCGCCACTGATCATCGTGGCACTGGATATTGCAACGGACGTGGACAATAGAGCGACGGCCACGGCGGCAGAGATACGACGCATAACTTTCAATCCCCCAGAGCAGATATAAACGGCACCAATCCCAAGACTATACAACGCCTACGTAGGGTTGGGCAGCCCTATGTTTAGACTAAGTGTTTAACGAGTTTGCTAAATAGCCGAATTCTAAGCTGATAATAAATTCGTTAACGGCCGCGGTTCTGGGGACGGCGGGGGTAACGTTTATCGGCATCACAATGCGCCACTCAGGGCTTTGGCGTGGATCCGGCTAAAGGCTAGGCTCGAGACCGGTCAATCTCCAGCTGCCGCCCGAGAATGTCATCCGGGCGGTGACATCGGCTTTGCTCGAGGCCGGGTCTTTGGCCAACATAAGGTAAATGGTGAGCGGCCCGTCGAGGCCGGCGCCCTTGACGTTAGCGAGCGAGTACTTTGGCGGGGGCTTCGCGGCTGTGGCGGAGCCTGTCGAGTTTGGAGCCGGCGCAGGCGCGTCAGACTTGCCGAGCAATCCACCGAGGACCTTGCCGAACGTGCCCCCGGCCTGCCCACCAGCTGTGCCTCCTCCTCCGCCTTGCTTGGCAACCTGATCGGTCACGAGCTTGTCCATCGCTTCTTTTAGGGTGGCGCCCTCGGAATGCAGCTTGATTAGCGTTTCGGGGGTCACGAACTGCGCTAAAGCCGAATCGACGATTTTGGGCATGAGTTGCGTTTTCAATGCCCCATAGATGCTAGCCCCCGCCGGTCCGGACTTTTCAGCCGCCAAATTTATCGAGCTTTCGACCTTAGCCGCGACGGCGGGGCGGAGTGACTGGCGCACGCTGTCGAAATCGACCTGGCTCGACAATGCGGCCGCGTCCTTGGCGTCAAGAGAGGATTTGATCTGATAGGCGGCGAATCCAGGCCAAACGATATAGAAGACTGCCAAAGCGGCAACGAAAAACCCGACGAGCCGCTTCATTCCTCAGCCTCCGAATTGATTTTCGGCGGCAAGATAGCCGGGCGGTTCAAAGCCGGGAAGACGTGCGGCCGACTATTTTGCTTTGGGGCCGACTTATTTCTTGCCGGCGCAACCGGCTAATGCCTGATTGCGGCTCTGGATCTGCTCTTTCCATTTATCCGGGCCGACCTTGGTGCACCAATCGATGTGGCCCTTGAGGTCCGTGCTCCAGTCAGGGCCATTGAAACCGCACTTGTTGGCTTCGTTGTCCTTCTGCTGCTGGAGTGCCAGCTTGCCATAGGTTTCGCAGTTGGCCTGGGCGTTAGCCGCCGCCGGTACTGCAATGGCTAGGATAATCGAAGCAAGGGCGAGGGTGCGGCGGGCCGGCATGGCGTTGGACCTGTGTTGTTAGTTGATGCGGATCGAAACCGTGGAACTTATGAAATCCCTAGACTGACGGCGATGAACCCGTGCTGAATAGCGTGTAAACCTGGGTTCACGGAGTCCGGCCTGTACCCCGGCGGTATCTTGTCCAGATATTCCTGAGATTTTCCAGCGGCAATTCGGGTGGCTGGCCGCCGATCCGGCCAGAATCGCTTTAGGACTTAAGGCTCAATCTTGGTGCTGCCGGATCCAGATATGCCCCCCGCCGCCTTAAAAGCTAATGAGCCGGCCCCGCCGGGCATGGCCGAAGCGCACCGCGTTTTGCAGAAAGTATTCGGCTATCCGAGCTTCCGTAGCCACCAGGCCCGCATTATCGAAACCATGCTTTCGGGTGGCGACGCGCTGGTCTTGATGCCGACCGGGGGTGGCAAGTCTCTTTGTTATCAAGTGCCGTCTCTGGTGCGCAGCGGTACTGGCATTGTCGTCTCGCCATTGATTGCTTTGATGCAGGACCAGGTCAACGCCCTCAAAGTTGCCGGTGTCACGGCTGCGTTTCTGAATTCGAGCTTGAGTTTCCCCGAACAGCAAGCCGTCGAACGCCAACTCGTCGCCGGTGGCTTGGATCTGCTCTACGTCGCGCCTGAACGACTGTTGCAAGAGCGCACGCTTTCGATGCTTGAGCAGTGCGGGATCGCACTGTTTGCGATCGATGAAGCGCACTGCGTTTCGCAATGGGGCCATGACTTCCGTCCCGAGTACCGGCAGCTTCGTGTGTTACACGAGCGGTTTCCGAACGTGCCGCGCATCGCTCTGACCGCGACCGCCGACGAGCGCACGCGCGAAGAAATCGTCGCCGAATTGCAGCTTGAAGAAGCCGAGCGCTTTGTCGCCAGTTTTGACCGGCCGAATATCCGCTACACCATTGCTGAAATGGGCTCGGTCAGCAGCCGTGAAAAGTTGTGGCAGTTTATTTCCAATGAGCATCCACAAGACGCCGGTATCGTTTACTGTCAGACGCGCCGCGGCGTCGAAGATACGGCGGCGTTTCTGGCTGCCAAAGGCCGCAAGGCGTTAGCTTACCACGCTGGCCTCGATGCAAATGTGCGCCGCACGGCGCAAGAGGCGTTTTT